>NZ_FNVC01000029.1:0-62980 GCF_900108215.1 Billgrantia desiderata | reverse complement strand
GGGTGGGCGGAGTGGGCCTTGACGATCACCGGGCAGCCGGCAGCGAGTGCCGAGGCGGTATCGCCACCGGCCACGGAAAAGGCCAGCGGGAAGTTCGAGGCGCCGAACACGGCGACCGGGCCGAGCGGAATGTGGCGCTGGCGCAGGTCGGCGCGGGGCAGCGGCTCACGCTCGGGCAGGGCCGGATCGAGGCGCAGGTCGAGCCACTCGCCGGCGCGTACCACCTTGGCGAACAGGCGCAGCTGGCCGCAGGTGCGGCCGCGCTCGCCCTCGAGGCGGGGGCGGGGCAGGCCGGTCTCGGCCATGGCGCGTTCGATCAGTTCATCGCCGATGGCCTCGATCTCGCCGGCGATGGTTTCGAGGAATGTGGCGCGCTGCTCCAGCGTCGTCTCGCGGTAGACGCCGAATGCCTCTTCGGCCAAGGCACAGGCGCGCTCCACCTCGGCCTGGGTGCCACCGGCGTAGGCGGGTGCCAGCCGCTCACCGGTGGCGGGGTCGACGGCGTGGATGGGCGTGGAACTGCCGCTGACGGCCTCGCGGCCGATCAGCATCTTGCCTTCCAGGGACATGACGGGCTCCTGCGGTTGTTGTCGATGATGGATTCGGTCCGACGGATGCACAGCTAGGTGTATCCGGTTTTATCCTGGGCGATGAAGCCACTAAGTTCAATCTTTTAACTTAGTGGATGGTATCGACCTTGGTCGCGATCCGCAGGGGGCGTATCAGAAAAAGGTGTCGCCGAGATCGCTCGAGCCGTGAATGATGCTGGCCAGAACCTGGGCGGCGGCGCCTCTGGCGGCGATGAAGGTGGAGTCCTGAACCACCCGCAGCGGTACCTGCTGAGTGGTGCCGAGCAGGCGGTTCTGATTGGCCTTGAAGAAGTCGAGGGCGGGGCCGAGCAGGGGAGCGCCCAACTGGGTGAGGGAGCCGCCCAGCACGATCTCGGAGGGGTTCTGGGTGTGGTGCAGGTTGAGCAGCAGGACTCCCAGCGCTTCGCCGGCCCGGCGCAGCGTGACCTGCACGTCGGGCTCATCCAGCCTTGGCAGCAAGCTCTCGATGAGGTCTTCCTCTTCCGCAATGCCCAGGGCGGCGCGGATCGACCAGCCGCTGACCAGAGTTTCGGCGCAGCCGCGATTGCCGCAGTGGCAGTAGAGCCCCCCGGGTTGCAGGACGGTATGCCCGATCTCACCGGCCAGACCCTGGATGCCGCGAGTGACCAGCGGCAAGTGGCTGCCCTCCACCATGCCGCTACCGATGCCGGTGCCGGCGCTGACGTAAACCAGCGACTCGGGAATGTTGCCGGTACGGAAGTAGAGTTCGCCGAAGGCCGCCGACTTCGCTTCGTTGTCCATCAGCCAGGTGCCCTCCAGGTGGGGCAGGTGGGGACGAAGCAGCTCGAGGAAACGCACGTCTCGCCAGCCCAGGTTGGGAGCCAGCCGCAGTACCGGCTTGTTGGGTGCGATAGGGCCGGGCAGGGCAATGCCGAGGCCCAGACAACGGCGCTTCTTGACCGGAGCTTCTTGCATCAGCCCGTGCAGCAGTTCCCCAAGCAGCTCGGCAGTGACTTCGGGGGTAGTGGGCACGAGGTGCTCGTGGTGTGAAACCAGCACCTGGCCCGCCAGCGTACAGGCCACCAGGCGTAACCCATGTACGCCAACCTCGGCACCGAGCAGGACGTGCTGCTCTTCGTTGAGGTGCAGAGCACGACCCGGGCGACCGCCGCTGCTCTTCTGCAGCTCCCCTTCCCGCAGCCAACCCTGATTCAGCAGGGATTGCACGCCGGCACCCACGGTGGCCTTGGTCAACTGAGCCTGGGTGGCGATGTCGGCACGAGTGAGGCCGGGGGTACGACGCACGAGCTCGAGAATGGCGCTACGGTTGAGCCGCTTGAGGAAGTGGAGATCGCCCGCCTTGTGCTGTTGATTGCTGGTAGACATAGAGTAAGGAGGCCCTGCGGTCCGCGCACAGCGGAAAAACGGATGAAGCCGATGCCCACGCGTAGCGTACCGAAGAGCGTCTGGGTTCGTTGCGAGAGCGGGTTGGTTCCAAGAATAAACGAATTAAAAACCATCGGCCATGCTCGAAAGTGACTGCCCATTCCCGTCATGTGCAGGAATCTATCTGATTTAGGTAAATAAACTTCGAGTTTCTACTAACGTCGCATTGCTGATCCACTGGAGGGTGTCCACTCTCCGCTTAGTAAATAGAAAAAACTAAGTGGAGAGAGCATGAGCAACGACGCGGCGCGTTACCCCAGCCTCGAACAGCGGGTGGTCTTCATCACTGGCGGAGGTAGCGGCATTGGCGCAGAACTGACCCGAGCCTTTCACCGACAGGGAGCTCGTGTCGCCTTCGTCGATATCGATGATGCCGCCAGTCAGGCGCTGGTGGAGCGGCTCAAGGCAGAGACCGGCCGGGCGCCGCACTATCGTCACTGCGACATCCGTGACGTCGCGGCCCTGCAAGCGGCCATTGCCGAGGTCGGTCGGGAGTTTGGGCCCATCCATACCCTGGTCAACAACGCTGCCAACGACGATCGCCACACCTGGCAAGAGGTCGACGTTGCCTACTGGGACGAGCGCATGTCGCTCAACCTGCGACCGATGTTCTTCGCCGCCCAGGCAGCGGCGCACCAGATGATCGAGGCCGGCGGCGGCGCGATCATCAACTTCGGCTCGATCAGCGTGCAGATGGCCATCCCCGAACTGTCGGCCTACGTCACCGCCAAGGCGGCGGTGCATGGCCTGACACGCAGCCTGGCCCGCGACCTGGGACGCTACGGCATCCGCGTCAACACCCTGGTGCCCGGCTCGATCCTGACCGAGCGCCAGTTGCAGAAGTGGATCGGCCCCGAAGAGGAGGCATCGATCCTGGCCCATCAGTGCTTGAAGCTGCGGCTCGAGCCCAGGCACATCGCCCCCACCGTGCTGTTCCTGGCCAGTGCCGATAGCGCCGCGATAACGGGCCAGGAGATAGCCGTCGATGGCGGCTGGGGCTGATTTTTCATCCCAATGATTTTCTCAGAACAAGAGGTGCACCATGCGCTTACAACAAGACAAGGAGCTCGTCATGCACATTACAGGACAACGCTCGTCACAGCCGGCGCGCGCTAAGCGCTGGTTGGCCGCTGCCGTTGCGCTCACTTCGGGCCTGGCTGCATTCGCTGCGGCGGCCGATACCACCGTGCGGGTGCTGCGGGTCGAGATCAGCGACGTCGAGAAGCAGTATTACGCCGATATCGTCGCCGAGTACGAGGCGCAGAACCCGGGAGTCAATGTGGTCTTCGAATACATTGCCAACGAGGCCTACAAGACGCGCCTGCCCACCCTGCTGCAATCCAATCAGCGCCCTGACATCTTCTACAGCTGGGGCGGCGAGGGGCTGCGCGACCAGGTCGAGGCCGGCTTCGTGCGCGACCTCACCGAGGAGATGCAGGACGGTTGGCAGGATCTCTATCCCGAGTCGGCCGTGCGCGCCTTCACGCTGGACGATCGCATCTACGGCGCGCCGCTCTACGCTACCGTAGTGGGCTTCTGGGCCAACACCGCACTGACCGAACAGGCCGGCGTCGACATCGAAGCCATCGAGACCTGGGAGGACCTGCAGGAGGCGGTGGTCGCCCTGCGCGAAAGCGGCATCACCCCCGCCGTGGTGGGTGGCCAGGATGGCTGGCCGATGCACTTCTACTGGGGCTACCTGGCCACGCGCCTGGCCGGCGGCGAGGGCATCGAGGCGGCCAAGGAGGGCGAGAACGGCGGCTTCGAGGGTGAGCCCTTCGTGCGCGCTGGCGAGCTGCTGCAGTCCTTCGTCGAACTCAACCCCTTCCAGTCGGGCTTCATGGCGACTTCCTACGAGCGTGCCAGCGGCATGTTCGGCGACGGCGAGGCGGCCCTGCACCTGATGGGCGACTGGGACTACATCCCCTCCAAGGAGCGCTCGATGACGGGCGAGGGCGTGCCCGACGAGGATCTCGAGTTCATTCGCTTTCCCCGGGTGGACGATGGCGCCGGCAACGATGACAGCTTCGGCGGCATGAACGGCTTCGCCGTGACCCGCGACGCTTCCGACGAGGCGGTGGACTTCCTGCGCTTCCTGCTCAACGAGGAGAACCAGCGCGAGGCGGCGCGGCTCGGCATCTTCGTGCCGGTGGCCCATGGCTCCGAGGAGGAACTCGATACGCCCTATGCGCGCAAGGTGGCGCAGATCCTCAGCGAATCCAACTTCCATCAGGTGTTCCTCGACCAGGCGCTGGGCACTTCCGTCGGTGCCACGGTAAACGACATCAGCGGCGACCTGGCGCAGGGCGAGATCACGCCCGAGGAGGCGGCTGCCCAGGTCGAAGAGGCCTGGATGTTCCGCTGAGCCGTTCGTCGGACGCATCCACGAACCTGAGCATGCCCGGTGCCGCGCTCACGCCGCGCCGGGCCCCGTTCTCCGAAGGGAATCCGTCATGAGTACCCTGACCCGACCTGCCGTGCACAGGAGAAGCAACACCGATCGCCTGCGGCAGGGGCTGGCCAACGGCAAGTTCACCGCCGTGCTGATCCTGCTGCCCCCGGCGCTGATCCTGTTCTCGCTGTTCGTCATCCTGCCGCTGGCCGATGCGGCCTACTACAGTGCCTTCTCCTGGAACGGCTACGGCACGCCGACCAACTTCGTCGGCACCCAGAACTACGAGCGGCTGCTCGACCACTCGGTGTTCCACACTGCGCTGTGGAACACCGCCAAGCTGATCCTCGTCTCGTTGATCATCCAGATGCCGCTGGCGCTGGGCCTGGCGCTGCTGGTGTATCGCAAGACCCCGACCAACACCCTGTTCCGGCTGGTGTTCTTCCTGCCCTACATTCTTGCCGAGGTGGCCGCCGGGCTGATCTGGAGCTTCGTCTTCGATGGTGACTACGGCATCACCGCCTTCATGTTCCAGACCCTGGGGCAGGAGTCGGTCTACGTGCTGGCCGATCGCCAGTGGGCTTTCCCGGCGATCATGACGGTGATCGTATGGAAGTACTTCGGCTTCCACATGATGATCTACATCGCCGCGCTGCAGAGCGTGCCCAAGGACCTGATCGAAGCGGCCAAGCTCGAGGGTGCCAAGCCGCGTCAGGTGGCCCTGTTCGTGCAGATCCCGCTGATCAAGCACGCCATCGTGGTGAGCGGCTTCTTCGCCATTATCGGTTCGCTGCAGATCTTCGACATCATCATCCCGATGACCAACGGCGGGCCGTCAAACTCGACCCATACCATCGTCACCTACCTCTACACCTTCGGCCTGTCGCGGCTCAACATCGGCTTCGGTAGTGCCGCCGCCGTGGTGCTGTTCGTGCTCGCCATCGGCATTGCGCTGTTCTACCAGCGCGCCACGGCGAAGGAGGAGCGGACATGAGCAGCGCAACCTTCCGCAACACCCTGCGCGTGATCGTGTTGATCCTGGTGGCCAGCCTGGTCATCGGCCCGCTGCTGGCGTCCTTCTTCGGCGGCTTCAAGACCAACGCCGAGCTGCGCACCAACCCGCTGTGGCTGCCCGACGCCTGGAATCCGCAGAACTACGTCGCGATCTTCCTCGACGGCAATTTCTGGCGCTACATGGGCAACTCGTTCTTCATCTCGTCGATGACGGTGCTGCTGACCCTGGTAGTGGGCGCGGCGGCGGCCTACGTGTTCTCGCAGATCCGCTTCTTCGGCTCGCGGATGATCCACTCCTACCTGCTGCTGGGGCTGATGTTCCCCTTCGCTGCGGCGATCCTGCCGCTGTTCATCAAGGTGCGCGACCTGGGTCTGCTGGATACCTACTGGGCGGTGATCCTGCCGCAGACCGCCTTCGGCCTGTCGCTGGCGATCCTGCTGTTCAAGGCGTTCTTCGATCAGCTGCCCAAGGAGTTGTTCGAGGCCGCCTACGTCGATGGCTGCAGTTACCTGCGCTTCTTCTGGTCGTTCACCCTGCCGCTGTCGACGCCGATCCTGGCCACCGTGGGGGTGTTCGTCTTCGTGCAGAGCTGGAACAACTTCCTGCTGCCGCTGGTGGTGCTCAACGACCGCTCCATCTACACCTGGCCGCTGGGCATGATGCAGTTCCAGGGCGAGTACCTGACCCAGTGGAACATGATCCTGGCGTTCGTGACGCTGACCATCACGCCGGCGGTGATCTTCTTCCTCGCCGCGCAGAAATACATCGTGGCCGGACTGACCGGCGGCTCCGTCAAGGGATGACACCGATGACCGATACCATCCGCAACCCGATTCTCCCCGGCTTCAACCCCGATCCCTCGATCTGCCGGGTCGGTGAGGACTACTACATCGCCACCTCCACCTTCGAGTGGTACCCGGGAGTGCAGATCCACCACTCGCGGGACCTGGCCAACTGGCGGCTGGTGAGCCGGCCGCTGGCCCGGGCCGCCCAGCTCGACATGCGCGGCAATCCCGACTCCTGTGGCATCTGGGCGCCTTGCCTGACCCATGCCGACGGCTTGTTCTGGCTGATCTACACCGACATGAAGCGCTACGAGGGCAACTTCAAGGATGGCCACAACTATCTGGTCACCGCGCCCGCCATCGAGGGACCCTGGAGCGACCCGGTGTATCTCAATTCCAGCGGCTTCGATCCCTCGCTGTTCCACGATGACGACGGCCGCAAGTGGCTGGTCAACCTCAAGTGGGACTACCGCCAGCGCGAGGGCGGCGATCGCTTCGGCGGCATCCTGCTGCAGGAGTACGACGTCGAGCGCAGGCAACTGGTCGGCCCGATCCGCAACATCTTTGCCGGCACCGAGATGAAGCTCACCGAGGGGCCGCACCTCTATCGCCGCGACGGCTGGTACCACCTGCTGGTGGCCGAGGGCGGTACCGGCTACGACCACGCCGTGACCATGGCGCGCTCGCGCGAGATCGCCGGCCCCTATGAGGTACACCCGGACAACCCGGTGCTGACCACGCGCCAGGATCCGGACAATCCGCTGCAGCGTGCCGGCCACGCCGATCTGGTCGATACGCCGGAAGGCGAGACCTATATGGTGCACCTGTGCAGCCGGCCGCTGCCCGGCACGCGCCGCTCGCCGCTGGGGCGCGAGACGGCGATCCAGCGGGTCGAGTGGGGCGAGGACGGCTGGCTGCGCCTGGCCCATGGCGGCAACGTTCCGGCGCTGGAGGTGGCCCTTGCTGGCGTCGAGACCGGCGTGGCGCAGTGGGAGCCGGCCGAGGAGGAAACCTATGCGTTCGCGCCCGGCGCGCTGCCGGCGGATTTCCAGTGGCTGCGCACGCCCGAGCCCGAGCGGCTGTTCTCGCTCGATGCGCTGCCCGGTTATCTGCGTCTTTACGGCCGCGAGTCGGTGGGTTCCTGGTTCGAGCAGGCGCTGGTGGCAAGGCGCCAGGACAGCTGGCACTGCAGCGCCGAGACCGAACTCGAGTTCGAGCCCGACGACATCCAGCAGTTCGCCGGGCTGATCGCCTACTACAACCGCTTCAAGTTCCACTATCTCGCAGTGAGCCTGAACGATGAGGGCAACAAGGTGCTCAGCGTGATGAGCTGCCACGACGAGTGGCCCAGCGGGCAGCTCGACATCGTCGAGGGCGGCGTGGCGCTCGAGCCCGGCCTGCCGGTACGTCTCGGCCTCGACATCCGTGAGCGCGAGCTGCAGTTCCGCTTCGCCCAGGGCAGCGCCGGGTGGCGGCCGATCGGCCCGGTGCTGGACGCCGGGCTGCTCTCGGACGAAGGCAGCGGTCGCGCCCACGGCTACTTCACCGGCAACTTTCTGGGTATGGCGGCGCATGACATCAGCGGACGCGCCACGCCGGCGGACTTCGCCGGGTTCCGCTATCGCCGCAATACCCGCTGAACCCGATTACGCCCACAACCAAACACAACAGGCGGCAAGAAGAGACATGCTATGGCTGACGTAACCCTGGTCGACATCGAGAAGACCTTCCGTGGCAAGACCACGGTGATCCCCAACCTCAACCTGCGCATCGAGGACGGCTCCTTCACCGTGCTGGTGGGCCCCTCCGGCTGCGGCAAGTCGACCCTGCTGCGCATGATCGCCGGGCTCGAGACGGTGACCCGCGGTGCCATCTCCATTGGCGGGCGCGACGTCACCACCGCCGAGCCCAGCGAGCGCAACATCGCCATGGTGTTCCAGTCCTACGCGCTCTATCCGCACATGACGGTGGCACGCAACATCGACTTCGGCATGCGCCTGGCCAAGGTGCCCACCGAGGAGCGCATGGCGAAGGTGGCCGAGGCGGCACGCCTGCTCAACCTGGAAGAGCTGCTCGAGCGTAAGCCAGCCGAGCTCTCCGGCGGCCAGCGCCAGCGCGTGGCCATCGGTCGCGCCATCGTGCGCAACCCCGGGGTGTTCCTGTTCGACGAACCGCTCTCCAACCTCGACGCGGCGCTGCGCAACCGCATGCGCGTGGAGCTGGCCGAGCTGCACCAGCGACTCGACGCCACCATGATCTATGTCACCCACGATCAGGTCGAGGCAATGACCCTGGCCGACTGCATCGTGGTGATGAACGCTGGCCAGATCGAACAGGTCGGCACGCCGATGAACCTCTACCAGCGCCCCGAGACGCTGTTCGTGGCCGGCTTCATCGGCTCGCCGAAGATGAACCTGATCGAAGGGGAGGTGGCCAAGGCCCATGGCGCCACCACGCTGGGCATTCGCCCGGAGCACCTCGAGGTGAGCCACGAGGCAGGGGAGTGGCGCACCCGGGTGCGGGTGGTGGAGATGCTCGGTGCCGACGCTTTCGCCTATGTCGACAGCGATGCTACCGGCCCGCTCACCGTGCGTCTGCCCGGCGACGCCGAGGTGCGCAGCGGCGACATTCTCTACCTGACGCCGCGCTACGAGCTGCTGCATGCCTTCGGCATCGATGGACGACGCTTGCCGGACGAGGCCCTGGCCAGACCTCGGGCCACCATGGCCTGAACAGAGAGCGAGAACAGCGCAATGACGACGATCACTCTCGACAACGGCAGGCTGCGACTGGTGGTCAACCCGCTGGTCGGTGGCTCCGTGGTGCGTTTCGACAGGCTCACCGAGCATGGCCCCGAGCCGCTGATGCGTCCGGGCAACGACGCCGAGCGCGACCCCAACCGGCTGGCCATGTATCCGCTGGTGCCGTGGTCCAACCGTATCGGCGGGGGCGGTTTCACCTGGCAGGGGCGCCACTACCCGCTCGCGGCCAACCTGGCCGGTGAGCCCCTGCCGATCCACGGCGACGGTTGGCAGCGGGAATGGCGGGTGGAGCGGCAAGCGCAGCACGAACTGCGCCTGACGCTGCGCTCGTTTGAGCAGCCGCCGTTCGACTACCTGGCGGAGCTGAGCTATCGCCTGGCGGATGACACCCTCGAGGTGGTCCTTGCCGTGACTCATCGGGGAGAGACACCGGCTCCCTATGGCCTGGGCCTGCATCCCTGGTTCCCGCGCAGCGCCGATGTGCGGCTCGAGGCTACTGCCGAAGGCGTGTGGGAGGTCGACGCCGACCAATTGCCTACCGAATGGCGCCGGCTCGAGGCGACCGAGAGCTGGAACTTCTCGCGGGGTAAGGGGCTGCCGAGCGGCAAGATCGACAATCTCTTCACCGGCTGGCACGGCCGGGCCGAGCTGCGCTGGCCTGAGCGCGGCGTGACGCTCGAGGTGCGTGCCGACACCTCGCGCTACCTGGTCTTCTCGCCGGGCAAGCAGGCGGATTTCTTCTGCTTCGAGCCGGTTTCCCATGGCGTCGATGCCCACCGTTTCGCTGACTCCCCCACCCAGGGCCTTACCTCTGAAGAATCAGGCCTGGTGATCCTGGAAGAGGGGGAGCGCTGCGAGATGTGCTGCCACTTCCGCTGTCACCCCGCTGACTGAACTCACGTTCGGTACCCGCTCTTTCGATACCCGCTTTTTCGATACCTGCTTTTGACGACAAAGGAGACGACACGCATCGCTTAACCACTTAGTTCAGACTTATTACCAACAACAAGCAGCGCCATCATTCACAGGAGCAAACAATGAAGACAACAGTGAAAACGCCACCTCATGCCAGACACACTCTCTCCCGCCTGGGCCTGATCGGGCTCGGCTGCCTGGCCTTCGCCAGCGCACAGGCACAAGAGGGAGCGATGTCCGGCATCGACTTCACCGGCTATGCGCGCTCCGGCGTCGGCAATACCGCAGGCGGCGGCGACCAGGCCTGCTTTCGGGCCAACGGTGCGGGGGCCAAGTATCGTCTGGGCAACGAGTGCGAGACCTATGCCGAGCTGGGGCTGGGTGCCACTCTGTTCGAAGAGGGCGACAGGTCGTTCTACTTCAACAGCATGGTGGGGTATTTCACCAACCAGCTGAACGATGCCGAGGATACCGAGGTTTCCCTGCGGCAGCTGTACGTTCAGGGCAACAACGTGATCGACGCCCTACCCGGCGCCACCTTATGGGCGGGCAAGCGCTTCTACCGCCGCCATGACGTACACATCAACGACTTCTTCTACTGGGACTCCACTGGCCCCGGTGGCGGTATCGAGAACATCGACGTGGGTACCGGCAGGCTGCATCTGGCGTGGATGCGTGCCACGGGCACCGACGACACCGAATACCCCGATGCCGACAACCGCATCTCCAACGACACTCTCGACATCCGCTGGTCGGACATTCCCGTCAATCCCGGCGGGAGCCTGGTGCTGGGCTACAACTACGGTCGCGCCCAGCTCAGCGAAGCCCAGGAGGCCTACTACCAGGGCAGCGAGGCCAAGCGGGGCCACATGGTAACTCTGCAGCATGAGCAGGAGAGCTGGTTCGGCGGCACCAACAAGCTGGCGCTGCAGTACGCCACCGACGGCATCATCAATGCGGGCACCGGCCAGGGGCGCATGAATGCCGGGGTCTCTCCAGACGTGCCCGGCGGCGAGATGTGGCGTGTGATCAATCACGGCAACGTCTGGCTCGCGCCAGACAGGTTCGACTTGCTGTATGCGGCCATCTACGAGGAGAAGCGCTTCGACGACGACTCCGGGGCCACCTGGATGTCGCTCGGCGTGCGTCCGACCTACTACTGGACCGACAACCTGAGCACGGCGCTGGAGATCGGCCATGACTATGTCGATCCCGAGAACGGCGATCCCAGCCACCGCTTGACCAAGGCCACCCTGGCGCAGCAGTGGTCGGCGGGGGTAGGCGGCTTCGCACGTCCGGTCATTCGCGCCTTCGTCACCTATGCGGACTGGAACGGCGACGCCTTCCAGGCGGATCGCACCAGTCGCTCGATCGATGCGGGCGCGGCGGGCGATGCCATCAACATTGATGACAGCGACGGCGTGACCTTCGGTCTGCAGATGGACGTGTGGTGGTAACGCACGCCAGGACACCCTTCATCGCGGGGCTTCCTCCCCTTGGCGCCCGCACGGGCGCCCTTTTTGCGGAGTACATGTCATGCAGGAACGCAAGGTAATGAGCCGCTCGGCCTATATCTTCATGATCTGCTGTATCGCCGCCATCGGCGGCTTTCTGTTCGGCTTCGACAGCGGTGTCATCAACGGCACGGTCGATGGCCTGCAGGCCGCTTTCGGCTCCGACAGCGTGGGCACCGGCTTCAACGTCGCCTCGATGCTGCTCGGCTGTGCCGTGGGCGCCTTCTTCGCCGGGCGCCTGGCGGACCGCTTCGGCCGCCGTACGCTGCTGATCGTGGCGGCGGTGTTCTTCCTCGTCAGCGCCTGGGGCTCGGGCATTGCCGGTGGTTCCCTGGAGTTCGTCTTCTATCGGGTGCTGGGCGGCATGGCGGTGGGGGCGGCCAGCGTGATGACCCCGGCCTACATCAGCGAAGTGGCACCTGCCGCCTATCGCGGGCGGCTCGCCACCATCCAGCAGGTGGCGATCATCTCGGGGCTGTTCGTGGCCTTTCTCAGCAACTACGTGCTGGCCCATGTGTCGGGCTCGGCCATGGCCGAGCTGTGGCTGGGCTTCGCCACCTGGCGCTGGATGTTCTGGATCGAGCTGCTGCCGGCGGCGGTGTTCCTGCTGGCGCTGCTGTTCATTCCCGAGAGCCCGCGCTACCTGATCAGCAGCGGCAAGCAGAGTGAGGCACGCCGCGTGCTGGGGCTGGTGATGCCCGAGGGCGAGGTGAGCGCCAAGCTGGCAGAGATCGATGCGACCCTGGCCCGCGATCACAAGCCGCGCCTGCGCGACGTGCTCGACCGTACCACCGGCAAGGTGCACGGCATCGTCTGGGTGGGTATCGGGCTGGCCGTGTTCCAGCAGTTGGTGGGCATCAACGTGGTGTTCTACTACGGCGCCGTGCTGTGGCAGTCGGTGGGCTTCTCCGAGGGCGATGCGCTGCTGATCAACGTCATCTCGGGGGCGGTCAGCATCGGCGCTTGCCTGCTCGCCATCGCCCTGATCGACAAGATCGGACGCAAGCCGCTGCTGTGGGCGGGCTCGGTGGGCATGGCCCTGACCCTGGCCTGCATGGCCTTTGCCTTCTCCACGGCGACCCTGGTCGATGGCCGCCTGCGCCTCGGCGATGACATGGGGGTGTTCGCCCTGCTGGCCGCCAACGCCTACGTGTTCTTCTTCAACGTCTCCTGGGGCCCGGTGATGTGGGTGATGCTCGGCGAGATGTTCCCCAATCAGATGCGTGGCTCGGGCCTGGCCATCGCCGGGCTGTTCCAGTGGCTGGCCAACTTCGGCATCACCATGACCTTCCCCATCATGCTGGCCACGATCGGCCTGGCCGGCGCCTACGGCTTCTATGCCCTGTGCGCAGTGGTGTCGGTGTTCTTCGTGCTGCGCCTGGTCAAGGAGACGCGGGGCAAGGAGCTCGAAGAGATGGCTTATGAGTGACGCTGCCGCGTAGCCCGAGCGCACGAGAAGCACCAATCGAGCCGACATCGCCGACTCTCCGGGCGGCGATGTCGGAGTAGGCATGCCTCGGCATCCTGGCACGTGTGTCCTGAGTTGGTTGTCAGACTGAACGAATTGATGAGTATCAGTCCTTCCTAAAGAGGACTGCGATATCGGATGTACGACGACAAATATACTGTTATGGAAGGATAAACAGGGATCGCGACTAACGTCTCATTGACGATTTTTGGTGGGGTGACCAATCTAGTTAGTAAATAAAAAAAACTAAGTGGGAGGTGAAGCATGAACAGCGACGTGACGCGCTACCCCAGCCTCGAGCAGCAGGTGGTCTTCATTACTGGTGGCGGCAGCGGCATCGGCGCTGCGATGACCCGGGCCTTTCACCGCCAGGGGGCCAGAGTCGCCTTCGTCGATATCGACGATGCCGCCAGTCAGGCGCTGGTGGAGGAGCTGCAGGCAACGACCGGCCGAGCTCCGCATTACCACCGCTGCGATATCCGTGACGTGGCGGCGCTGCAGGCAACGATTGCCACCGTGGGCCGCGAATTGGGCCCCATTCATACCCTGGTCAACAACGCCGCCAATGACGACCGCCATGATTGGCAGGATATCGACGTGGCCTATTGGGACGACCGTATGGCGCTCAATCTGCGTCCGATGTTCTTTGCCGCCCAGGCGGCGGCACATCAGATGATCGAAGCCGGCGGCGGGGCGATCATCAACTTCGGCTCCATCAGCGTCAAGACGGCCATTCCCCGGCTGGCGGCCTACGTCACGGCCAAGGCGGCGGTGCATGGGCTGACGCGCAGCCTGGCGCGGGACCTGGGCGAGCGCAATATCCGCGTCAACACCGTGGTCCCGGGATGCATCATGACCCAGCGTCAGCTCGACAAGTGGATCGGTCCCGATGACGAGGCGCGCATCCGTGAGCATCAGTGTCTCAAGGTTCGCCTGTTGCCCGATCATGTGGCCCCCATGGTCCTTTTCCTGGCGGCGGACGACGGCGCCCAGCTGACCGGCCATGAGTTCACCGTCGATGCGGGGTGGGGCTGATGCACACACGGAATCATCCGCTGCTGTCGGCTCGCCGGATCTGCCGCTCGTTTGGCCAGAACCAGGTGCTGTTCGACATCGATCTCGAGCTGGTGCCGGGCGAGGTCCATGCGCTGCTGGGTGAGAATGGCGCAGGCAAGTCGACGCTGGTGCGCATTCTTGCGGGCTATCTGAGTCCCAGCGAAGGTGAGATCCGCCTCGAGGGCGAACTGCGCCGCTACCGCAGCAGCGGCGATGCCGAAGCCGATGGCGTGGTGATGATTCACCAGGAGCTGGCCTTGGCCGAGCAGCTGACCGTGGAGGAGAACGTCTTTCTGGGTCGCGAGATTCGACGCGGCCCCTTCCTCGACCATCGGGCCATGCGCGAGCGCTGCCGTACGGCGCTGGCCGAGCTCGAAACCCGGGTCGACCCGCGGGCCAGGGTCAAGGACCTCAGCACGTCCGATCAGCAGATGGTGGAAATCGCCAAGGCGATCACGCGCGACGTGCGCGTGCTGATCATGGACGAGCCCACGGCGGCCCTCACCGAGCATGAAGTTGAGGTGCTGTTCGCCCTGATCGAAAGGCTGCGCGAGCGCGGCGTGGCGATCCTCTACATCTCTCACAAGCTACGCGAGATCGAGCGGATCGCTGACAGGGTCACGGTGCTGCGCGACGGCCGGCTGATCGACAGTGCACCGATGGCCGGGCGCAGCAAGGAGGAGTTGGCGCGGCTGATGGTGGGTCGCGAGATCAGCGACATGTACCCCGAGCGTACCGCGCTGGCCAGCGACGCGGAGGTGGTGCTGGAGGCCCGCGACATCGTCGTTCCCGGTGCCGTGAAACAGGCGAGCTTCACCCTGCGCCGCGGTGAGGTGCTGGGCTTCGGTGGAGTGGTGGGGGCCGGGCGCACGGCACTGATCGAAGCGGTGCTGGGACTGCGTGCCCGCAGTGGCGGTGAGGTGTTGCGCAACGGCCAACCGGTGGCACTGCGCCACCTGCGCGATGCGGTGCGCCAGCGCATCGCCTATCTCACCGAAGACCGCAAGGGCAAGGGCCTGGTGCTCAACATGGGGCTGCGCCCCAATCTCACCCTACTCAACCTGCGCGCCTACTGCCGCCCGCTGATCGACCGTCGCCGCGAGGAGCAGGCCTTCAAGGAGGCCGTCGAGCGCTTCGACATTCGCTTGCGCACCCAGGCGGCGACTGCCGCCGAGCTCTCCGGTGGCAATCAGCAGAAGCTGCTGCTGGCCAAGGTCATGTCCATCGATCCCGAGATCGTCGTCATCAACGAGCCGACCCGTGGCATCGACGTGGGCACCAAGCACCAGATCTATCACTTCGTGCGGGAACTCACCGAGGCCGGGCGCTCGGTGATCCTGGTTTCCTCCGAGATGGCCGAGCTGATCGGCCTCTCGCATCGGGTGGCGGTGATGTGTGCCGGGGTACTGACAGGCGTGCTCGAGGGCGAGCAGATCAACGAACAAGAAATCATGCAGTACGCATCCGGGATCAAGGGGGTGGGAGCCGATGAACAACGCCGTGCCTGACAACAAATCGCTCACGCAGAGCAGGGTCTCCATCGACCTCAAGACATGGGGGCCTTTCATCGCCTTGCTGGCCCTGGCGATGCTGGGCGTATTGATCAACCCCGCCTTCCTGGGGCTGGACAACCTCTCCAACATGCTCACCCGCAGCGCCTTCATCGGCATCATCGCCATCGGCGCCACCTTCGTGATCACTGCCGGTGGGCTGGACCTTTCGGTGGGCTCGATGGCGGCCTTCATCGCCGGGGTGATGATCATCCTGATGAACAGCCTGGTCGAGCAGTTCGGCCCGGGTCTCACCACCATATTGCTGGGCATCGGCGCCTCGCTGCTGCTGGGCCTGTGTGCCGGTTTCATCAACGGCATGGTGACCACCAAAGGCAAGATCGAGGCCTTCATCGTCACCCTCGGCACCATGGGCATCTATCGTTCGCTGGTGACCTACCTGGCAGATGGCGGGACCCTGTCGTTGGACTGGGGGGTGCGTGACATCTATCGGCCGGTCTACTACGGCCATCTGATGGGCATTCCGATTCCGGTGCTGGTGTTCCTGATGGTGGCAGTGGCCGGCTACATTCTGCTCAACCATACCCGCTTCGGCCGCTACTGCTTTGCCATCGGTTCCAACGAGAAGGTGGCCGAATACAGCGCCATCCATGTCGATCGCATCAAGACCATGACCTACATGCTGCAGGGCGTATGCGTGGCGCTGGCGACCATCATCTACGTGCCGCGGCTGGGCTCTGCCTCTGGCGCCACCGGGGTGCTGTGGGAACTCGAGGCGATCGCGGCGGTGATCATCGGCGGCACCGTGCTCAAGGGCGGGCACGGCCGCATCTGGGGCACGGTAGTGGGAGCGATCATGCTGACCATGATCGGCAACATTCTCAATCTGACCGATGCCATCTCCAACTATCTCAACGGTACGGTGCAGGGAATCATCATCATCGTCGCGGTGTACCTGCAGCGCGCATCGTGGAGGAAGTCGGCGCCATGAGGCGCTCTTATAGCAGCACGATAACAAGCACAAACAGCTAAGGAGCATCAGCATGCCAACCAAGAGGACCCTAGCAGCCTTCGCTGCCGCTGCAGCGTTGGGACTGCCCACTTTCGCCGCCGCTCAGGAGTATACGATCGGCGTCTCCATTCCTGCCGCCACCCATGGCTGGACCGGCGGGGTCAACTTCCATGCTCAGCAGGCGAAAGAGCGCCTCGAGTCGCTCTATCCCGAGATTTCCATCACCATCACCACGGCGAGCGATCCGGGTGGCCAGGCCAACGATCTCGAGGATCTGGTCTCACAGCGCAACATCGATGCGCTGGTGGTGCTGCCCTTCGAATCGGGCCCGCTGACCGACCCGGTGCGGCGGGTCAAGGATGCCGGCGTGTTCGTTACCGTGGTCGACCGCGGCCTCGAGCAGGAGGGTATCGAGGATCTCTACGTCGCCGGTAACAACCACGAGCTGGGACGTGTCTCCGGTGAGTACATTCGTGAGCAACTCGACGGCCAGGGCGACATCGTGGTGCTGCGCGGGATCCCCACGGTGATCGACGACGAGCGCGTGCAGGGCTTCCAGGAGGCCATCGAGGGCTCCGAGATCAACATCCTCGACATGCAGCACGCCAACTGGAACCGTGACGACGGCTTCGAAGTGATGCAGGATTTCCTGGCGCGTTTCGATCGCATCGATGCGGTGTGGGCCCAGGACGACGATATTGCCATCGGGGTGATCGAAGCGGTACGTCAGGCCGGGCGCGAAGACGAACTCTTCATCGTCGGCGGTGCCGGCATGAAGGACATCATCAGGCGAGTCATGGAAGGCGATCGGCTCGTGCCGGTCGACGTGCTCTATCCGCCGGCGATGATCGCCACCGCCATGGACCTGACGGTGCAGCATTTCGTCTCCAATGGTCCGGTGGTCGGTCAGTACATTCTCGGCTCCCCGCTGATCACTCAGGAGAATGCCGAGCAATACTACTTCCCCGATTCACCGTTCTGATCGATCCGAGCGGGCGCTCGGCGCCCGCTCGGTTCACCTGTCGATCATCATCGGAGAGCCATCATGAACACAATCAAAGGACCGGCGATCTTCCTTGCTCAGTTCGCCGGAGACGACGCACCCTTCAATAGCCTGGACAGCATCGCCGCCTGGGCGGCGAACCTGGGCTACAAGGGAGTTCAGCTTCCCAGCTGGGATGCGCGTCTGATCGATCTGAAACGTGCCGCCGAGAGCCAGACCTACTGCGACGAGATCAAGGGCACCCTGGCCGAGCACGGTTTGGCACTGACCGAACTCTCCACCCACCTGCAGGGCCAACTGGTTGCCGTACATCCGGCCTATGACGAGATGTTCGACGGTTTTGCCGCGCCTGAAGTGAGGGGCAATCCACGGGCGCGCCAGGCCTGGGCGGTGGAGCAGCTGCATTTTGCCGCACGTGCTTCACGCAACCTGGGGCTGACCGATCACGGCACCTTTTCCGGCGCCCTGGCCTGGCCCTATGTCTACCCGTGGCCACAGCGTCCGGCTGGCCTGATCGATACCGCCTTCGACGAGCTGGCCAGGCGTTGGCGGCCCATTCTCGATGCATTCGACGAAGTCGGGGTCAATCTCTGTTACGAGATCCACCCCGGTGAGGATCTGCATGACGGCATCACCTTCGAGATGTTCCTGGAGCGGGTTGGCCATCATCCGCGCTGTCATATTCTCTATGATCCCAGCCACTTCGTTCTGCAGCAGCTAGACTACCGCGGGTTCCTGGACGTCTACCGCGAGCACATCCAGATGTTCCATGTGAAAGACGCCGAATTCATCCCCAGCCCGAGACAGGGCGTCTACTCCGGCTACCAGAGCTGGGTCGAGCGCGCCGGCCGTTTTCGCTCGCTGGGCGATGGCCAGGTGGACTTCAAGCACATCTTCTCGTGGATGGCGGCCAACGACTATCACGGCTGGGCGGTGCTCGAGTGGGAGTGCTGCCTCAAGCATCCCGAAGCTGGCGCGCGGGAGGGCGCGGCCTTCATTCGCGACCATATCATCGAAGTCACCGAACGGGCCTTCGACGACTTCGCCGATGGCGGTGCCGACGAGGCGGCCAACCGTCGCCTGCTGGGCCTCGACTGAGGGAAATAAGACATGAGCCAATATCACGACACACCACGCCGGCTGCGTCTGGGCATGGTCGGCGGTGGCCAGGGCGCTTTCATCGGCGGGGTACACCGTATTGCCGCCAGGCTCGACGACCACTATGAGCTGGTTGCCGGCGCTTTCGCCTCCGACCCCGGGCGCAGCCGCGCAGCCGCCGCCGAGCTGCATGTGGCCGAAGAGCGTGCCTATCCCGACTACCGCACCATGGCCGAGGCCGAGCGTCGGCGCGAGGACGGTATCGACGTGGTCGCCATCGTTACCCCCAACCACCTTCACTTCGACGTGGCGCGCACCTTTCTCGAGGCCGGTATCCATGTGATCTGCGACAAGCCGATGACCACCAACCTGGAGGATGCCCAGGCGCTGGCCGCTCTGGTCGAGCGTAGCGGGCTGTTTTTCGGCTTGACCCACAACTACTCCGGCTACCCATTGGTGCGTCAGGCCCGCGACATGGTCGCCGCCGGTGAGCTGGGTGAACTCAGGGTGGTGCAGGTCGAATACCCCCAGGATTGGCTCTCCACCCGCCTGGAGGAGAGCGGCGTGAAGCAGGCCGAGTGGCGCACGGACCCTCAGCGCAGCGGACCTGCCGGCTGTCTGGGCGACATCGGCACCCATGCCTATCACCTGGCACGCTTCGTCACCGGGCTCGAGCTGGAGTCGCTGGCGGCGGATCTGCACACTTTCGTCGAGGGTCGTGCCCTCGACGACAACGTGCACATGATGCTGCGCTTCAAGGGCGGTGCGCGGGGCATGCTGTGGTCGAGCCAGGTATCGCCGGGCAACGAGAACGGCCTGCGGCTGCGGGTGTACGGTAGTCGTGGCGGCCTCGAGTGGAGTCAGGAGGAGCCCAATCGGTTGCTGCATTCGCCGCTGGGCGAGCCGTCACGCATCCTGACGCGCAACGGACCAGGTCTGGGGGAAGCGGCCTTGACCGCGGCGCGCATACCGCCGGGGCATCCGGAGGGGTATCTCGAGGCCTTCGCCCAGCTGTATGGTGATTTTGCCGAGCAGATCCGGGCTCGCCAGGCCGGCCGTTCGGCAGACGCCTTGGCCCTGGGCACGCCGGGGGTGGGCGATGGTGTCGATGGCTTGCAGTTCATTACCCGGGCGCTGGAATCTTCGCAGTCGGGCGGTGCCTGGGTGACTTTCTGAACAATTGGTGATGAGCATGTGGTGCGTGGGGATCCCGTAAGGTTTCCATGGCTGGCTCGGACGCGGAAACTATAGGTGAATATGACTCAGGGGAAGACCATGACCCAACGCAAGATCACGCCCGACCAGTTGCGCTCGCGCTGGTGGTTCGACAACCCCGAATCGCCGGGTACCACGGCGCTGTGCATCGAGCGCTACATGAACTACGGCATCACCCTGGAGGAGCTCGCCGGCGGCAAGCCGATCATCGGCATCTGCCAGTCGGGCTCCGACCTGACGCCGTGCAACCGCCATCACATCGAGCTGGTCAAGCGGGTCAAGGAGGGCATTCGTGCCGCCGGTGGGGTGCCGTTCGAGTTCCCGCTGCACCCGATCCACGAGAACGCGCGGCGGCCCACTGCCGCGCTCGACCGCAACCTGGCCTACCTGGGCCTGGTCGAGGTGCTGCACGGCTATCCGCTCGACGGGGTGGTGCTCACCACCGGCTGCGACAAGACCACCCCGGCGAGCCTGATGGCCGCCGCCACGGTCAACATTCCCGCCATCGTCCTTTCCGGCGGGCCGATGCTCAACGGCTGGCGCGGGCCGGACCGGGTCGGCTCCGGTACCATCATCTGGGAGCTGCGCAAGCGGCTCGCGGCCGGCGACATCGACTATGCCGAGTTCCTCGCCCGAGCCACCGACTCGGCGCCCTCGGTGGGGCACTGCAACACCATGGGCACCGCCTCGACCATGAACTCCATGGCCGAGGCGCTGGGCATGAGCCTGCCCGGTTCGGCGATGATCCCCGCGCCCTACAAGGAGCGCGCCATGGTGGCCTACGACACCGGTGCGCGCATCGTCGACATGGTGTGGGCCGACCTGCGACCCAGCGACATTCTCACCCGCCAGGCGTTCGAGAACGCCATCGTGGTGTGCTCGGCGCTGGGGGGCTCATCCAACGCACCGATCCACATCAACGCCATTGCCCGCCACTCGGGCATCGAGCTGACCAACGACGACTGGCAGACGCTGGGCCATGCCATCCCGCTGCTGGCCAACGTGATGCCCGCCGGGGCCTATCTCTCCGAGGAGTTCCATCGCGCCGGCGGCGTGCCGGCGGTGGTCAACGAGCTGCTCGGCGCCGGCAAGCTCCACGGCGACGTACTCACCGTCAACGGCCGCACGCTGGCCGACAACGTGGCGGGCTGCGAGACTCGCGATCCCGAGGTGATCCGCCGCTACGACAACCCGCTGGTCGAGCAGGCCGGGTTCCTCAATCTCAAGGGCAACCTGTTCGACTCGGCGCTGATGAAGACCAGCGTGATCTCCGCCGACTTTCGCGCGCGCTTCCTCTCCAACCCCGACGACCCCAACGCCTTCGAGGGCAAGGTGGTGGTGTTCGACGGTTCGGAGGACTACCACGCGCGCATCGACGACCCGGCCCTCGACATCGACGAGCACACCATCCTGGTGATGCGCGGCGCGGGTCCGGTGGGCCATCCCGGCGGCGCCGAGGTGGTCAACATGCAGCCCCCCGAGGCGCTGATCAAGCGCGGCATCGAATCGCTGCCGTGCCTGGGCGACGGTCGCCAGTCGGGCACCTCCGGCTCGCCCTCGATCCTGAATGCCGCGCCCGAGGCGGCCACCGGCGGCGGCCTGGCGCTGCTCGAGGACGGCGACCGCCTGCGCGTCGACCTCAATCGCGGCGAAGTGCGCCTGCTGGTCGAGGACGCCGAGATAGAGGCGCGCCGCGAGCGACTGGCGCAGCAGGGCGGTTACCGCTATCCAGGCCACCAGACACCGTGGCAGGAGATCCAGCGCACCTTGGTGGAACCGCTCGACCGCGGCATGACGCTGGCGGGGGCCACCAAGTACCGCGACGTGGCACGCCAGAGCCCACCGCGGGACAACCATTGAGGCAAAGGGAATTCACAGAGCGAACGGAGACGAGCGATGCAGGACGGTGTGATCGAAGTGGCGGTGAAGCTCGACATGAGCCTGGGCGAGAGCCCGGTGTGGTCGGTTGAGCGCCAGACGCTGTATTGGGCCGATATCAACAACGGCCATCTCTACACCTGGCGGCCGCAGGAGGGTGGGGCGCCGACACGCATCGAGCTGGGCGAGAAGGTGGGCTGCGTGGCGCTCGACGAGGCGGGCCTGGTGGCCGCTGCGGCCTCGGGCATCCTGCGCCTGCCGTCGGGCGGCGAACCCGAACGGCTGGCCGACAATCCGGAGTGGAGGCCGGCGGGGCAGGGCAACCGCTTCAATGACGGTCGCTGCGACGCCGCCGGGCGCCTGTGGGTGGGCACCATCGACGCCGACGAATCGAGCCCCAGCGCGGCGCTCTACTGTCTCGACAGGGGTGAGCTGACGCCGCGGCTGACGGGTCTCGGTATCTCCAACGGCCTGGCCTTCAGCCCCGATCGGCGCTGGCTCTACCATACCGACTCGCTGAGCCGACGCATCCTGCGCTACCCCTTCGACCTCGACAGCGGCACCCTGGGCGAGGGCGAGACCTGGGTCGACCTGGAAAGGCTGGGCCTGCCCGGCGTGCCCGACGGCGCAGCGGTGGACAGCGAGGGCTGCTACTGGAGCGCGCTCTACGACGGCGGTCGCATCGTGCGTTTTTCGCCCGAGGGCGAGCTGGTGGCGGAGCACCCGGTGCCGTGCCCGCACCCGACCATGGTGGCCTTCGGCGGGGCCGATCTGCGCACGCTCTACATCACCACCGCGACCCAGCACCTCGACGCCGAGGGCAAGGCGCGCTGGCCGCAGGCCGGCAGCCTGCTGCAGATGAGAACCGGCGTGGCGGGGCTCGCCGAGCCCGGCTTCAAGGGGTAGCTCCTCACCGGCAGCAATAACTTCGCGTGCGAGATGGTCGACGCTTTGTTGCAATTTGTGTCAGCGGGGTTGGAGAATTTCATTAGCGTCCTCATAAAGACAGGGAAGGTCAATTTCGTTCGCCAAAGGAGTCGGCAAGATGTCGCAAACCACCCTATTCACCCCGCTGCAGCTGGGCGGCTTGAGCCTGCCCAACCGCGTGATCATGGCCCCGCTGACCCGCTCGCGCACCCCGGACAGCGTGCCGGGCAAGTTGCAGCAGATCTACTACGGCCAGCGTGCGGGTTCGGGGCTGATCATCAGCGAGGCCACCAATATCTCGCCCACCGCTCGCGGTTACGTCTACACGCCGGGCATCTGGACCGACGAGCAGGAAGCCGGTTGGAAAGGTGTGGTCGAGGCCGTGCATGCAAAGGGCGGACGCATGGCGCTGCAGCTGTGGCATGTGGGGCGTGTGTCCCACGAGATGGTGCAGCCGGACGGCCAGCCGCCCGTGGCGCCCAGCGCCCTAAAGGGAGAAGGCGCCGAGTGCTTCGTCGAGTTCGAGGACGGCAGTGCGGGGCCGCACCCCACCAGCACGCCGCGGGCGCTGGAGACCGACGAGATCCCCGGCATCGTCGAGGACTACCGCCAGGCCGCCGTGCGTGCCAAGCGCGCCGGGTTCGACATGGTCGAAGTGCACGCTGCCAACGCCTACCTGCTCAACCAGTTCCTGGCGACCGGTACCAATCGGCGTACCGATCAGTACGGTGGTTCCCTTGAGAATCGCGCGCGTTTCCCGCTGGAGGTGATCGATGCGGTTGCCGAAGTGTTCGGCCCTGCACGCGTCGGCGTTCGCCTGACTCCGTTCATCGAGCTGTTCGGCCTTACCGACGATGAGCCCGAGGAGATGGCCTACTACCTGGCCGACCAGTTCTCCAAGCGTGGTCTGGCCTACATCCACCTCAACGAGCCCAACTGGGCCGGTGGGAACATCACCTTCCCCGAGGGCTTCCGTCAGGGGATGCGTCAGCGCTTCCGCGGGGGCTTGATCTACTGTGGCAACTACGATGGCGAGCGAGCACGCCGGCGCCTGGAAGACGGTACTGCCGATGCCGTGGCCTTCGGCCGTTCCTTCCTCGCCAACCCCGACCTGCCCGAGCGGCTGCGTGTCGGTGCCAAGCTCAATGAGCCCGATTCGAGTACCTTCTACGGCGGTGCCGAAAAAGGCTACACCGACTATCCCTTCCTGAATAACGGCCACGACCGCCTGGGCTAGCCAGCGCGGGCGGCGGCTCCGACGCTACTGACCGAGCCGCCGCCCCAGTGCCTGCATGAAGCGGGTGCCCGCCGCGAGCTGCTCGATCTCGATGTACTCGTCGGGCTGGTGGGCCTGGCGGATGCTGCCGGGGCCGCAGATCACGGTGGGCAGCCCCACGCGCTGGAACTGCCCGGCCTCGGTGGCGTAGGCCACCGCGCCGCTGGGCTGCTCGCCGAGCAGCTCGCGGCACAGGTCGAGCACTTGGGCATTGTTGTCGTCGGCCAGCGCCGGCACCGTGAGGTTGAGTGCCTCGGTGACGATGCTCGTCTCGGGGGCGCGGCGCTGCATCTCGGCCTCGAGCTCGGCGGCGTAGGCGTTCACCCGCTCGAACAGTTCCTCGAAGCGGTCGCTGGGCAGATGGCGAATCTCCCACTCGAAGGTGCACTCCCGCGCCATGATGTTGATCGCGGTGCCACCGGCGATCTTGCCCACGTGCAGACTGGAGTGGGCGACGTTGAAGGCCCCGTCGACGCGTCCCTCGGCGCGCAGCTCGCTCATCACGTCCTCGATTCTGGTCACCAGCCGTGCGGCCACGTGGATTGCCGACACGCCCTGGTCGATCTGGCTGGAGTGCGAGGCGCGGCCGGTCACGGTGGTGCGCAGGTTGGTAGCGCCCTTGTGGGCCACCACCGGCTGCATCAGGGTCGGCTCGCCGACGATCACCGCCGCGGGGCGGGGGTGGTCGGCCATCAGCCGCTCGATCATGCGTGGCGCACCGATGCAGCCGACCTCCTCGTCGTAGGAGAGCGCCAGGTAGATCGGCTTGTCCAGGCCGCGCTTCAGCCACTCGGGCAGTTCGGCCAGGGCGCAGGCGATGAAGCCCTTCATGTCGCAGGTGCCGCGTCCATAGAGCTTGCCGTCGCCCTTGTCGACCAGGGCGAACGGGTCGGTGGACCAGGGTTGGCCGTCGACCGGCACCACGTCGGTGTGCCCCGAGAGCACCACGCCGCCCACCACCGCCGGGCCGATGCGCGCCAGCAGGTTGGCCTTCTTGCCGTCGTCGCTTTCCACCCGCCAATGCTCGACCCCGTGCTCGTCGAGGTAGCCCTCGACGAAGGCGATCAGTTCGAGGTTGGAATCGCGGGAAACGGTGGCAAAGCCTACCAGGCGTTCGAGCATCTCGGCGGCAGTCATGATTCTCTCCTTCGGGGCATTGCCTGAAGCCTAACACGCCTGCACCCATCGCAGCGGGTGGTCGTCCCAGGATTGGTATGGCGAAAGCCTGACTCAATCGAGTTTGGCGATGTTATTGAAATTTGCTATTGATGCGGTGTGGAAAATCAAGTCTCTCTCTTTCGATTGTGCTGATATACCTATTCTCACCATACAGCCACATTGCACGACAACGCGGCAACAAAGGGAGAGCGTCATGGACCAGAAAATCGACAGCAGCGCAGGCAAGTGTCCCGTCATGCACGGGGCGCGCACCAAGAAGGGCGATACCGGCAATTCCAACCAGGACTGGTGGCCCAATCAGCTCAATCTGAACATCCTTCACCAGCATGCGCCGAAGTCCAACCCGTTGGGTGAGGCGTTCGACTACGCCGACGCGTTCAAGTCTCTCGACCTTCCCGCCGTCAAGCAGGACCTCGAAGCGCTGATGACCGACTCCCAGGAGTGGTGGCCGGCGGACTACGGCCACTATGGCCCGCTGTTCATCCGCATGGCCTGGCACAGCGCCGGCAGCTACCGGGTGGGCGACGGTCGCGGCGGCGCCGGTACCGGCACCCAGCGCTTCGCACCGCTCAACAGCTGGCCCGACAACGGTAACCTGGACAAGGCGCGGCGTTTGCTGTGGCCGATCAAGCGCAAGTACGGCAACAAGCTCTCCTGGGCCGACCTGTACATCCTGGCGGGCAATGTCGCCCTGGAATCCATGGGCTTCAAGACCTTCGGCTTCGCTGGCGGGCGTGAGGACGTCTACCAGCCGGAAGAGGACATCTACTGGGGCGCCGAGGACGAGTGGCTGGCCGACAGCGGCCATGCCAAGAGCCGCTATTCCGGTGAACGCGAGCTGGAGAACCCGCTGGCCGCGGTGCAGATGGGCCTCATCTACGTCAACCCGGAAGGCCCGGATGGCAACCCCGATCCGCTGGCCTCGGCCAGGGACATTCGCGAAACCTTCGCCCGCATGGCAATGAACGACTACGAGACGGTGGCCCTGACCGCCGGCGGCCACACCTTCGGCAAGGCCCACGGCGCCGGCGATCCGGTCAACGTGGGCCCTGAGCCGGAGGCTGCACCCATGGAGGAGATGGGCTTCGGCTGGAAGAGCCGCTACAAGAGCGGCCAGGGCCGCGACACCATCACCAGCGGCCTGGAAGGCGCCTGGACGCCGACACCGACGAAGTGGGACATGAGCTACTTCGACGTGCTGTTCGGCTACGAGTGGGAGCTGACCACCAGCCCGGCCGGCGCCAAGCAGTGGGTGCCGAAGGGGCTTGCCGACAAGGACCATGCGCCGGATGCCGAAGATGCCTCGAAGCGTGTGGGCATCATGATGTCCACCGCCGACATGGCCATGCGCGAAGACCCGGAATACCGCAGGATTTCCGAGCACTTCCACAACAATCCGGACGAGTTCGCCGACGCCTTCGCCCGTGCCTGGTTCAAGCTGACCCACCGCGACATGGGCCCGAAGGCACGCTACCTCGGCCCGGAAGTGCCGGCCGAAGAGCTGATCTGGCAGGATCCGGTGCCCGCCGTGGACCATGAGTTGATCGATGCCCAGGACATCGCCAGCCTCAAGCGCAAGATCCTCGCTTCGGGTCTGAGCGTTGCCGAGCTGGTCTACACCGCCTGGTCGTCGGCTTCCACCTACCGCGGCTCCGACATGCGCGGCGGGGCCAACGGGGCGCGCATTCGCCTGGCGCCGCAGAAGGAGTGGGAGGCCAACCAGCCCGAGCAACTGGCCAAGGTGCTGAAGACCCTGGAGAGCATCCAGAGCGACTTCAATGCCACCCAGGCCGGCGGCAAGCGAGTATCGCTGGCCGACCTGATCGTGCTGGGCGGTGCCGCTGCCATTGAGCAGGCGGCCAGGGACGCCGGTCACGCCGTCGAGGTGCCGTTCTCGCCGGGCCGCACCGACGCCAGCGCCGAGCAGACCGACGTCGAGTCGTTCGAGTGGCTGCGCCCCGAGGCCGACGGCTTCCGCAACTACCGCCGCGCTCGCTTCACCGTCTCCGACGAGGAGATGCTGATCGACAAGGCCCAGCTGCTGGGCCTGAGCGCGCCGGAGATGACCGTGCTGGTGGGCGGCCTGCGGGTGCTCGAGGCCAACTACGGCAACTCGCGCCACGGCGTGTTCACCGACCGCCCCGGGACGTTGACCAACGACTTCTTCGTCAACCTGGTCGACATGGGCACGCAGTGGCAGCCGGCCTCGGTGGATGCCGACGTGTTCGAGGGCCGCGACCGCAAGAGCGGTGAAGTGAAGTGGACTGCTACCCGCGTCGACCTGGTGTTCGGCTCCAACTCGCAGCTGCGTGCCATCGCCGAGGTCTATGCCCAGGACGATGCCAAGGAGAAGTTCGTCGAGGACTTCGTCGCCGCCTGGAACAAGGTGATGAACGCGGATCGCTTCGACCTGGCGTGATCGGTTCAAGCGTAGTAAAAGGCGCCCCGACAGGGGGCGCCTTTTTTCGGCTGGTAGATAAACATTTTTTCAACGTGAATCGCTGAGTCGCCCTCAAGAAGAGAGCCGCGGTGTCGAAGTAGAGTTCATGACCATACTGACCAATCTTATTCTCGACCCGCGCACCCTGGACGCCGTGCAGGGGGAGCACCAGCTCCCGCTGGTGTTGGTGTCCTTGGCAATCGCGCTGGCAGCCTCCTATGCCGGCCTGGATCTCATCAAGCTGGTCAGCAAGGCCAGGCACGCCGGGTGGCGCAGGCTTTGGCTTGTCGCTGGGGCCGGCATCATGGGGCTGGGTGTGTGGAGCATGCATTTTACCGGCATGCATGCCTATCGGCTTGCCTTCCCCGTGCAGCATGACCCGATCCTCACGCTCTTATCCATCGTGCCCGCCGTGGCGGGGAGCCTGGTGGCCATCTTGCTACTGTCGCGTGAGGCCTCAACTCACCGAGAGCTGATGCTGGCCGGCACCAGCCTGGGGCTGGGGATCGGCATGATGCACTATATGGGCATGACCGCCATGCGAATGCCGGCGGTGCTCTACCATGATCTGAAACTCTTTCTGTTCTCCCTGTTCGTCGCTGTCGGCCTCGGCATCCTGAGTGCCTATGCGTATCGCCTCTGCCGTCAGGAGTGGGGCTTGCGGCGGGCCAAGACCTGCGCCTTCATCAGCGCCTTGTTCGTCTCACTGGCCATCTGCAGCATGCACTACGTGGCCATGCGCGCTGCCTGGTTCGTTCCTCATCCAGGTGCGGCTTTGCCACTGCCAACAGCGGAATCGCACTGGCTCATTTATCTCATTGGGGGCTGTGTCGTTCTGGTTGCCTTGCTCACCGTGGTGGCAGCGCAGGCACAGCGGCGGCTTCATGTCAGCGAGCAGCACGAGCACATGACACGACGACGGCTCGTCGAGGTCCTGTCCGCACTTCACGACGGCGTTGCGCTACTGGACGATCAGGCGCGCATTCGGCTCAGCAACGCCGCTCTCGAGAAAATGCTTGGCTGGGACATGGCACGGGCTATGGATCAGTCGGCGTGGAAGCTCGTCTTTGCCGCCAACAGCGAGGTATTCAAGGAAACGCTGCTCAGGGAGCTCTCGGAGAAAGGGGAGTGGAGTGGCATGATCGAAGCCCTGCACAGCAATGGAAGGCGCTTCCCAGCCTGGCTCAGCGTCAGCAGGGTGATCTATGCCGATAGCAACGAGCGGGATTATGTTGCGTTGATCTCCGATCGCTCCGCTGAACAGGCGGCTCAACAACGAATACGGTACCTGGCCTATCACGACACCCTGACCGAGTTACCCAATCGGCGTGCTCTGCAGGAGCGGTTGAATGGGTGTGAACGTCATCCGGGTAGCGAAACGGCCTTGTCGCTGCTGGTGCTGTTCGACATCGACCGTTTCAAGATCCTCAACGACAGCTTGGGTCAGGACATCGGCGATGAGCTGCTGCGTCAGTTGGCGACACGTCTGCGCCAATGGGCTAATGACGATCTTCATGTGGCACGCCTGGACGGCAACGAGTTCGCTCTTTTGGCGCGCTTGAGCGCCACCCATCGGTCTGCTGCCGGGCGTGAAGCGCGAGGGCTTACCGAGCGTGTGCTGGCGTCGCTTAGCGCCGACTATCTGTTGCACGGCCATACCTACCCCTGCCGATTCAGTGTCGGCATGCTGGTGTTCAATCCTCACGGTGACACGACACCGGCGCAGCTGTTCAAGCGTGCCGGCCTGGCGCTGCTCGAGGCCAAGCGGCAGCGCGATGCAGTTCCTCAGCTGTTTCGCCCGGAACTGGAGCAGGAGCGGGAGGCGAGGTTGACGCTGGAGCGTGAGCTGCGACATGCCATCGACAACGGTGAGTTGCGGTTGCATCTCCAGCCCCAGGTCGATGCCGACCGTCATGTGATCGGCGCAGAAGCGTTGGTGCGCTGGCCGCATCCTGCCCGGGGCTTCGTCTCGCCAGGGGAGTTCATCACGGTGGCGGAAGAGAGCGGGCTGATTCTGCCGCTGGGAAGTTGGGTGCTGCAGGAGGGCTGCCGCCTGCTGGGGGAGTGGCGGCACCATTCCGAATTCAGCGCTCTCAAGCTCTCCCTGAACGTCAGCGTTCGCCAGTTCCAGCAACCTGACTTCGTCGATCAGGTGCTCACGGAAATCTATCGTCACTCGGTGGCACCGGGCAGCCTGACCCTCGAGCTCACCGAGTCGCTGTTGCTCAAGGATCCGGAAGGCACCATCGAGAAGATGCTGCTGCTGCGACGCATCGGTGTCAGCTTCGCCTTGGACGACTTCGGCACCGGCTACTCTTCCATGGTCTATCTCAAGGCGCTGCCCCTGGATACCTTGAAGATCGACATTGCCTTCGTTCGAGATCTCAGTCAGGACACCCAGTCGACACCCATTGCCGCCGCCATTGTGGCCTTGGCTCAGAGTCTCGAGCTAGGCGTCATCGCCGAGGGGGTCGAAACGGAGACACAGCGCGCCGTGCTCGCCGGGTTGGGTTGCCACCTGTATCAAGGGTATCTGTTTGGCCGGCCGGTACCCGTCGAAGAGTTTCAGCCCACCCTGCGTGCCCAGGGAGAAGCGCCACCGGTCGCGTAGCAAGGGTGGGGCAATGCCACTCTGCCAACCGGCCAGTTCAGGCCTTGTGCGCGACAGGGCTCATGGCGCCGGGTATCAACTACCCCGGCTGTCATGGCGGCGTGCCGATTACCCGGTCCAGCTCCCGGTTGAATGCCGCGGGCCGGGCCATGTGCAGGAAGTGGTCGGTGCCTTCCATGATTACGGCGTCGAATTCCGGCAGCAGTTGCCGGTTGGCCTCGACGTCGGTCGGCCACAGGTCGGCATTGATGGCGACTACCGGTACCGTCAGCTCCTCGAAGTGCTGCGCCGCTTCCCCATCGATGTGGCGTGCTCCCATGTCCTCGAAGGCGCTGAGGGCGACGTCTGGCACAGCGGCCGTCATGTCCCGTATGACCCAGTCGCGCAGGGCGGCATCGGTCTCCTCGATGAACATCGTGGCCACGAAATGGCGCGCGGCGTCGGTAAAGTCTTCCTGCATTGGCGCCAGCATCTGCTCGAGATCGGACTGGCTCATTTGCGGTGCGACATGGTGAAAGGTGTCGACGCCCACGATCCCGATGACGCGTTCCGGCACCAGACGTGCCGCTTCCACGGCGACCGGTCCGCCCATGGAGTGGCCGATGAGGAGGGCCTGTTCCACATCCAGGTCCTCCAGCACCGCTTTGACGTCCTCGCCGAAGGCCGGCATGGTGAAGTCTTCACGCTCCAGGCCGGAATGGCCGTGACCGGCGAGATCGAGCGTCACCACACGATGTTGCTGCGAGAAGTACGGCACCTGTCCGCGCCAGTAGCGCCCGTCGCCACTCCAGCCGTGGATGAACACCAGCGTCGGTGCGCCGCTGCCCTGCACCTCGTAGGCAATCGGCACGCCGTCTGCCGACGCGGTCATCCGCGGCCAGTTCACCTCGTCTGCCAGCGCCTGACCCGCCATCGCCCACAGCAGTGTCAGGCCCAGGTAGCGCATGCCGTGCAATGCCAACTCCTTCATGCTGCCTCCCTCAATCTCTCCATGACTCATGCAGCATAGCCGAGCCAGGCCGTCTATCGTTGCCTCTTCGAGCGGCTAGGCACTCACCGACCTCCCGCTCAATAGCGGCTTTCGGGTCTCAATTCCTCCTCGACGGGCCTCACCTCGATGGTGCCAAGTCGCGCTGACGGCCAGCCGGCAGCAATCTCCAGGGCTTCCTCTTCTGACGCGACCTCGATCAGGAAGAAACCGCCTAACTGCTCCTTGGTCTCGGCAAAGGGGCCATCGGTCATGATGAGTTCGTCATGACGAATTCTCAGAGTGCGAGCCTTGGTGGCGCTCTGCAAGGCGTTGGTCAGGACCAGTTTGTCCCGTTTCTGCAGGTCGTCCACATAGTCCAGGGTTTCCTGTAGTAGCTCATGCCACTGGGCTTCCGTCATTTCGCTGAATATCCGCTCTTCCTCATAGGCGAGACAGAGGTACTTCATGGGAGACCTCACGTTTGGCGTGCTGACCCGTAGAAGATGGCGCACGGGATGAGCCGGCGCAATGGAAGGACGAAGAGACCTCAAAGGCTGACCAACCTAGCCCGGCTGGTGCCATTGCCCAGCGGTTCGACCTGGATCTGTACCGGGATTCTTTCGTGCATTTCCTGCACGTGGGAGATCACCCCGACGCGGCGGCCGAGGGCCTGCAGGCCGTCGAGCGCTTCCATGGCCAGCGCCAGCGACTGCGGGTCGAGGCTGCCGAAGCCCTCGTCGATGAACAGCGACTCGATGACGAGCTCGCCGGAGGCCATGGAGGCGAGCCCCAGGGCCAGGGCCAGCGAGACGAGGAAGGTCTCGCCGCCGGAGAGCGAATGCACCGAGCGGCGCTCGTCGCCCATGTCGTGGTCCACCACCAGCAGGCCCAGCTCGCTGCCGCCGCGGGCCAGCCGATAGCGGCGGCTGAGGTTGGCCAGGTGGGCGTTGGCGTGCTCCAGCAGCTGCTCCAGGTTGTAGGCCTGGGCGATGCGGCGAAACGCCTTTCCGTCGGCGGAGCCGATCAGTTCGTTGATGCGCCCCCAGCGCACCTGTTCGGCACGGGCGGCTTCCAGCTCGGCCTGGCCCTGCTGCTGGCGCAGGCGCCGGCGGTCGTCGTCGCGCAGGGCGTGAACGGCATCGTCGCGAACCTGCTGGGCTTCCGCCAGTTTGGGCTGTAGTGCCGCCTGCTGGGCATCCAGCGCCTCCCGGAGGCTGGCGATCCGGGCATCGACCGCTTCGCTCAGCAGTTCGGTCTCGCTGTCGGCCAGCACCCGCTCGCGACGGTGCTCGAGCAGGGCATGACGCCGCTCGGCGAGGCTGGCCTCGCTGCGCTGGCGTGCCTCGTCGGCATCGGCAAGCTCTCGTTCCTGGCGGGCGGCCTCTTCCTCAGGCTGTGCCAACAACCGCGCCAGGGTGGTGTCGTCCAACTGCGGATGGGCGTGGCGCCACTCGGCCAGTCGAGCTTTCAGCTCGACCTGCTCCTGACGCAGCCCTTCGATGCGCTCGGCTTCGTGAGCGGCCTGCTGGGTGAGCCGGGCCTGCTCGCGTTCGGCGCCGTGGCAGCGCTCGATGGCCTGGTCGCGCTCACGACGGGCGGCCTCCTGGCCGGCTTCCAGCCGTTGTTGCCAGGCGTCGGCCGAGCCGTGCTCGCCAAGCAGGGCCTGGAGCCGCTCGGCAAGTGACTGCCGCTCCTGGCGCAGAGGTGGCAGTTGGGCGTCGAGCTGGGTCTGGGTTTCCGCCAGCGAGGCGCGCCGGGCCTCATGCTGGGCGCGTTCGAGCTCGACCTGGCGCAGGGCCTCTTCCAGCGGGCTCAGCGCCGCCTCGGCGCGGGCCAGCTCCTGGAGCGTACGCTCGGCCCGTTCACGCTCGGCGGCGCTGTGCTGGCGCTGGTGAGCGAGCCAGGCTTCACGCTCCACAGGCGCAATGTCGGCCAGTTCCGTGTGCAGGGGATGGCCGCTCAGGGCGTGCCGGGCCTGAGCCAGTCTCTCCTCGGCCTGCTGCAGCTCCTGCCGTCCGCGTGTGATCGACGCCAGCGCGGCGCGGTACTCGCCCTCGAGTTCGCTGCGTGTCAGCTGGGCCTGCTCGAAGGTCTGTCTGGCCTCGGCCAGCTGTGCCTCTTCCTGCTCCTGTTGGGCGGCCAGTTGGGCTGCCTCCGGGGTGGCCGGCGGTCGGTGACGGAAGGGGTGGTCGTGGCCGCCGCAAACCGGGCAGGGCTCGCCTTCCCGCAGCGTGTCGCGCAGCCGTGCCACGCTCTCGCTGCGGGCGGCACGGCTGCGCTCGATGAAATCGCGCAGGGTGGCGTAGCGCTGTTCGCTGCTGTCGAGCCGCTCACGGGCAGTCTTGCCCTGAACGGTCAGTTCGGCCTGTCGCTTCTCATCCCCGGCCAGGCGTTCGCTCAGCTGACGCTGGGCCAGTTCGGTGTGCAGAAGCTCCTGCCAGCGGCTGGCCAGTTCCTCCAGCGCCAGGCCGCGGCGGGCGGCACGGTCATGGGTCTGCTGCGCCGCCTGGCGGGCGGCATCGAGTCGTTCGTGACTGCCCATCAGCTGGCGCAGGGTGGCCTGCCACTCGTCGCGCCGGCGTTGCAGCTCGCGCAGCCTGGTCGCGGTGGCCTGGTGCTGCTGGTCCAGTGCCTCTGCCTGCTGGCGGCAGTCGTGATGGCGGGATTCGAGTTCGGCCAGCTGACGCTCCAGGCTGGCCAGCGCCTGGGCGTGCTCGCGCGCCTCGCGCAGGCTCTGTTCGGCCTGCTGGCGGGCCTGGCTGGCGGATTCCAATTGACGGGCGGCCTGATCCCGGGCCTGCTCGGCCTGGGTTTGCAGGACGCGGGCCTGCTCGAGGGCCTCTTGGGTCCGGCGATGTGCCTGCTCCAGCGCGGCGACTTCGCCCGGCAGCGCGGCCTGGCGCAGCAGGTGGTGGCGCTGGGGCGCAAGCAGGCGGCGACAGTCGCGGTCGGCCCGGGCAGCGGCCAGCGCCTGCCAGCGATCCTCGGCATCGCGCTGCTGGTGAATCCCTTCGGCGTAGGCCTGGCGCAGCCGTTCGTCGGCGCTATGCCACTGGCGCTGGGCATCGAGCTCCCTGGCCTGCTGCTGCAGGCCGGTCAGGGCCTGCTCGGCGCTCTCGGCCTGGCGTTCCAGCGCGCTGCGGGCCTCGGGCTCGGCGGGCAGGTCGTCGGCGAGCTTCGTCTGCAGGGCGTCGACGTGCCGCTTCGCCGTGATGGCCCGCCGGTAGGCGGCTTCGGAGATGCGCGAATACTCGGCGGTGCCGGTGAGCCGTTCCAGCAGGTCGCTGCGCTCGTTGTCGTCGGCCTTGAGGAAGGCGGCGAATTCGCTCTGGGCCAGCAGCACGGCGCGGGTGAACTGATCGAAGGTCAGTCCCAGGCGCTCCGGCAACAGCTCGGCGAACTCGCGCTTCTGGGCGGTGAGCAGGCGTTCGTCGTCGAGATCGGTGAGCGATTGTTCGACCGCCTGCAGGCGCCCGCTGGCCTTCTCGCGGGCGCGGCGCACGGCCCAGCGGGCGCGGTAACGACGCCCGTCGCGACCGAGAAAGTCGACTTCGGCGTAGCCGCCGGCGGTGCCACGGCGCAGCAGGGTGCGCGGGTCGGCGGTGCTCACCGTCTCGCCTTCCACGTCGGGCAGCGGCGCGTTCTGGCTGGGCGCATGGCGCAGCCGCGGCGTGCTGCCGTAGAGTGCCAGACACAGGGCGTCGAGCAGGGTGCTCTTGCCGGCGCCGGTGGGGCCGGTGATGGCGAACAGGCCGGCATCGCTGAGCGGAGGAGCCGTGAAATCGAGCTCCAGCGGGCCGGGCAGGGAGGCGAGGTTGGCCAGGCGCAGGGCGAGTATCTTCATGGGCGACGCTCCCCGGTGCGCGGCTCGGTGGGGCTATCGAGCACGTCCTGCAGCAGCTGGTCGAAGTCGGCCAGTACGTCGTCGCCGGGGGGCTCTCCCCACTGCTTTTCCCAGGTGCGCTGAAACAGCTTTCTCGGCCCCAGCTGCTGCAGATCGATTCGCTCCGGCCTGCCATCGGCAGCCTGCTGGGGCAGACGCCGCTCCAGGCGCAGCAGGCGCACGGCCTTGCCTTCGAGGGCCGTTTCCACCCGGGCGCGCAGGTCGGGTACGGGGGCGGTGAGGGTGACGCGCACTTCCAGCCAGGGCCATTGTTCCCGTGGCACGGCTGGGTCGTGGGGCAGCCCCTCGAGCTCCGCCAGCACCGCGTCGAGTTCGCCGGGGCCGACACGCTGCATGGCCAGGGGGCGTGGCACGGGGATCGCTTCCGTGGTGGCCAGGGTTTCACCTTCCAGCACCGCTTCCACCACCTGATGCGGGTAATTCACCTCGCTGAAGTCCAGCGGCAGCGGGCTGCCGCTGTAGCGGATGCGTGCCTCGCCTACCTGCTGGGCGCGGTGCAGATGGCCCAGTGCCACGTAGGCGATGTCGGCGGGAAAGAGCCCGGCGGAGATCGACTCCTCGCCGCCGATCACGATGGGCCGCTCGCTGGCCTCGGAAACGGCGGCGCCGTGCAGGTGGGCGTGGCTCATGGCCACCAGCGCCTGGCCGGGCTGACGTCGCCGGCGGGCGGCGTCGATCAGCTGCTCGTGAACGCGGGAGATGCCGGTCACATAGTCGTTGCGCGCGCTGTCGTTGCGAGCGCTGTCTTTGCCCGGTGTGCCGTGCTCCGTCTGGCCTGCATCGTCGTCGCGGGCCAGGCCGCGGCCGGTGACCTCGGCGGGGCGCAGAAAGGGCAGCGCCAGGCACCAGGCGCGGGTCTCGCCGCTGGTGTCGGTGAGCGGCAGCAGCAGGCGCTCGGCGTCGAGGCTGCCGTCGTCGAGCCAGCTCACCCGGCCCAGGGCGTAGGTGCGCAGGCGGCGCATCAGCGGCGCCGGCAGCTCGATGCGATTGCCGCTGTCGTGGTTGCCGGCGATCAACACGATGTCGAGTGCCGGCAGGCGCTCGTGGGCACTGACGATGAAGTCGTAGAGCAGCGCCTGGGCGGCAAGCGAGGGATTGACCACGTCGAAGACGTCGCCGGCGACGAGCAGGGCGTCGGCCTCGCGTTCGACGAGGGTGTCGAGCAGCCAGTCGAGAAAGAGACGGTGTTCGGCGTGGCGCTCCTGGCCGTGAAAGGTCTGGCCCAGATGCCAGTCGGCGGTGTGGATCAGCTTGAGCACGGTATCCCTCGTCGTCGGTTCTGCGCCGATGATACACGAACGTACCCCGCCCTCGTCGTTGCCGACCGACCTTGGGAAGTGCACCCTGACCGCCTACACTGCGGACCAGCTTACGCTGTGAGGAAGGCAAGGATGACGCCACTGCATGAATGGACCCCCACGCCGGAGAAGGCCATCGCGCTGCAGCGCGAGCTGGCGCCACGCATCGAGCGCGAGGACCGCCTGGCACCGGTGCGTCATATCGCCGGGGTCGACATCGGCTTCGAGCAGAACGGCGAGATCACCCGGGCGGCGGTGGTGGTGCTGGCCTGGCCCGGCGACCCCATGGTCGGCTTCGAGGTGGTGGAGCAGGTGGTGCATCGCGAGCCGACCCGCATGCCCTACATTCCGGGGCTGCTCTCCTTTCGCGAGATTCCCGCGGCGCTGGCGGCCTTCGACAGGCTCGCCACACGGCCCGAGCTGGTGATGGTGGACGGCCAGGGCATCGCCCATCCGCGTCGTCTCGGCGTGGCCTCGCACCTGGGGCTGTGGCTCGACCTGCCGACCATCGGCGTGGCCAAGTCGCGGCTGTGCGGGGTGCACGACGAAGTGCCCACGGGGCGCGGTGAGTGGACGCCGCTGCGCCATCGCGGCGAGACGATCGGTGCGGTGCTGCGCACCCGGGTAGGCGTCAAGCCGGTGTTCGTCTCGCTGGGGCATCGCATCAGCCTGGCGACGTCGCTCGACTGGGTGGTGCAGTGCCTGGGCCGCACCAAGCTGCCGGAGCCCACGCGGTTGGCCGATAGGCTCGCTTCGCGGCGCGGACCCATGCCGCAACCGGGGGATTGAGCCCCCCTGCGCGCAGGCTCGGGTATACTGCCAGGCCATTTTTTTGCCGACGAGGCCCATCATGCCCGAAACCCTGACCCCCGCCTGCGCTGCCACTCGTGACTGGGTCGAGGGCTTCGTCGTGGCCCACAATGTCTGCCCCTTCGCCCGCCGCGAGCTGGTGGGGGAGACCATCCGCTTCGTCGAGGTGGCGGCCAGCGAATGGGAGCCTGCCCTTGAGGCGCTCATCGAAGAGTGCCGTCGGCTCGACGCTACACCGGCCATCGAGACCACCCTGCTGGTGCTGCGCCCGGGGCTCGAGGACTTCGACGACTATCTCGACTTCCTCGCCGTGGCCGAGGCGCTGCTGGTCGAGCAGGGCTACGAGGGGACCTACCAGCTGGCCAGCTTCCATCCCGACTACTGCTTCGACGGCGCCGAACAGGACGACCCGGCCAACTTCACCAACCGTTCACCCTGGCCCATGCTGCACCTGCTGCGCGAGGCGGGGCTCGAACATGCCCTGGCCCACTATCCGGACCCCGAGGCGATTCCCGAGCGCAACATCGAACGCATGGGCCAGCTCGGCAGCGAACGCCTGAGCGCCGAGTTGGCGGCGCTGCGTGGTCAGGTCCCCGACCGAGACTAGACGATGTCGAGCGGCACCTTGCGCCCAGGTGCCGGAAACGCTGCGTCGAGCCGCGCGAGGGCCTCGTCGCTGAGCTCGACCTCGAGGGCGGCGGCGTTCTCTGCGACGTGCTGCGGCTGCACCGCCTTGGGGATGGCGATGACGTCGCGCCGGCCGTTCAGCGGTCGAATGGCCCAGGCCAGCAGCAGCTGGGCGGGGGTGATGCCGAGCCCGTCGGCCACCTCGCGTACCGCGCTGTGCTCGAACAGGTCACGGCGCAGCTGGCCGGCCTGGGCCAGCGGGCAGTAGGCCATCAGCGGCATGCCGAGGCGCTGCATCCGCGGGCGCAGTGCATGTTCGATGCCGCGCGACCCCAGATGATAGAGCACCTGGTTCACCGCACACTCACGGCCACCGGGCAGTGCCACCAGCGATTCGAGCTCCTCCACGTCGAAGTTGGAGACACCGAAGCGACGGATCTTGCCCTGCTCACGCAGGCGCTCGAAGGCTTCCAGCGTCTCTTCCAGCGGGATGCTGCCAGGCCAGTGGAGCAGGTAGAGATCGAGATGATCGGTGCCCAGGCGCCTCAGGCTGCGCTCGCAGGCGTCAATGGCGCTGTCGCGTCCGGCGTTCCAGGGGTAGACCTTGGAGACCAGGAAGGCCTGGTCGCGACGGCCGGCCAAGGCTTCGCCGACCACCTCCTCGGCGCCGCCGTCGGCGTACATCTCGGCGGTGTCGATCAGCGTCAGCCCCAGTTCCAGGCCCTGCTGCAGGGCGCGCACCTCGTCGCTTCGCGGTGCCAGGCCCTCGCCCATGTACCAGGTCCCCTGGCCGATGGCGGGCAGCTCGAGAGCGGGGGCATGAGCGGTGGCGGTTAGGGTCACGTGCGGGGTAGGGTGGTCGGTCATGGTGGACTCGTAAGTATATTTTGGAAAATATTTTCAAAATTATTCGCCAAAGAGATGGCGAAGACAAGTCGATGCGCTATGGTGAGGAAGTGGCAGCGTCCCCTGGCGCTGCCGTCGAAGGTATTGCCAGTTCTCCCATCGCAAGGAGTCGACCGACATGAGCATCAAGAAAACCGGTAGCGCTGTGTGGCAGGGTAGCCTGAAAGAGGGCAAGGGTCAGGTCTCCACCGAGAGCGGTGTGCTGAATGACGTGCCCTACAGTTTCGCCAAGCGCTTCGAAGGTGAAGCCGGCTCCAACCCAGAGGAGCTGATCGGTGCGGCACATGCCAGCTGTTATTCCATGGCGCTCTCCATGATCATGGGTGAAGCGGGGCTGACACCCGAGCGCATTGCCACCGAGGCTGCCGTCACCCTCGAGCAGGACGCCGGCGGCTTCAGCATCAGCAAGATCCACCTCACCACCCGGGTACGCAGCCCGGGCGCCGACGAGCAGGCCTTTCAGGACGCGGCCAACAAGGCCAAGGAGGGGTGCCCCGTGTCCAAACTGTTCAAGGCCGAGATCACGCTGGACGCCTCATTGGAAAGTTGAGTCGTGCTTCGTGCTGCCTGCGGCCACCCTGAGGGTGGCCGCTGTCGTGTTCAGGGCATGGTGCGCCGTGCGGCATCGACCAGGGCGCGAATCAGCCGCTGCTGGGGGCGATTGAAGATCAGCCACTCCGGATGCCACTGCACGCCGATCAGGAATTCGTGGTCGCGGGATTCGATGCCCTGCACCAGTCCGTCACGGTCGCGGGCCACGATCTCGATGCCGCGCCCTGCTTCCTGCACGGCCTGGTGATGCAGGCTGTTGATGCGGCACCAGCTCACCTTGAGGATACGACGCAGCTGCGTGTCGGCCACGATGTCCACGGTCTTGCGCGGCAGCACGGTGCGGCGGCGCTTGAGCCCCTCATGGGTGGTGTAGATGTCGGGGTCCAGGGTGCCGCCCAGGTGGACGTTGAGCATCTGGGCGCCACGACAGATGCCCAGCACCGGTTTGCCCAGCGGGATGAAGCGCTCCATCAGTTCCAGCTCCAGCTCGTCGCGCTGCGGGTCGAGGCGCACGTCGAGCTGCACCTCGCCGCCGTAGAGATGAGCCTGGATGTCGTCGCCGCCGCCGATGATCAGCCCATCCAGGGCCTGTGGCAGCGGCCGTGAGGGAGAGAGGCGCAGTGGCCTTCCGCCGTGTCGCCACACGGCGAACCAATCGAACCACCAGGCGATACGGCTCTTGTAGTCCGACGTGGTGATGCCGATGAGAGGGCGTGTCATGAGGGGGAGCGGACCTCCTTGATCCAGCTGCGCAGCTTGCCTGCCATGCGCGTCATCAATGATTGCGTGTTGAGGCTGACGAAACGACCGGCGCGTTCGCGCAGTTCCTTGCTGTCGGCAGCGAGCCGTTCGACGGCGACCCAGCGGTTCCATTCCATCACGGCTCCCCAGCCGCGCTGCGAGAGCTGAGCGTTGGGCAAACGATAGTGAAAGGTCGGCCTGGGCTTGATCAGGCTGGTGTGAATCAGCGGGTCGGGGTAATCGGGACGCAGGAAGGCGAACAGCGGGTAGAGGTCGAGCTCGCGGTTGCGCGTCGGGTTGAAGCTGATGTAGTCCGCGATCAGCGTATCCAGGTCGGGCGCGTAGTCCGGTGACAGCACCTGGATGGCATAGTGCTTGGGAAAGGGGTTGGCATGCGGCAGCACCTCGCGGGTGATGTCGATGTCGATCTCCTTGCGCAGCCAGGCGGCCATCAGCAGATAGGCCTGCAGCTGGCGCAGCAGGTAGTTGGTCTCCAGGCTTGCCACCTCGGGGTTGAGGTGCAGGCCGAAACCGTACAGCAGGCTGGCATCGGTGCCCTTGGCGCCATGGGCATGCAGCGCCGCGAACAGGTTGTCGAGCTTGTCCAGCTCGTTCCACGGTACCGGCGGACAGACGATCTCGGTTGGCACCAGCCCCATCACCACGTCGCCGATCAGCTCGCGAGTCTTGTGATGAAATTCCATGCGCATCTGATGCCGCTGTCGCTCCCACTCGGTATCGCTGTGTGGCGTCTGCTTCAGCATCCGGTTATCGGGGTGGGCATACTGGGTATCGAGCTCGATGATGAACTCGCCCCAATGGGTATTCACGACCTTGAGACGATGAGGGCTGACCTGCTGTAGCTCGCCACCGAACAGGTCTCGCACCAGTTCGCCTGTCTGCTGAGGGGGGAGCCCGGCAAACTCGATTTCGACACCGATCCGGCGGGGTTTGCCCTGAACGTTCAGCGGCTCGGGTGGTGATTGCGGCAGCATGAAGGCATCCTGTGCGACTCGAGAGTCTGAACGCCAGCCTAGCACAGAGCGGTGAGAAGCCGTCAGGGACCGAACCTTGTTCTACTGTTGTCCCAAGGCTTGGCAGAACGGACAAGGGAGTGTAAGCGATGCCAGTTGGAGTTATCCGAGCGGGGCTTGCCGGTGCCGTGCCGGTCATGATCCGTTTCGGGCTGTTGTTGAGTCTGCTGCTTGCAGCGGGAACGCTGCATGCTCAGACATTGACCTTCGGCGGGCTGGGACAGGAAGAGCAGGCCCCGGGGGAGACCCACGATGCCGAGTCGTTCCAGCAGTCGCTCAATGAAGTGATCGCGACGCTGGAGGACGAGGAGCGTCGCGGCGCGCTGCTCGGTGAGCTGCGCGACATCCAGCAGGCCCACGGTGAGCACGTCGCCGACGACGGTGCCATCCAGCGCCAGGGGTTGCTCGGCGCCTTGGCCGAAACGATCAGCGAGTTCGGTGAGCAGGCCGAGGCGGGCGAGTCGCCCATCGACGACTGGCAGCGCCAACTGGAGCAGGGCTGGGCGGAACTCAGCGACCTGATGGTGGATACCGGCACCAACACGCTGGTGCGTTTCGCCATCGACAGCGCCGTGATGCTCGGCATCTGGGCGGGCCTGCTGGTGATCCTGATCGCCCTGGGCCGGTTGCTGTTCAAGCGACGCGAGCTACCCCTCGATCTGCCGCGCGAGCCGCGCGGTTGGCTGCTGGCGTTGCACTTCCTACGGCGCATGCTGCCGTGGGCTCTCGCGTTCCTGCTGGTGATGGGGCTGGTGCAGGTGCTGCCGCCCAGCCCGGGGCGGACCCTGGCGCTGATCGTGGCCTATCTGGCGCTGTGCGGCCGCACGCTGTCGGTAGTGGTGGAGTGTGTGGTCTCGGTCTTCACTCGCGGCCATCGCTTCCCTGCGGTGCTGATCCTGCAGCGCAAGGCACTGAGGATGCTGTTCGTGATCGGTGCCCTGATCGCGCTTGGCGATGCGCTCAATGCTGCCCGGCTCTCGCTCATCGTGGGTGAGGAGCTGGCAGCGCTGGGCTCGGTGCTGACCAACATGCTGGCCGCCCTGCTCAGCATTCGCTTCATTTTCAAGTTCAAGCGCCCGATTCGGCACCTGATCCGCAACCGCTCCTGGCGCGTACGCCGCGAGGGGGGCACCGGCATCGAGCTGGCGCGCATCGTCGGCGAGCTGTGGCACGTGCCGGCGCTGCTGGTGGTGGTGGGATCGCTGCTGGCCATCTTCGTCACCGTGGGTGACGTGGGGGGCGCCCTGGCGCGTTCGATCGTCTCCGCGGCACTGCTGGTGCTGACGTTGGTGATCACCGGGTTGATCCAGCGTCACGGCGAGCGCCGCGGCAAGCGTCGCCGGCTCAGCGAGTATCGCCGGCGCCTCGAGCGCTTCGGCTATGCGCTCTCCCATGTGGTGGCGTGGATCGTCTTTGCCGAGCTGTCGCTGCAGGTGTGGGGCGGTTCGCTGTTCGGCCTGGGCCGCGAGGGCGTGGCCGGGGTGCGTATCGGCCAGGCGCTGCTGGCCCTGGGCTTCACTGTGCTGTTGGCCTGGCTGGCTTGGATCTTCGCCGACACCGCCATTCAGCGCGCCCTGATGTCTTCCGCCCGCTCGCGGGGGAGGCGCGTCAATCAGGCGCGAGCCCAGACCATCACGCCGATGATCCGCAACGTGATGTTCGCCACCATCGTGATCATCGCCGCCATCGTGGGGCTGGCGAATCTCGGCGTGAACGTCACGCCGCTGCTGGCCGGTGCCGGCGTGATCGGTCTGGCGGTGGGCTTCGGTGCCCAGACCCTGGTGCAGGATCTGATCACCGGCATCTTCATCATCATCGAGGACTCGCTGGCGGTGGACGACTTCGTGCAGATCAACGGCCACATGGGCACCGTCGAGGGGCTGACCCTGCGCACCGTGCGGCTGCGCGACCTGGACGGCATCCTGCACATCATCACCTTCAGCGCCATCCAGTCGATCCACAACATGTCGCGCCATTTCGGCATCGCGCTGATGCGCATCCGCATCCCTCACACCATGAAGATCGACGATGCCATCACTCTGATGCAGGAGACCGCCCAGGAGCTGCGCCAGGACCCGATGATGCGACATCACATCTGGTCGCCGCTGGAGATGCAGGGCATCGACCGCTTCGACGAGGGGGCCGCCGTGCTGCGCATGCGTTTCCGCACCGCACCGGTGATGCAGTGGGACGTGGCGCGCGCCTTCAACCTGCTGCTCAAGCAGCGCATGGAGGCCCAAGGCATCGACCTGGGCATGCCGCGCCTCAGCGTCAGCATGGAGGGCCGGCCGGGCGACCCCATGACGGACGAGCCAGGGCAGAACGATGGCGACCCGGCCACCTTGCGCGATGCCAAGGGGCGGGCGCCGGGCGAGGCCGGCATCGCCGATCCCGAGGGCGAGACCAATCCACAGCGTGCCTCGCCGGACTCGTCGTGAGCAGGCCGTGCTTTCTTCCGCTCAAGGCGGCCTGCTAGCGCAGGCCGTCGATGCTTTGAAGTCAATCTCATGGCGGCCTGCCACCTGTAGCCCGCTGCCCCGCGGCGGCGCCCGAAGCCGTCTCTAGGAAAGTTCCCTGGCACCTGTTCGGATTAGACCATGGTCTTGTGAGTAAACGTTTACCTTTCAGAGGTAAACGTTTACATTGCTGCCGTTACGCTGTGATTCTCGATATCGACAATGCCTGCCCGTCAGGCTCACCAGGAGGCGCAAGATGACCATCAAGGCCACGGTCTGGGGCGAGAACGTCCACGAGCGTACCAATGCAGTGGTGGCTCGGATCTACCCCAGCGGCATGCACACCTGCATCGCCGACGGACTCAACGAGGATCTCGAGATCGAGGCGCGCTCGGTCACCCTGCAGGATCCGGAGCACGGCCTCACCGAGGAGGTACTGGAGAATACCGACGTGCTGCTGTGGTGGGGGCATGCGGCCCACGGTGAGGTGAGCGACACCATCGTCGACCGGATTCAGGCCCGAGTGCTTCAGGGCATGGGGCTGCTGGTGCTGCATTCGGCCCACTACTCGAAGATATTCAAGCGCCTGATGGGCACCACCTGCTCGCTGAAGTGGCGCGAGGCAGGCGAGCGCGAGCGGCTTTGGGTCGTCAATCCGGGACATCCCATCGTGCAGGGCGTAGGCGATTACATCGAGCTGCCCCATACCGAAATGTACGGCGAGCCCTTTGCCGTACCCAACCCGGACGAGGTGATCTTCATCAGCGCCTTCGAAGGGGGTGAGGTGTTCCGCTCGGGGCTCACTTACCGGCGTGGCAACGGCAAGATCTTCTACTTCCGTCCTGGGCACGAGACCTACCCGATCTACCACGACGTCAAGGTGCGCCGGGTGCTCAAGAACGCAGTGAAGTGGGCGCGCCCAGAGGGCTCGCGATGGATCGACGCTTGCCCCAACGTGCCGCCCGAGCGGGCTCCCGACCCGGTGGTGGTGAAAGGCGAGGGGCTGCACAAGCCCGGTGAGGAGGGATTCAAATGATTCGTCTGGCGATCATCGGAGCCGGTAGCATGGCCGGCGAGCATGCCAAGCAGTTTCAGGCCCTCGACGGGGTCGAGCTAGTGGCCGTTTGCGACTTGGATGGCGGCCGGGCGCAGGCCTTCGCCGCACGTCACGCCATTCCCGCTGCCTATACCGATCTCGAGGCAATGCTGGCCCGGGAGGAAATAGATGCGGTGAGCAACGTCACTTCGGACGCCGCTCACAAGGCGACTTCGTTGGCGGCTATCGCTGCCGGCAAGCACATCCTCTGCGAGAAGCCCCTGGCCACCAGCGCCGCCGATGCCGAGGCGATGGCGGCGGCGGCTCGCGAGGCAGGAGTGATCAACATGATCAACCTGAGCTATCGCAATGCGCCGGCCATTCACCAAGCCCGGGAATTGATCGCCTCGGGGGCCCTGGGGCGGATCCGCCACGTGGACGCCAGCTATCGCCAGAGCTGGCTGGTCAGCCACGCCTGGGGGCGCTGGGATCAGGACAGCCAGTGGTTGTGGCGGCTCTCCCAAAGGCATGGCAGCAAAGGGGTGCTGGGCGATGTGGGGATTCATATCCTCGACTTTGCCAGCTTCCCGGTGGGCGACATCACGGCGGTGAATTGCCGGCTCAAGTGCTACGACAAGGCTCCGGACAGCCGCATCGGCGACTATGTGCTCGACGCCAACGATACCGCCCTGATGCGCGTCGAGTTCGCCTGCGGGGCGCTGGGCAGTCTCCATGCCACGCGCTGGGCCACCGGTCATCACAACTCCCTGAGCCTGAGCGTACACGGCGACCGTGGCGCCCTTCGGGTCGACCTGGACGCGGCCAAGGATCGGTTGCACGTGTGCTTGGGTGAGGATGTCCATCCGGCCTGCTGGCGCGAGGTAGTCGCCCCCGAAACCCCCAGCCTCTACCGTCGCTTCATCGACGGTATCGTCAAGGGGCATAACGATCAGCCCGACTTCGCCCGCGGCGCGGCGCTGCAGCGGGTGCTGGATGCCTGCTTCGTCTCCGACGCCGAGGATCGCAGCTTGGCCCTGGCCGGCTGAGCCTGGTCGGTTGCCACCCGCCACGCCACCGCTCAGACCTCGATGGTGGCTTGGCTGGCGCGGCCCGGCTGGCGAGGCGCGCCTGCCTCGCGCCGCTGACGGATTTTTGACACAATCATCGGCCTTCAAGGGCAGGCGACGGCACATTGCAGTCGCTGCACCACGCATGGGGCAGGCAGATGAGCAGAGATTCGTCGCGGTCGGCGACCATCCGGGAAATCGCGCGGCAGGCGGGGGTTTCCATCGCTTCGGTGAGCCGGGCCCTCAACGGTAAGCCGGGACTGAGCGAGGAGTTGCGCGAGCGCATCCTGGCGATCAGCCGGGAAATGGCGTACCGGCCCAGCGCCGCCGCCCGTCAGCTGATCAGCGGCAAGGCGGCGGTGGTGGGCATCTCGCTGGGGCGCCAGGATGTCGAGCTGCATCCTTATTACATCCTGCTCTACCAGCATCTCACCCTTGCCCTCCATGAGCAGGGCATGGTGCCGATCTTCTTTGCTCACGACCAGACGGCGTCGCTGCCCGAACGGGCCGGCGCCGCCATCCTGCTCGGCGAGTTTCCCGGCGATCGGCGGGCCGAACGACTGGCCGAGTCGGGCGTGCCCTACGTGCGCATCGGCGAGCCCGGCGAGGGGTTCTCGGTGGCGCCAGACGATCGTCACGGCTTTGTCCAGATGACCCGCTACCTCATCGAGAGCGGAAGGCGGCGGATCGCTTTCGTGGGCGGCGAGCTGGAGCAGCCCTGCTATCCCCCGCGTCTGGCAGGCTATTGCCAGGCACTGGCCGAAGCGGGCCTGACGGAGCGGTTCTTCAGCCTGCCCCATGACGTTACCTCGGCGTCGCTGACCGCCTATCGATTCTTCGCCCCCAAGCTGGCGAGCTGGGACGCGCCCCCCTTCGACGCCCTGGTGTGTGCCACCGACGAGATCGCCCTGGGCTGCCTGGCGGCCCTGGATGACCATGGCCTCGCCGTGCCCGAGCAGGTGGCCGTGACCGGCTTCGACGACCTGCCGCTGCTGGCGGCCCGCCTGACCACCTTGCGCCAGGACATCGCCGCCATCGCCACCATGAGCGTGGTGCTGCTGGGCGATGCACTGGCCGGCAGGTCGCCGCGCCACGTCTCCATGCCGGTGGAGCTGATCCGGCGCGAGACGGGCTAGTGCCATCCGCACGAATGGCCTGCCGCCTGGGCTGAGTGCCTGATGCCGCTGGTTCGAGATGGAAAGCGGGCCGGCTTTCCCCGTACTATGAAAGTCATACCGCCTTATCCGGGCCTCTGGCACAAGGAGACGGGGCAGCGTGATCACCGTCGAACGCAAGGACAGCTTCCACCTCAAGATTTCCCGCGTGCTGCAGGAGGAAACCTCGCACCGGTTGGATCTGTTCCTGTTCGTTCCCGGCGAACTCGGGCTCAATGAGCATGTCATCTCCGAAGATGCCTTCTACTACAGCGGCATCCACGTCAAGCGCACCTACTACAGCGACAAGCACCACCTGCCGCTGGTGCTCAGCCGCCTGGCCAGCCGCGGCAAGCTCAGCACCGAGCAGTATCGCCTCAGCCTGAGCCTCTATGCCTACCAGTACGTGGTGGCGTTGGAGCGGGCGACCCAGAGCCTGCTCGACACTGCACGCAAGGTGAAGAAGGCCGAGGGCGAGGAGCGGGATGAATCGGGTGAGCCCAGCGCCGAGGAGAGCAAGGGCCGTGACGAGGAGAGTCGCGAGACGCTCTCCGACCCCACCTCGGTGGGGCTCGAGGAGCGTCTCGAGGAGCTCTGCGAGCTGGCCCAGGGCATTCTGCGTCGCCTGCGCCGTAACCGGCCCGGCGAGGACAACCTGCTCAAGTACTATGCCAATATCGACAACTACCTCTCCTGGTTCACCGAGCAGCGGCTGCTGGCGTTGCTGGCCCACCTGCCGCGGGGGCGCAACTACCGGGCCATCCGCGAGCGCCTGCTGGAGATCGTTCAGGCCGAGAGCGAATACCGCGATCAGGAGGAGTACAACGCCTCGCGGGTAACGCGCGATCCGACGCGGATGTCCAACAAGATGCGCCTGCTGCGTCGCCTCATCGAATACCCGGTCACCCTGAAGCAGAAGAGCCAGGAGCTGGGCGGTGCGGAGCAGAAGGCGGTGAAGGGGCTCGCCACCGGCCTGGTCATGATCTTCGTCTCGCTGGGGCTGCTCCAGGCGCGGGATGCCTGGGGCAACATCACCGCGCTGTTCGTGCTGGCCATGGCCGTGCTCTATGCCATGCGCGAGGTGTTCAAGGACGATCTGCGCAATACGCTGTGGCGCTGGCTGCGCAAGGGGCGCCCCAAGTGGCGTCGACAGTACTTCGATGCCACCAGCAATGCCATGGTCGGGCGCCAGCTCGAGTGGTTCGACTACAAGCGCTTCAGCAAGCTCGACGAGCAGATCCAGCGCGTGCGCCAGCGCAACGTGGCGCAGCGCGAGGAGGTGGTGCTGCACTATCGCTCCAGCTCACGCATGTCGCCGACCCGTTTCCTGAGCGGCTATGAGCAGACCCGCGAGACGCTGTCGTTCGATCTCTCGCAGCTGACCCGTTTGATGGACAAGGGCAGCCACCACGTGTATCGGCTCAAGGACGGCCAGGTCACCCGTGAGTCGGTGGAGAAGCGGCACCTGCTCAACCTGGTGGTGCGAGAAGAGGTCGCCCATGCCGAGCCGATTCTGCAGCGCTGGAAAATCGTGATGAGCCGCTCGCGAATCGTCGACGTGGTCAAGGTGCACCAGGAGGGTGGGGAAAAGCGCACGGCCGACAAGGAAGTCCTCGCCAAGGAAGCTCTCGCCAAGGAAGCATTGAATCTTCACCGCATATAAAGGTTTGTCACGTCTGTTTTGCTACAGGTCAAGATGGCTGCTCGTCCGCTCTGCTACTTTGGGGAATGTAGAAAATTGTGACGCCGAGCAAGTCGGACTAGATTTTAAGCAGGGACCAGCCAGGAGGATCCCGTCATGCATGCTGTCGATGTCATGACCCCAAAGGTCATCACCGTGTCACCCGAGACCGACGTTCGGGAAATCGCACGCCTGTTGCTCGAGCACAACATCAGCGCTCTGCCCGTGGTGGAAGACGATGGCAAGGTTCTCGGCATCGTCAGTGAGGGCGACCTGATGCGTCGCGTCGAGAACGGTACCGAACGGCGCAAGTCCTGGTGGCTCAAGTCCATCTTTGCCGGCGCCAACAACGCCAGCGAATACATCAAGTCTCACGCCCGCAAGGCGCATGAGATCATGACGCCAAACCCCATCACCATCGGCGAGGACGAGCCGCTGAACCGCGTGGCCAAGCTGCTGGAAAAGCACCACATCAAGCGGGTGCCGGTGGTGCGTGACGGCAAGCTGGTGGGTATCGTCAGCCGCGCCAACCTGTTGCGTGGCTTCTCGATGACCGCGCCCGATGCCGCGACCCCGGCCACCACCGACGACCGCGAGATCCGCGATGCCATTCTCGAGGAAATCGAAGAGAACACCGGAGTCTGGGTCGATCGCATCAACGTGATCGTGACCGAGGGCGTGGTGCAGGTCTGGGGCCTGGTCGAGAGCCAGGAGGAGAAGATGGCGGTACAGGTCGCCGTCGAGAACACGCCCGGCGTGAAGTCCGTGGAGAACAATCTCGGCATGCTGCCCCGCGGGGTCGGTCACTTCTGACCGTAACGGGCCGTATCGCCAACGTCCAACGCAAGCGGGGCGGCCAAAGGGCCGCCCCGCTTGCGTCTGCAGGCGAACGAAGCTCAGCCGACCTGCTTCAGTGCCGCTTCCAGATTGGCCAGGCTGCGCTCGGTCTCGTGCAGCTTGTCGAGGCCGAACAGGCCGATGCGGAACGCCTGGTAGTTCTCGCCCTCGTCGCACATCAGCGGCACGCCGCCGGCTACCTGCACCCCGGCGGCGGCGAACTTGGCCACGATGCCCGGATCGTCGCTGTAGCAGACCACCACGCCGGGCGCTTCGAAGCCCGGCGCCGCCACGCTGCGGTAGCCGTAGCGTGCCAGCAGTTCACGCACGCCGCGTCCCAGTGCCCACTGCTCCTCGCGCACCTTGTCGAAGCCGTACTCGGCGGTCTCGTGCATGATGTCGCGCAGCCGGGCCAGGCCATCGGTCGGCAGGGTGGCGTAGTAAGCGTGGCCGCCGTTCTCGTAGGTCTCCATGATCCACAGCCATTTGCGCAGGTCGCAGGCAAAGCTGGTGCTGACGGTCTCTTCGATACGCGCGCGCGCCCGCTCGGAGAGCATCACCATGCCGCAGCAGGGTAGCCCGCTCCAGCCCTTCTGGGGGGCACTGACGAGCACGTCGACGCCGATCTCCTGCATGTCCACCCACAGCGTGCCGGAAGCGATGCAGTCGAGCACGAACAGGCCGCCGACCTCATGTGCCGCCGCCGCCACCCGGCGCAGATAGTCGTCGGGCAGCAGCAGCCCGGCAGAGGTCTCCACATGGGGCGCGAACACCACGCCGGGGCGCTCCTCGCGGATGGTACGTTCGACCTCCTCGATGGGGGCCGGCGCGAAGGGCGAGCGGTCGTCCTGCGGATCCAGGCGACGGGCCTTGAGCACCGTGGTCGAGGTGGCAATGGCGCCCATTTCCAGAATCTGGGACCAGCGATAGCTGAACTGGCCGTTGCGCACGATCAGGCAGTGCTGGTTGGTGGCGAACTGCCGTGCCACGGCCTCCATGCCGAAAGTGCCGCTACCGGGCACGATCGCCACGCTGCGAGCCCGGTAGACCCTCTTGAGGGTCGCCGAGACATCGCGCATCACCCCCTGAAAACGTTGTGACATGTGGTTGAGGGAACGATCGGTATAGACCACCGAGTATTCGAGCAGGCCATCGGGGTCGACATCGGGCAGCAGGCCGGGCATGGGAATCTCCCTTCTTCCAAGCGAGTGGCGAAAGCGTCATCGAACCGAAAAGGATATGTCGTTTCCGGGGGCTGGGCCAGCGCAAGGCCTAAGTAATCTTGGAATAGCACGGTGCCGGAAGCGAAAAGCAATGCTGTCAACCGGGGCCGGTCAAGCGAATGGGGGCGGTCAAGAATGGCTCCGATCCACCGCAGGCCGGCGGGCCTGCGGTCGACATAGGGGCGCATCACTTGTGGCAGAAATAGACCTTGGCGGGTGGGATGTTGATCGGCTCGAAGGTGCTCTCCACGCGCGAGAAGATCTGGCGCAGGTCGGAAGAGACCTTGGGGGAGAACTGATAGATCAGCATGGACCCCCCGGCGGCCAGTGCTTTCTGGCTCTGCTGAAGGATTCGCTCGCGGCAGTCGGCCGGCATGGTACTGAAGGGCAGGCCGGCGACCACGTAGTCGGCTGCCGGCAGGCCAAGGCGCTCGAGTTCCTCCTCGATGTTCTCGGCGGAGCCGGCTATCACCTTGAGACGAGGATCGGTCATGGAGCGGTTCAGGAAGTCGACGAAATCGTCGTTGGTCTCGATGACCACCAGCGTTGCGTCGGGGTGCAAGCGACCCAGGATCTCGTGGGTGATGGTGCCCACGCCGGGCCCGTATTCGACGATCACACGTGCTCGTTCCCAGTCCACGGGCTCCAGCAGCCGGCGAATGAGGAAGGATGAACTGGGTATGATGGAACCCAGCATGCGGGGGTGCTTGAAGAAATTTCGTGCAAAGAGTGTCAGTTGGGCTCGTCGTTCAGGGCCTGCCACGACCGGGGGTCGCTCTTGAACCGCCATGGGCATTACCTCCTTCAGTTGTAGCTGAACATGCCTCCACTCTAGGCCAGCCTAGGTCTGCATGAAAGGGCGGGCTTGTCCGGGGGCTCAACCAAACGTCTGAACGGGAGGGAGTCTTGCATGCTGCGTTGAATTACGGCTAAAGAAGGATGTGGAATATACTTGACGATGTTCTTGGCGATGTTTAGCTTGAATGTTGAAACTTTCAGTGAACGTCTTGCATTATTCTTGACGTCTGCACCCCTCTGAAATCGCCATGGGTGAAACGATGCCTCACGACAAGACCAACGAATCGCACCCTCATCCGCCGCCCTTGATTACCTTCACAGGCGTCCAGAAGACCTACGATGGCGAGCATCTGGTGGTCAAGGATCTCAATCTGACGATTCGCCAAGGGGAGTTCGTCACGCTGCTGGGGCCCTCTGGCTCCGGCAAGACCACCTGTTTGATGATGCTGGCCGGCTTCGAGGTGCCGACCAGTGGCGACATCTTCCTGCGCGACCAGCGGCTCAACAGCGTGCCGCCCCACAAGCGCAACTTCGGCATGGTGTTCCAGAACTATGCCCTGTTTCCCCACATGACGGTAGAGGAGAACATCCGCTACCCGCTCAAGACGCGCCGCATGCCGGCCGCCGAGGCTGACCGCAAGGTGGCCCACATTCTCGACATGATCCAACTACGCGACTTTGCCAGGCGCCGGCCCACCCAGCTCTCCGGCGGCCAGCAGCAGCGCGTGGCGCTGGCCCGCTCGCTGGTCTTCGAGCCGCAGCTGGTGCTGATGGACGAGCCGCTGGGAGCGCTGGACAAGCAGCTGCGCGAGCAGATGCAGCTGGAGATCAAACACCTCCATGAGCGGCTCGGGCTCACCGTGGTCTTCGTCACCCACGACCAGAGCGAAGCGCTGACCATGTCGGACCGCGTGGCGGTGTTCAACGATGGCGTCATTCAGCAGATCGACTCGCCGTCCAATCTCTACGAGCACCCGGCCAATGCCTTCGTCGCTCAGTTCATCGGCGAGAACAACACCCTGGCAGGTCGTATTCAGTCGGTGGAAGGGCGCCACTGCCGGGTCAGCTTCGGCGACGGATGCAGCACTGGGGCGCTGATCGGCACGGGGCTTGCGGTAGGCGATGCCACGCGACTGTCGATTCGTCCCGAGCGGGTCAAGCTCAACGGCTCCGCTCAGGGCCTGCCCAATCGGCTCCAGGCCCGCATCCGCGAGTTCATCTACCTGGGCGACCACCTGCGAGTTCGCTGCGAGCTGGCCGGCAACGACGAATTCATGGCGCGGGTCCCGGTGGACGATTTCGAAAGCAGCATGCAGCCGGGCGATGTGATCGAACTCGGCTGGCGAGACGAGGACGTGCGAGCACTCGACGCCTCCTGATCCACAACAACGCAATAATTCAATAACAAAGGCCTTTGGCCGGGAGATAGACATGACTCAACAGCGCTTCCCACTGTCCCGCATCAGCCGCGGCATCGCCCTCGGCGGCCTGGTCAGCCTCGGTCTGGCGGTCTCCGCCAGCGCTCAGGCATTGACCGTGATCTCCTTCGGCGGCGCCTCCGGCGAAGCCATGCAGAACGCCTACTACGGGCCCTTTAGCGAGGAGACGGGCATTCGCCTGACGCCGGGAGATTACAACGGCGAGCTGTCGCGCATCCGCGCCATGGTGGAAACCGGCAACGTCAGCTGGGATCTGGTGGAAATGGAGTCTCCCGAGCTGGTACGCGGCTGCTTCGAAGGTCTGTTCGAGCCCATCGACTGGCAGCGCCTGGGGCTGGGCAGCGTGCTGATCGATGCAGCCTTCGACGAATGCGGCGTGGGTACCTTCGTGTGGTCGACGGTGCTGGCCTACAACGCCGATGCGCTGGACGGCGCACCGACCTCCTGGGCCGACTTCTGGGACGTCGAGCAGTTCCCCGGCACCCGCGGGCTGCGCCGTGGTGCCAAGTACACCCTGGAGTTCGCGCTGATGGCCGACGGCGTGGCCGCCGATGAGGTCTACGACGTGCTGCGCACGGACGAGGGGGTCGACCGTGCCTTCGCCAAGCTCGACGAGATCAAGGACCACATCCAGTGGTGGGAAGCCGGCGCTCAGCCGCCGCAGTGGCTGGTATCCGGCGACGTGGCGATGACTTCCGCCTACAACGGTCGCATCGCCGCGGCTCAGGAAGAGGGCAGCAACCTCGAGATCGTGTGGAACGAGAGCATCTACGACCTCGACTACTGGGCCATCGTCGCCGGCAGTGAGTACGTCGACGAGGCCTATGCCTTCATCGAGTTTGCCAGCCAGCCCGAGACTCAGGCGGCTTACTCCAGCCAGATTCCCTACGGTCCGGTGCACCCGGAAGCCATCGCCCAACTGGACGAGGCCCAGGCGCGACGCATGCCCACCTACGAAGAGAACATGGTGGGGGCGCTGGCCATCGATACCAGCTTCTGGGTCGATCATGGCGAAGAACTGGAGCAACGCTTCAGCGCCTGGGCGGCCCGCTGAGGGACGTCGAGCGGCGGCGGCCTCGGGGTCGCCGCCAGCCCTGCTTCCACGTCGGGCCCGCCATGGGCTGGCCCGACACGCTTGAACCATGGGGAAGGCGATGTCCGCGAACCAGACGGCAACCATGTCGCCGGCAAGGCCTGGCGGTAATCTCAAGGCGCAGCTACGCCGTGCCGAACGGCTGCGCAAGCTCAAGGCCATCGGCCTGGTGGCGCCGCTGGCGCTGTTTCTGATCGTCGTCTTCGTGGTACCCATCGGCAACATGCTGTGGCGCAGCGTCGACAACACCGAGCTCGATTCGGTGATGCCGCTCACGGCAGAGGGGCTGCGCCACTGGGATGGCAGCGGGCTGCCGGACGAGGCCACTCTGGCGGCCTTCGCCGCCGAGCTGCGCGACTCCCGACAGGGTGGGGGACTGGGGCGCATCAGCCGGCGCCTCAACTATGAGGACTCGCGCTATCGCAGCCTGCTGATGAACACCCTGCGTGGCCTGCCGGCGGTCGATGCGGTCGGCCCCGATACCGATTGGGTCGCGACCCTGACCGAGATCGATCCGGCCTGGGGCGAGACCGAGACCTGGCTCGGCATTCAGCGTACCGCACCCACCACCACCGACCGTTACCTGCTGGCTTCGCTCGACCTGGAGCGTAGCGCCGACGGAGAGATCCAGCGCGTCGCCGAGCGCGACCGCCTCTACCTGAGCGTGTTCCAACGCACGCTGGTGATTGCCGGGGGCGTCACCCTGATCTGCCTGGCACTGGGCTTCCCGCTGGCCTATCTGCTGGCCACGCTGCCGGCCAAGACCAGCAACATGCTGATGATTCTGGTGCTGCTGCCGTTCTGGACCTCGCTGCTGGTACGTACTGCGGCGTGGATCATCCTGCTGCAGTCCAACGGCCTGGTGAACCAGAGCCTGCTCTTCACCGGGCTGATCGACTCGCCGCTGCAGCTGGTGTTCAACCGCATCGGGGTGTTCTTCGCCATGGTCCACATCCTGCTGCCGTTCATGGTGCTGCCGCTATACAGCGTGATGAAGGGCATCTCGCCGAGCTACCAGCGCGCCGCGGTATCGCTGGGCGCGCACCCCTTCGCCGCCTTCTGGCAGGTCTACGTACCGCAGACCATCTCCGGCGTGGCGGCCGGCACCATCCTCGTCTTCATCATGGCGCTGGGATACTACATCACCCCGGCGCTGGTGGGCGGGCCGGCCGATCAGATGGTGAGCTATTACGTGGCCTACTACACCAACACCACCAACAACTGGGGCATGGCGGCGGCGCTGGGCAGTTTGCTGCTGGTGGTCACGCTACTGCTCTACCTGGTTTACCACCGCCTGGTGAACCGCAAGCAGCTGATCAGGAGCTGAGCCATGTCGCTACCTCCCTACGCCTCGCCGGTAGAGAAAGTGTGGTTCTGGGTCTTTCGCATCTTCTGCGGTCTGATACTGCTGTTCCTGATCGCGCCGGTGCTGGTGATCGTGCCGCTGTCGTTCAGCAGCGGCTCGTTCCTGACCTATCCGCTGCCGGGTTTCTCGCTGCGCTGGTACGAGGCGATCTTCACCTCCTCGGCGTGGATGGGGGCGCTCAAGAACAGTCTGATCGTGGCGCCGCTGGCCACGCTGCTGGCGATGATCTTCGGCACCCTGGCGGCGGTGGGTCTCAACCGCGCCGAATTTCCCGGCAAGGGACTCATCGTGGCGCTGCTGATCTCGCCCATGGTGGTGCCGCTGGTGATCGTCGCGGTGGGCATGTACTTCTTCTTCGCCCAGGTCGGCCTGCTCAACTCCTACACCGGGCTGGTGCTGGCGCATACGGTGCTCGGTGTGCCTTTCGTGGTGATCACCGTCAACGCCACCCTGCAGGGTTTCGATTTCAATCAGGTGCGCGCCGGGGCGAGTCTGGGCGCCAATCCCATGCGGGTGTTCTTCACCATCGTGCTGCCGCAGATCGTGCCTGGCGTGGTATCGGGCGGGCTGTTCGCCTTCGCTACCTCGTTCGACGAAGTGGTGGTGGCGTTGTTCATCGCCAGCCCCACCGAGCGCACCCTGCCGATCCAGATGTTCTCCGGCATTCGCGAGAACATCAGCCCCGCCATTGCCGCCATGGCCACCATTCTGATCCTGATCTCGACGCTGCTATTGGTTACCATGGAGCTGTTACGACGGCGCAGCGAGAGGCTGAAGGGCAACGCCTGACGCTCCTCGCGCTGTAACCTTGTCGCCTCTGCGCCCCGTTGCGACGGGGCGCAGTCGTGTCCTGAGGCCTGGGCGCCCGCAGTGGCGGGCCATGTATCGGAGCATTGCGTGAACGACTTCCTGATCGTCGGCGGTGGTGTCATCGGCATGCTGACCGCCTGCCAGCTGGCCGAGGCCGGCCATGGCGTTACCCTGCTGGAGCGAGGCCGCTGCGGCCAGGAGGCCTCCTGGGCCGGAGGTGGCATCGTTTCGCCGCTCTACCCCTGGCGCTACAGCGAGCCGGTATCGCAGCTTGCCCGGGGGGCGGGAGAGCGCTATGCCGAGATGGCGGTGCAGCTGCGGGAGGCCACCGGCGTCGACATCGAATACCGCCAGAAGGGGCTGCTCTACCTGAGCGTGGACGACGCCGAGCGCGCTCGCGACTGGGCGCAGCGTCAGGGCTGGCCGCTGGAGCGGGTCGATGCCGACCTCATCTACCGCCAGGAGCCCTGGCTGGTAGAGGGGCTGGGCGAAGGATTGTGGATGCCCAGCCTCGGCAGCGTGCGCAACCCGCGGCTGTGCCGGGCGCTGCGCGCGCGACTGGAGATGTTGCCCAACGCCCGAGTGGTGGAAGAAGCGGCCGTCGAGCGGCTCATCGTCGAGCGGGGGCGGGTGCTGGGGGCCGTTGCCGGACAGCAGCGCATCGCTGCCGGGCGGGTGATCCTGTGCGGTGGCGCCTGGAGCGGGGTGCTGCTGGCCGAGCATGACGTGGCGCTGCCGGTACGCCCGGTGAAAGGCCAGATGATGCTGTTCGCCACGCCGCCCATGCCGGGCGGGCGCCAGCTGCTGGAACGGGTGGTGCTGGCCGATGGCCGCTACCTGATTCCGCGCGGCGATGGCCGGGTGCTGGTCGGTTCGACCCTGGAGCAGACCGACTTCGACAAGAGCACCACCGAGGAGGCGCGCGAGTCGCTGTGGCACAGCGCCGTGGCGATGCTGCCGGCACTGGCCGAGTGCCGGCTCGAACATCACTGGGCCGGGCTGCGCCCGGCGGCACCGGACGGCATCCCCTTCATCGGCGCCGTACCCGGCATCGAGGGGCTCTTCGTCAATGCCGGGCACTACCGCAACGGCCTGGTACTGGCGCCGGCGGCGACCCGGCTACTGGTCGATCTGCTGCTCGGGCGGGAGCCGGCCATCGACCCCGCGCCCTATCGTCCGGCACGGCGTTCCGGACGGCCGGGCTCAACCGCGCTGGGCGGCCTGGATTGCCGTCAGCGCGATGGTGTAGACGATGTCGTCGACCAGGGCACCGCGTGAGAGGTCGTTGACCGGCTTGTTGAGCCCCTGCAGCATCGGCCCCACGCTGACCACCCGCGCACTGCGCTGCACCGCCTTGTAGGTGGTGTTGCCGGTGTTGAGGTCGGGGAACACGAACACCGTGGCACGGCCGGCCACCGGCGAGTCGGGCGCCTTCTGGCGGCCCACGCTCTCGATGGCGGCGGCGTCGTACTGCAGCGGCCCGTCGATCAGCAGGTCCGGTGCCTGCTCGCGGGCCAGCCGCGTGGCTTGGCGCACCTTGTCGACGTCGGCGCCGCTGCCGGACTCACCGGTCGAATAGCTGATCATGGCCACCCGCGGCTCGATGCCGAAGGCCTGGGCGGAGCGCGCGCTCTGGATGGCGATCTCGGCCAGCGCCTCGGCGTCGGGGTCCGGGTTCACCGCACAGTCGCCGTAGACCACCACCTGCTCCGGCAGCAGCATGAAGAAGATCGACGACACCTGGCGATAGCCCGGGGCGGTCTTGATCAGCTGGAAGGCGGGGCGCACGGTGTTGGCGGTGGTGTGAATGGCGCCGGATACCAGGCCATCGACCTCGTCGAGCTGCAGCATCATGGTGCCCAGCACCACGTTGTCCTGCAGCTGATCCTCTGCGGTCAGCTCGTTCACCTTGCCGCGACGGCGCTCCACCATGGGCGCCACGTAGCGGCTGCGAATGTGCTCGGGGTCGAGGATCTCGAGCCCTTCCGGCAGCTCGATGCCGCGGTTGCGGGCGACCTCCTCGACCTCCTCGCGGCGGGCTAGCAGCACGCAGTTGGCGATGCCGCGGCGTTGACAGATGGCGGCGGCCTCCACGGTACGCGGCTCGCTGCCCTCGGGCAGGATGATGCGCCGGTTGGCGCGCTGTGCCAGCTTGACCAACTGATGGCGGAACGCCGAGGGCGACAGCCGACGGGTGAAGCCGCGGCTGAGGTGATCCTTGAGCCATTGCAGATCCAGATGGCCGGCGACGAAGCGGGTCACCTGCTCGGCGCGCTCCAGGTCGTCCATGGGGATGTCGTTGCCCATGCGGCCCAGGTTCTTGGCCGTGGTGAAACTGTCGGTGTCCACCGCCAGCACCGGCATGCCGGTCTTCAGCGCCGGACGACACATCTCGATCATGTTGTCGTTGGGCATGAAGCCGTTGGTCAGCAGCACCCCGGCCATGGGCACGCCGTTCATGGTGGCCAGCGCCGAGGCCAGCACGATGTCGTCGCGGTCGCCGGAGGTCACGATCAGGCTGCCGGGGCGAAATACGTGCAGGGCGTTGGCGGCGCTGCGGGCGCACAGGCTGGTGGAGAGCACGCGGCGGTTGGCGGCGTCGCCCTCATGCAGGAACCTGGCGTCGAGCGCCCGCGCCACGTCGACCACCCGCGGAGCGATCAGCGCCGGATTGTAGGGCACCACGCCGATCAGATGGAAACGGTCGGTAGCCAGCGCCGGCGAGTGGCGGCGCAGTTCGTTCAGAAAGGTGTCGTCGAGCACGACGCTGCTGGTGCCGGGAGCCAGCGTAGGCTCCTCGCCGCCGGGCAGGTTCTGCATGCGCATCAGGATGCAGCCCAGGGTGCGCGCCGAGCCCACGCCGCCGAAGGCGCTGGCGTGCATGTCGAGCTGTTCGGCCAGTGCCTCGGGGGCCGCGGCGTCGCCGCTGCCGATCAGGATGATTCGGGCATTGAGCGCATGGGCCAGTTGGGCGTTGAGCTGGGTGGCGTAGGTGCCATGGGCGGTGGGAACCACCCCTTCCACCACGATCAGGTCCGGCGCGGTGCCATCCTGCCCGCCCACGGCGTGATCGAAGAGTTCGATGACCTGCTCCATCAGCACGTCGAGACGATCCTGGCGCAGCAGGCGCTCCATGTCGGCTTGGGGGATGGGGGCCGGAGGGCGCATGCCGAGGGTGCTACCCACCAGGGCGGTGGAGCGGTCGGGGCCGGGGCCGTTCAGCTCGTCCTGGCGGAACGGCTTGAGAAAGCCGGCCTTCAGACCGATGGTATCCAGCGCCTGCATCAGGCCCAGACAGGCGGAGGTCAGGCCGACCCCCACCCCGGTGGGCACCATCAGCAGCACCTTGGTGTGTGGTCGTACGTCGGGTGGCGTCATGCCGCGGCCTCTTCCAGTCGCTGGCGGGTTTCGGTGGCGATCTGCCCCTCTTCGTCGGTGGGAATGACCCACAGCTGGCGACCGCCGGCGTCGATGCGGCCCTCCTTGCCGCGGATCGTCTCGCTGTTGACGGTGCGGTTGAGCTGCAGGCCGAAGTGGGGCAGCAGGGCGGTCACCCGCTCGCGTACCAGCGAGGAGTTCTCGCCGATGCCGCCGGTGAAGACCAGCCCGTCGAGACGGGGCAGGGCGCAGGAGAGCGCGGCCAGCGACTTGGCGATGCGGTAGCAGAACACCTCGATGGCAAGCGTCGCACCGGGGTGGCCGTCCGCCTCGGCGGCTTCCAGTTCGCGCATGTCGTTGGTCAAGCCCGACAGCCCCAGCAGGCCGCTCTCGCGGTTGAGCACCTCGTCGATGCGCTCCAGCGACCAGCCCAACTGGCGCGACAGGTGGGCGTGCAGGCCCGGGTCGACGTCGCCACTGCGGGTGCCCATCACCAGCCCTTCCAGGGGTGTCAGCCCCATGCTGGTGTCCAGGCTCTGGCCCTTCCACACCGCACAGGCGGAGCAGCCGTTGCCGAGGTGGGCGGTGAGCCAGCCGCCGCCCTCGAGGCCGCTCAGGGCATCGGCACGCCGGCTGACATAGGCATGACTGGTACCGTGGAAGCCATAACGTCGTATGCCATGCTCGCGGTAGAGCGACTCCGGCAGGGCGTAGCGATAGGCCCGCGGCGGCAGGCTCTGGTGAAAGGCGGTGTCGAACACGGCCACCTGGGGCAGGTCGGGAAACAGGCGCCGAGTTGCGGCAAGTCCCGTCAGATTGGCGGGATTGTGCAGCGGAGCCAGGGCGGCGGTCTGCTCGATGGCGGCGACCACCTCGTCGTCGATCAGCGCGGCGCGGGTGAAGCGTTCGCCGCCGTGCACGATGCGATGCCCCACCGCCACCGGCAGGCGCCCCTCCAGCCGCTCGAGGATGGCTTCCAGCGCGCGGGCGTGGTCGGCGCCCGCCAGCGCCTGCTCGAACGACTCGCCGCGGCTGTCGGTTCCCTTCAGGCGGGCGTCGCCGTTACCCAGTCGCTCGGCCAGCCCCGACAGACGTGGGCGGGAAGGATCCTTGGGCACGAGGGCGTACTTGATCGAAGAGGAACCGCAGTTGATGACCAGAACCGAAGTCTCCATCCGTTCTCCCGTTGGCAGGCTGTAGAGGCAGCATAGACGTAAGACTTTAGTCTATCATGCTTTGTTTCGCAGGCTTATTGTTACCTCATCTTGAGGTGGACTGTTGGGTCCGGGCGAGAACGCTGGCATGCTGAGCGCTTCGTCCCGACCGGAACCCGTCATGAGCACTGCGCTTTCCGACCGCACCGCTGATCTCCCGGGCCTGCTGCCCCGCCATCTCGCCATCGGCATCCTGGTCGCCGTTGCGACCCTGTTCGCCAGCAATCACGTAGCGGCACGCCTGGCTTTCGATGAGGGCACCGGCTTGCTGCTGGCCGTGCTGGTGCGCTCGGCAACGGCGCTCGCCGTGCTGGTGGTGCTGTTTCTCTGGCAGCGCAAGCGCTTCACCTTTCCGGCCGGTGCCGGGCGCTGGCAGCTGCTGGCCGGTCTGATGGTGGCCATCCAGAGCCTGTGTCTCTATGCGGCGGTGGCGCGCATCCCCGTGGTCGTGGCCTTGCTGCTGATGAACACCTTTCCCATTCAGCTGGCGCTGCTGACCTGGGCGCTGGGCGGGCCGCGGCCGACGCTGCGCGCGGCGCTGATCATGACGGCGATTCTAGTCGGTCTGGTGGTAGTGCTCGATATTCCCGCCTGGCTGGCTGCGCCCGAGGCGCTTGGTCCGGAGTGGCTGCCGGGCATCGCCTTCGGCCTGGGCGCGGCAGCGGCCTTTTCCGTGGCGCTGTGGACCACCGAGCACCATCTGGGGGAGGTGGGCAGCACCCTGCGCAGCCTGCTGACCATGCTCACGGTGCTGGTATTGATGATCGTCGCCGGCGTACTGCAACTGGTGCCGGGTGGCATGGCCCTGCCGGCAAGTCCCGCGGGGTGGGGTGCGCTCGCTGCACTGGCGCTGCTCTACAGCGTGGCTTTCTCGGTGCTGTTCATCAGCGTGCCGCGGCTGGAGATGGCGCGCAATGCGCCGGTGATGAACGTGGAGCCGGTCGCCTCGCTGCTGCTCGGCTATCTGGTGCTAGGCCAGATGCTGTCGGGCACTCAACTGGTCGGTGGGGCGATCGTGCTGGGTGGCATCGTGGCGCTGAGTCTTTCTCCACGCTAAGGGCGTCTCTTTGTTACGAATCGAAACTATCTTCTGCTTATTCGACTTGCATGGTCGAAAACCCTGTACCACACTGGAGGCGGTGTAAGGAAACACCGTTTCTTAATGGAGGTGCAGACATGAAACTGCTAGCCGTTCCCGCTGTAGCACTGATGGCAGGTACATTTATTTCTTCGGCCCAGGCTCAGCAGACTCAGCCTCAGCCTCAGGCCCAACCTCAAACTCAAGCTCAAACCCAGACCCAGCAGCGTACTCAGGCTCAAGGTCAAGCTCAGCCGCGCACCCAGCAGCAAGCCCATATGCCGATGTATCCGCAAGGGTATATCGGCGCAGATGCCATGTTCTGGGATCTCAGCAACGATGTCGGGCCATCGGGCGATTCCGCCGGCCTGCGCCTGCGCGGCGGTGCGCAGTTCAACGAATTCTTCGGTGTCGAAGCACATCTGGGCACCGGTGGCTCGGACGGCCCGGTTGAGCTGGATCACCTCATCGGTGCCTACGGCAAGGGTATTTTGCCGCTCTCCGATGAATTCCGCCTCTACGGCCTGGCCGGTATCACCGAGGTCGACTTCGACGTGGGTCGTGAAGATGGCCTCTCCTACGGTGCCGGTGCCGAATTCGACATCGCGCCCAACTTCTCCGTCGGCGCCGACTACATGCGCTACCTGGACCGCTCCGATCATACCTTCGATGCGGCAAGTGTCGGTTTGCGTTTCCGCTTCTAAGCGACACCTGAGTCATGTCACGATAGTGGAACGCCGCCGGCCTCGTGGCCGGCGGCGTTTTCGTGTGCGCCAGGCATGGCGCGCAGCGCCTGACTGGCGCTGTTCCTGGGGGTGGTGCCTCGGGATGACTCGGGGGTGAAAGTCCCCTGCACGCCCGGCAAGGGGAAGTGCTAGCCGACGGCAAGGGTGTCCCCCGCGAGGGGGAATCTGAAGGAAGCCCGAGGCAAAACGCTGGCCTGACGAACAGGAAGCGGATACGAGGCGTCATGGTGGGGTGAGGTGGCACGAATCACCAAAGCCCGATACTTGCACAGAACCCCATGACGTAGATCCGACAGGCATAAGCGGGAAGGTCGCGCGTCTTACCCTGGGAGGTCTGGTGGTCTGCCACGGTGCTACCGGCGTCGAGAGGCGACGGGATGGGCCATCAGACGTCAGCAGAGGCCATAGTAAGTGCCGATTCACCCCGGCACCAAGGGCCGAACATGAAGAACCGCGAGTAGGCGATGACGTCTCGAGGATCGATCATGAAGACAGAAAGTGGCGCTGATACCGCCACCCACCCAGAGGGGCAGGGGCGGAACCCCGCGTCCCGGCCGGTGAGCGTCGAGACGGTCCCGGCGTCGTCATCGTGGACGAAAGCGGAGCCCGCCCCGCTCATGGAGGCCGTGGTAGAGAAGGCCAACATGGCGCGGGCTTACCGAAGGGTGATCGCCAACAAGGGGGCGCCGGGTGCCGACGGCATGACGG
>NZ_FNVC01000026.1:0-74579 GCF_900108215.1 Billgrantia desiderata | reverse complement strand
CTCGACGAAGGCGCCGAGCTCGGCGCCCTTCACGCCGATCACCAGCCCGGGGTTGGTGCAGAACTGCCCGGCGCCCATGTTGAGCGAGGCGACGAAGCCTTCGGCGAGCTTGTTGCCGCGTGCCTTGAGCGCTTCGGGCAGCAGGAACACCGGGTTGATCGAGCTCATCTCGGCATAGACCGGGATCGGCTGGGGGCGGGCCTGGGCGGTTTTCATCAGCGCGGTGCCGCCGGCGCGGGAGCCGGTGAAGCCCACCGCCTGGACGCGCGGATCGGCCACCAGCGCCTGGCCCACCTCGCGGCCCGAGCCGAACAGCAGCGAGAACACCCCCTCGGGCAGGTCGCTCTTCTCCACCGCGCGCTGCACGGCGCGGCCCACCAGCTCCGAGGTGCCGGGGTGGGCGGAGTGGGCCTTGACGATCACCGGGCAGCCGGCCGCGAGTGCCGAGGCGGTGTCGCCGCCGGCCACGGAAAAGGCCAGCGGGAAGTTGGAGGCGCCGAACACGGCGACCGGGCCCAGCGGAATGTGGCGCTGGCGCAGGTCGGCGCGGGGCAGCGGCTCGCGCTCGGGCAGGGCCGGATCGAGGCGCAGGTCGAGCCATTCGCCGGCGCGTACCACATTGGCGAACAGGCGCAGCTGGCCGCAGGTGCGGCCGCGCTCGCCCTCGAGGCGGGCGCGGGGCAGGCCGGTCTCGGCCATGGCGCGTTCGATCAGTTCGTCGCCGATGGCCTCGATCTCGCCGGCGACGCTTTCGAGGAAGGCCGCGCGCTGCTCCAGCGTCGTCTCGCGGTAGACGCCGAACGCCTCTTCGGCCAAGGCACAGGCGCGCTCCACCTCGGCTTCGCTGCCGCCGCGATAGACGGGGTCGAGCGGCGCGCCGGTGGCAGGATTGACGGCGCGGATCTCGCCGCGGCTGCCGGTAACGGCCTCGCGACCGATCAGGGATGTGCCTTGCAGTGTCATGGGAGCTCCTTGCGCGGGATGCGACGGATCGACTTGTGATGCATGGTATGTCGTGCTACCTGTCATACAAGCCTACCGTAGACGATGCCGTCGCGTCGATCCAGCGCGGCGCGGGCGCGTATGGCTGTTTCGGGATCGGATGGACGGGCTTTGCCGCTGAGCCGGCTGCTTTACCGTGGGGGCCGGCTCAGCGAGCCAGCCAGCCGCCATCCACCGCCAGGGCATGGCCGTTGACGTAGGCCGCGGCGTCGGAACAGAGGAAGATCACCGCGCCGGCGAGGTCTTCCGGGGTGCCCCAGCGACCGGCGGGAATACGCCCCAGGATCTCGGCGCTGCGGGTGGCATCCTCGCGCAGGGCCTGGGTATTGTCGGTGGCCATGTAGCCCGGGGCGATGGCATTGACGGTGATGCCGTGGGCGGCCCACTCGTTGGCCAGCAGCCGGGTCAGGCCGAGCAGGCCGCTCTTGCTGGCGGTGTAGGCAGGCACCCGGATGCCGCCCTGAAAGGAGAGTACCGAGGCAACGTTGACGATTCGTCCCGGTGCACCCCGCTCCACCAAGTGTCGGGCGACCGCCTGGGCGAGGAAGAAGGCCGCCTTGAGATTGACGTCGACCACGGCCTCCCAGTCCTCTTCGGTGAACGTCAGCGCGGGCGCGCGGCGGATTGCGCCGGCATTGTTGATCAGCATGTCGAGCCGTCCGGTCGACTCGAGGGCGCGGGCCACGACGGCCTCGGGCGTATCGCGGCCCAGCTCTGCCTCGACGGCGACATAGCGCCGACCGAGGGCCTCGACTTTCTCGCGTGTCTCGTCGCTGTTGCTGCGATTGACGCCGACGATATCGGCACCTGCCTCGGCCAGCGCCAAAGCCAGGCCTTGCCCCAGCCCCTTGTTGCAACCCGTGACCATCGCCACACGGCCGTGCAGGTCGAAGCGGTTCATGGCGTTTCCCCGCGCCACGCTACCTCGTTGACCAGGCTGAGCGGGCGCTTGCCCTCGAGCGCCAGGGTGATGTTGTCCACTGCGCGCTGGGCCATGGCGTCGCGGGTCTCGTGGGTCGCCGAGCCCACGTGCGGCAGGGCCACCACGTTGGCCATGTGCGGCAGCGGCGACTCCGGCGAGAGCGGCTCCTGTTCGAAGACGTCGAGCCCGGCGGCGTGGATCTCGCCCGTCTCCAGCGCCGCGATCAGCGCCGCTTCGTCGACCACCTTGCCGCGGGCGATGTTGACGAAGATCGCCGAAGGCTTCATCAGCCCGAACTCGCGCCTGCCGATCAAGTGAGTGGTCTCCGCCGTCAGCGGCACGGTGACGCAGACGAAGTCGGCCTGGCTCAGCAGCTCGTCCAGCTCGCAGCGCACGGCGCCCAGCTCCTGCTCCAGCGCGGGCTTGGGCGAGGAGCAGGCGTAGAGCACCCGCATGCCGAATCCCAGCGCGCCGCGGCGGGCCACGCCGGCACCGATGCGACCGAAGCCGACCATGCCCAGCGTCTTGCCGTGTACGTCGGTGCCGAAGTGGGGCTCGCCGATGCTGGCCGTCCAGTCGCCGCGCTTGACCAGATCGGCCAGCTCGATGGCGCGTCTGGCGGTCGCCATGATCAGCAGAAAACCGGTGTCGGCGGTGGTCTCGGTGAGCACGTCTGGCGTGTTGCACAGCAGGATGCCGCGCCGGGTCAGCGCCTCGACGGGGTAGTTGTCGTAGCCCACCGAGATGGTGGCGACGGCCTCCAGTTGCGGGGCCAGGTCGATCAGTTCCGGGGCGATGACGAGGCTGGAGCCGACCAGGCCGTGCGCCTGACCCAGGGCCTGGCGAAAGCCGGGGTCGTCGGTACTCTTCAAGGCCTCGAAATAATCGACGTGGAAGCGTTGGCGAAGCTGGTCGAGGTGGATCGGTTTGAGGCGGGTGTAGGCGACGATGCGTTTTGTCATTGTGTGCGCTCTGTATTCGCTCTGGGGCGGGCGGGGCAGACTCAGCCTAGTCAAGGCCGTGGAACGGGGCAAATACGACGCCAACCCATCCAGTTTGCGACATGGGCCCTTGCCGCTACTGGCATACTTTCTGCGTCTGGACGATTTTAAGCATATCTGTGAGCGACAACTTGGTATACCTTTGCCAGACAGGCTTGCCTGAAAGCGACACCCAGACCCTGACGAGTTGAATGCCGATACAACCTATAACGATTCACGGCATTGGAGTATGAACATGTCCACGATGCCCCCGGCTTCGGCCACCCCGACTCAGGCCCTGCGCAAGACTCCCGCGCCCCAGACGCTGGGTTTTCTGTTGCTGGAAAACTTCACTCTGTTCTCGCTGGCCTCGGCCATCGAGCCGCTGCGCATGGCCAACCAGCTGGCCGGTCGTGAGCTGTATCGCTGGTTCACGCTGAGCGTGGACGGCGGGCCGATCTCGGCCAGCGATGGCCTTAAGGTCACGCCGGACGGTGCCATCACCATGCCGCTGGCGCTGGACATGATCATCGTCTGCGGCGGTGTGGGGCCCTCCCGCACCGTGCAGCGCGAACACGTCGTCTGGCTGCAGTCCCAGGCGCGCCTGTCGCGTCGACTGGGAGGCATTTGCACCGGCAGCTGGGCACTGGCCAAGGCCGGGCTGCTGGACGGCTACGAGACCAGCGTGCACTGGGAGTGTCTGGCGGCGATGCGTGAGTCGTTTCCCCGGACGGTGCTGACCACCCGGCTGTTCACCATCGACCGTGACCGCGCCACCGCCTCCGGCGGCACCGCACCGCTCGACATGATGCTGACCCTGATCGAGCGTGAACACGGGCGCGAACTTTCGGCGGGCATTTCCGAGATGTTCATCTGCGACCGCGTGCGCGGCGAGAACGACCATCAGCGCGTGCCGCTCAAGCATGTGCTGGGCACCACCCAGCCCAAGCTGCTGGAAATCGTGGCGCTGATGGAGGCCAACCTGGAGGAGCCCATCGAGCTCGCCGAGCTGGCCGACTACGTCGACGTCTCGCGCCGCCAGCTCGAGCGGCTGTTCCAGAAGTACTTGCACTGCTCGCCGTCGCGTTACTACCTCAAGCTGCGCCTCACCCGGGCCCGCCAGCTGCTCAAGCAGACCTCGATGCCGATCATCGAGGTGGCCTCGGCCTGTGGCTTCGTCTCCACGCCCCACTTCTCCAAGTGCTACCGGGAGTTCTTCGGTCTGCCGCCACGTGAGGAGCGGTTGGGCATGAGCCCGCTGCGCCAGCCGCCGCTGCCCGAGCCGCCGGCCGAGAGCCTGCTGCTGCAGCCGGTCAGCCTCGAGCCCGTGCCGGAGCAACCGATCTCGGCGGCGCTGGTGGCGCTCGACAACGCCCGCGGCGAGCCCACCTACGCCAGCGTGCGTCTGGACCACTGAGCCTGGCGGCTCGCGGCCAAAGCGCCGCGGGCCGTTTCCCCGCTTCTCTTGTCGACCCCTTCCCTGCTCCCGCCCCGACGGGAGAGGTATTGGCGTGCTCGGGCTCCGCCATGTCAGCGGAAGGCGCCATGAGTAGTAGCATTGTGCCGTTCGTCGCAGTCACGACAGGGATGACGCTTTTGGAATTATCGCCGTCGCTTCCAGAAGTCGGGACCCACCATGCCAGCGCTATGCTGCCTTCAAGTCAATCCATCCGGAGCACGCCCTCATGACGCCCCAAGACCTGCACGACGATGCCATCGTCATCGACGGCCTGATCATCGCCAAGTGGAACCGCGAACTGTTCGAGGACATGCGTCGCGGCGGACTCACTGCCGCCAACTGCACCGTCTCGGTGTGGGAGGGCTTTCAGGCCACCGTCGACAACATCGTCAAATCGAACCAGCTGATGGCCGAGTGCAGCGACCTGGTGCGCCCGGTGCGTACCACCGCCGACATCACCCGGGCCAAGGAAGAGGGCAAGACCGGCATCATCTACGGTTTCCAGAACGCCCACGCCTTCGAGGACCAGATCGGCTACGTCGAGATCTTCAAGCAACTCGGCGTCGGCATCGTGCAGATGTGCTACAACACCCAGAACCTGGTGGGCACCGGCTGCTACGAGCGCGACGGTGGGCTCTCCGGCTTCGGTCGTGAGATCGTCGCCGAGATGAACCGCGTCGGCATCATGTGCGACCTCTCCCACGTCGGTTCGAAGACCTCCGAAGAGGTGATTCTCGAATCGAAGAAGCCGGTCTGCTACTCCCACTGCCTGCCGTCCGGGCTCAAGGAGCACCCGCGCAACAAGTCCGACGAGGAGCTGCGCTTCATCGCCGAGCACGGCGGCTTCGTCGGCGTGACCATGTTCACCCCCTTCCTGCGCGCCGGGGTCGACGCCACCGTCGACGACTACGTCGAGGCCATCGAGTACGTGATGAACATCGTCGGCGAGGATGCCATCGGCATCGGCACCGACTTCACCCAGGGTCACGGCAAGGACTTCTTCGAGTGGCTGACCCACGACAAGGGCTACGCTCGCCGCCTGACCAGCTTCGGCAAGATCATCAATCCCGAGGGCATCCGCACCATCGGTGAGTTCCCCAACCTGACCGAGGCGCTGCTGCGCCGCGGCTTCAGTGAGACCCAGGTACGCAAGATCATGGGCGAAAACTGGGTACGTATCTTGAAGGATGTTTGGGGTGCCTGACGATAGCGGCTGAGGCGACTCCTCAGCGAGGAGCGCCGGGGGCAGACCGAAGAGGAGGTCCGGTTCCAGGGATGGAATCGGTAGCGTACAGGGAAGTATTCACAGCGCCTCCTCGCAGGCCTGCCGTCGGATCAGCTCCGAGCGGCGCTGCCAAAGACGATGCTCTGCCCGCAATGCCATAACAAACAAGATTTGAGGAAACCAACCGTGACCAAGATGGCCCCTGAGCTTCCCATCGAGGTGGATAGCGAAACCGGCGTGTGGACCACCGACGCCCTGCCGATGCTTTACGTGCCGCGGCACTTCTTTATCAACAACCACACGGCCGTCGCCGAAGCGCTGGGTGTGGATAAGTATGCCGAGATTCTCTACCGCGCCGGCTACAAGAGCGCCTGGCACTGGTGCGAGAAGGAGGCCGAGTTGCACGGTCTGGAAGGCGTCGACGTGTTCGAGCATTACATGAAGCGGCTGTCTCAGCGCGGCTGGGGCAAGTTCGTCACCGAGGCCATCGATCTCGACGCCGGTACCGCCCGCGTGCGCCTGGAGCACAGCGCCTTCGTCTATCAGCTCGGCAAGACGGGGCACAAGGAGGAGTACATGTTCACCGGCTGGTTCGCCGGCGCCATGGACCAGATCCTCGCCGCCCGCGGCAGTGCCCTGCGCACCGTCGCCGAACAGACCCAGAGCGCCGCCGAGCCCGGCTGCGAGGTAGGCATCTTCACCGTTCAGCCGTTGGCCGACGCCCAGGGTTGAGGAGGTTTCCATGGCATTCGACGCGATCTTCGAGCCGATCCAGATCGGCAAGCTGACCATCCGCAATCGCGTGGTCAGCACCGCCCACGCTGAGGTCTACGCCACCGACGGCGGCATGACCACTGAGCGCTACGTCAAGTACTACGAGGAGAAGGCCAAGGGCGGCTGCGGCCTGTGTATCTGCGGCGGCTCCTCCGTCGTCTCCATCGACAGCCCCCAGGGCTGGTGGAGCTCGGTGAACCTCGCCACCGACCGCATCATCCCGCACTTCCAGAATCTCGCCGATGCCGTACACAAGCACGGCGGCAAGATCATGATCCAGATCACCCACATGGGGCGCCGTTCCCGTTGGGACGGCTACAACTGGTCCACTCTGCTCTCGCCCTCCGGTATTCGCGAGCCGGTGCACCGCTCCACCTGCAAGACCATCGAGGAGGAGGAGATCTGGCGCATCATCGGCGACTACGCCCAGGCCGCGCGGCGGGCCAAGGAGGGCGGTCTTGACGGCGTCGAACTCTCTGCGGTGCACCAGCACCTGATCGACCAGTTCTGGAGCCCGCGGGTCAACAAGCGTACCGACCAGTGGGGCGGCAGCTTCGAGAACCGCATGCGCTTCGGCATGGAGGTGCTCAAGGCGGTGCGCGCCGAGGTGGGCGAAGACTTCGTCGTCGGCATGCGCATCTGCGGCGACGAGTTCCACCCGGACGGCCTGACCCACGAGGACATGAAGCAGATCGCCGCCTACTACGACGCCACCGGCCAGGTCGATTTCTTCGGCGTGATCGGCTCCGGTTGCGATACCCACAACACCCTGGCCAACGTCATTCCCAACATGTCCTTCCCGCCGGAGCCCTTCCTGCACCTGGCGGCGGGCATCAAGGAAGTGGTCAAGGTGCCGGTGATCCACGCCCAGAACATCAAGGATCCCAACCAGGCCCAGCGGATCCTCGAAGGGGGTTACGTCGACCTGGTGGGCATGACCCGGGCGCACATCGCCGACCCGCACCTGATCGCCAAGATCAAGATGGGCCAGATCGACCAGATCAAGCAGTGCGTGGGCGCCAACTACTGCATCGACCGCCAGTATCAGGGCCTCGACGTGCTGTGCATCCAGAACGCCGCGACCTCGCGGGAGTACATGGGCCTGCCGCACATCATCGAGAAGTCCGAGGGGCCGAAGCGCAAGGTGGTAGTGGTGGGCGGTGGCCCCGGCGGCATGGAGGCGGCGCGTGTCGCCGCCGAGCGCGGCCACGACGTGACCCTGTTCGAAGCCGCGGATCAGCTCGGCGGCCAGATCACCATCGCCGCCCAGGCGCCGCAGCGCGACCAGATCGCCGGTATCACCCGCTGGTATCAGCTGGAGCTGGCCCGCCTCAAGGTGGATCTGCGCCTCGGCACCCGCGCCGACGAGGCCACCATCGAGGATCTGCGCCCGGACGTCGTGGTACTGGCCACCGGCGGCCAGCCTTTCCTCAGCCAGTACCCGGAGTGGGGCTACTCGGAGAAGGCCGAGGAGAGCCTGGTGGTCAGCACCTGGGACGTGCTCTCCGGCAAAGTTGCGCCGGGCAAGAACGTGCTGATCTACGACTCCATCTGCGAGTTCTCCGGCGTTTCGGCGGCGGATTATCTGGCCGACAAGGGAGCCAAGGTCGAGATCGTCACCGACGACATCAAGCCCGGCGCGGCGGTGGGCGGCACCACCTTCCCGACCTACTACCGCAGTCTCTACGAGAAGGAGGTGATCATGACCTCCGACCTGATGCTGCACAAGGTCTACCGCGAGGGCGACGCCCTGGTGGCGGTGCTCGAGAACGAGTACACCGGCGCCATGGAGGAGCGAGTGGTCGATCAGGTGGTGGTGGAGAACGGCGTACGCCCCGACGAGGCGCTCTACTACGCGCTGAAGGAGCGCTCGCGCAACCGCGGCCAGGTGGATCTCGAGGCGCTCTACGCCGCCAAGGCGCAGCCCTGCTTGAGCGAGCAGGGCGAGGGTTACCTGCTGTTCCGCCTGGGCGATTGCACCGCGCCGCGCAATACGCATGCGGCAATTTATGACGCCCTGCGGCTGTGTAAAGACCTTTGAAAGCTATTGCGCTCGGGTAAGGAGAAAGTGGAGTCGAGTCCCTTCGACAGGACCGCGTCGCAGCGCCTCGGCTCGGGCGAATGCTAAGGGCGCGACGCCGGCTCCCCTTCCCACTCCTGCGTCGAGCCATCATTTCTAGCCTGCGAGGTGAGCGAGATGCTCGAGACCCTGCTGCCAATACTCATCTTCTCCGCCCTGGCGCTGGCCGTGATCGGCGCCGTGCGGCGCATTCGCCTGTGGCGCCAGGGTCGACCCGCTCGGGTTGATCTGCTGCGCGGGCTCGCCGCCATGCCGCGGCGCTATCTGGTCGATCTGCACCATGTGGTGGCACGTGACAAGGTCATGTCCAACACCCACGTGGCCACCGCCGGCGGTTTCGTCGCGGCGGCCGTGCTGATGATCCTGGTACATGGCCTGGGGCTCGGCTCTTCAGAAAGAGTGGGGCCAATCCTCGGCGGGCTGCTGCTGCTGGCCAGCGCCGCCATGTTCGTCGGCAGCCTGTTCGTCGCCAAACGGCGGCGCAATCCGCCGGCGCGGCTCTCCAAGGGACCCTGGATGCGCCTGCCGAAGAGCCTGATGGCGTTCTCGGCGAGCGTGTTCCTGCTCACCCTGCCGACGCTGGGCATCCTGCCTGCCGGAACGGGCAGCGTGATCCTCGCCCTGGCGCTGGCCGCGGTGCTGGTGTGGGGTCTGGGCGAAATGTTCTTCGGCATGACCTGGGGCGGGCCGATGAAGCACGCCTTTGCCGGCGCCCTGCATCTGGCCTTCCATCGCCGCCCTGAGCGCTTTTCCACGAAGGGGGGCGAGGGCAACCGCTCCACCGGGCTCAAGGCGCTGAACCTGGACGATCCCAAGGCGCCCCTGGGTGTCGAGACGCCCAGCGACTTCACCTGGAACCAGCTGCTCGGCTTCGATGCCTGCGTGCAGTGCGGGCGCTGCGAGGCGGCCTGCCCGGCCTTCGCCGCCGGTCAGCCGCTCAATCCCAAGAAGCTGATTCAGGACATGGTCGTCGGCATGGCCGGCGGCAGCGATGCCCACTATGCCGGCAGCCCCTACCCGGACAAGCCCATCGGCGAACACCGCGGCCACCCGCATGGGCCCATCGTGGCCCGTGAAGGCACTGCCCTTGTCGATGCCGAGACGCTGTGGTCGTGCACCACCTGCCGCGCCTGCGTCGAGGAGTGTCCGATGATGATCGAGCACGTCGATGCCATCGTCGACATGCGTCGCTTCCTGACCCTGGAGCATGGCAATACCCCGGGCAAGGGCGCCGAGGTGCTCGACAACCTGATTGCCACCGACAATCCCGGCGGCTTCGATCCCGGCTCGCGCATGCACTGGGCGGCGGACCTCAACCTGCCGCTGATGCGCGACCTGGGGCAGGTCGACGTGCTGCTGTGGCTGGGCGACGGGGTCTTCGACATGCGCAACCAGCGCACGCTCAGGGCGCTGGTGAAGGTGCTGCGTGCGGCCGGCGTCGATTTTGCCGTGCTCGGCAACGAGGAGCGCGACAGCGGCGACGTGGCGCGCCGCCTGGGCGACGAGGCGACCTTCCAGTCGCTGGCCAAGCGCAACATCGCGACGCTGTCGCAGTACCGCTTCCAGTGCATCGTCACCTGCGACCCGCACAGTTTCCATGTTCTCAAGAACGAGTACCGCGAGCTGGGCGGCCCTGATTTCAATGCAAACTGGGTTGTGCGCCACCACAGTACCTACATCGCCGAGCTGTTCGAGGCGGGCCGGCTGCACTTCGCGCCCTGGAAGGGCGGCCGCGTCACCTATCACGACCCCTGCTATCTGGGCCGCTACAACGGCGAATACGAAGCACCACGCAACGTGCTCAAGGCGCTGGGCATCGAAGTGGCCGAGATGCAGCGTTCGGGATTCCGCTCGCGCTGCTGTGGCGGTGGCGGCGGCGCGCCGATTACCGACATCCCGGGCAAGCAGCGGATTCCCGACATGCGCATGAATGACGTCAAGGAGACCGGCGCCGAGCTGGTGGCGGTAGGCTGCCCGCAGTGCACCGCCATGCTCGAGGGGGTGGTCGATGCCACCGCCGAGGTGCGCGACATCGCCGAGCTGGTGGCCGATGCCCTGGTGGAGCGCCCCGCCGGCTCCGGTGGCAGTAGCGATAGCGCTCGCCCCCCGCAGTCTGCCTCCGGTACCCGCCCCGTAATGAAGGAGGTCACGTCATGAGCGAGATCGTGCGTCGCGATCCGCGCCGCGAGTGGATCGCCCGCAACCGCCTGCATCCCGAGCACGAACGGGTGCTGGCCGAGCTTGGCCAGAGTGCCGGGCATGGCATGGCGGCGACGGAGTGGATGGGCCCCAACGGCGTGATCCGCAAGAATCCCCATGCGGTCGGCTTCATCGGGCCCAACGGTATCAAGCGCATCGACCGCAGCGGTGTCCAGCAGGCTGCTGCTGCGGGACGTGGTGCCAGTGCCGGTAGCAAGGCCGCCGACGAACGGCGGCAGGTCATCATCGAGGCCCCGGACTTCCTGGTCGCGGTGGTTCCGGATCTGCCCGGCGGGCGTCTCTCCAGCCACGACCGCGACCTGCTGGGCCTGGCCCGGCAGCTGGCCGATGCCGATGGTGAGCGGCCGGGTGCCGTGCTGGCAGTGGTCTTTGGCCAGGCGGATGTCGAAGGGTATGGCGAAGCCGGCATCGATCGGCTGCTCGTGCTGGAGGGCGATGACATCGACGGCTACGCGCCGGAGGCACGCCTGGCGGCACTCACCGCCGTCGACGGCGAGTTTGCCCCGCGTCACTGGCTGTTGCCCGACTCCAAGCTGGGCGGCGCCGACCTGGGGCGGCGCCTGGCGGCGCGCCTTGGCGAACGGCCTGCCGCCGGCGTCTGGCAGGTCGAACGGGACGCTACCTGCGCGCTGGGCTGGCGCTGTACCGGGCGCGGTGCTGCCAGTACCAGCGATATCCAGCGCGCCCTGCCGCGTGTGGTACTGGCACTGGCCGAATGTGCCGAACCCGTTTCCGAGACCCGCCATGCGGCCCGTCCGCTGGCCTTGTCGCAGCCGCTGCCGCCCCTGCTGGGGCGCATCGAGGACCTGGGCCAGGTGGCCGTCGACCCGGCCGGCGTAGCGCTCTCCGAGGCCGAGTTCATTCTTTCCGCCGGCAACGGCGTCAAGGACTGGGATGGCTTCCATCAGGCCGCCGAGGTATTGGGAGCGACCGAAGGTGCCTCGCGGGTGGCGGTGGACGATGGCTTCATGCCGCGCCATCGTCAGGTGGGCGCCACCGGGACCTGGGTCACCGCGCGGGTCTACGTGGCGGTGGGCATCAGCGGTGCCATTCAGCACCTGCAGGGCATCCAGAACTGCGACAAGGTGGTGGCCATCAACCTCGATCCGGGGTGCGACATGATCAAGCGCGCCGACCTGGCGGTGATTGGCGACTCGGCGAGCATACTCGCGGCGCTGGTCGAGATGGTCCAACGGCAACGAGAGGAGAAGCGCGATGCGGCCTGATGCCCAGACGACTGGAGCGCGAAATGCAGGTGCACAAGCGACTAGTGCTCAGCAAGATGGTGCACTCGAGGTGGCAGTGCTGGTCTCCGTGGGCCGCCACCCCGTGACCGGGCGCGCCCGGCGCGCCGATCAGGACGCCCGCGGCGTGGAGCTGGCCCTGTCCCTCGCTGGGGCGCGCATCTCCCTGCTGCACGCCGGCGCGCTCGACGAGGAGAGCGAAAGTGCCTTGCGCGGCTATCTGGGCATGGGCTTCCCCGCCTTGACCCTGGTCGAGCAGCTGCCTGGTGCCGACGTGATCCCCGCTCTGGCCGACAGGCTGAGTGCAGCACGGCCGCAGCTGGTGATCGCCGGCGAGCGCGCCGAGCAGGGCGAAGGCTCCGGCATGCTGCCTTACCTGCTGGCCGAGCGTCTTGGCTGGCCGTTGGTCGGTGGCCTGGCTGCCGTGGAAAAGGTCGAGAATGGCGTGGCCACCCTGCTCCAGGCCCTGCCTCGTGGCCAGCGCCGCCGGCTGCAAGTGCGGCTGCCGGCCATCGTCACCGTCGACGCTGCCGCCGCCGCGGCCCGCCAGAGCGCCTTCGGCCCGGCCCAGCGCGGTGAGATCGAGGCCGAGTCGGCAGCGGTCGAGTGGGACGAGGCGCAGCCGGAGTGGAACGTGACACCGGCCCGCAAGCGTCCCAAGCGGCTCAAGATCGTCAAGGCGGCCTCGGCGCGGGATCGCTTCAAGGCCGCCGCGGCCAAGGCCGAAGGCGGCAGTGGCCAGGTGCTGACCGACGTGACCCCGGAGCAGGGCGCCGAGGCGATCTTCAAGCTGCTCAAGGACGAGGGCGTTCTGCGCTAGCTTTCGATAACGCACCAACGATAACGCACCCACGATAACGCCCTAACCCAATGACGACCCCGGCCTTGGCCGGGGTCGTTGCGTTGGGGGGCGGTATTGGCGGAGATAGGCAGCACCCAGGGCAGTGGCACACACGCCAACCGCGCGCTGGCGGCGGGCCTTGCATCGCTTGCGACAGCGATCCAACCGGTTGGTCTCTTGGAGCTTGGCTTAATGTCTTCCCCCAACAAGAAGACCCCGGCCAAGGCCGAGGTCGCGTGGTGGCTTCTTGCGTGAGGTCGATGGTGTATCAGGCCGGCTTGGCGACCGCCAGTCCACGCTGCTCTTCCCTCAGCCCCTTGACCAGGCAGTAAGCCATGCCCAGCAGTACCAGGGTGAAGGGCAGCCCGGTGGCCACGGCGCCGGCTTGCAGGGCGCCCAGTGCGGTGCTGCCGCCGCCGTACAGCAGGATGCCGGCGATCACGCCTTCCAGCACCGCCCAGAACACGCGCTGGCCGCGGGGGGCATCGGTCTTGCCGCCGGCGGTGATGTTGTCGATCACCAGCGAGCCGGAATCCGACGAGGTGATGAAGAAGATCAGCACCAGCAGGATCGCCAGACTGGAGGTCAGGGTGGTCAGCGGCAGGTGCTCGAGCATCTGGAACATCGCCAGCGAGACGTCGCTGATGCCGTCGGCCAGGGCACCGACGCCGGCCACCGACTGGTTCAGTGCGGTGCCGCCGAAGGCACTCATCCACACCAGCGTGACCAGGGTCGGCACCAGCAGCACGGCGATCAGGAACTCACGCACCGTACGCCCGCGGGAGACCCGCGCGATGAACATGCCGACGAAGGGCGACCAGGAGATCCACCAGGCCCAGTAGAACACGGTCCAGCCGTGGTACCAGACGGTATCGTCGCGGCCGACCCAGTTGGAGAGCGGCACGATATGGCTGACGTAGGCCAAGGTGGTGTGCCACAGGTTGTTGACGAACAGCAGCACGCCGCCGGTCACCAGCACGAAGGTGAGCAGGCCCAGGGCGAGCATCATGTTGATCTTGGAGAACAGCTTCACGCCGCCGTCGATGCCGCGCCACACCGAGAACAGGGCCACGGCGGTGACCACCACGATGATCGCCAGCTGGGTGCCGATGGTGTTGGGCACGCCCCACAGGTAGTTGAGGCCGCCTGCCGCCTGGGAGGCACCGAAGCCCAGCGAAGTGGCCAGGCCGAAGATGGTGGCCAGTACCGCGACGATGTCGATGATGTGACCGAACCAGCCGCGCACTCGCTCGCCGAGGATCGGCGTGAAGGCCGAGCGCAGGGTCAGCGGCAGGCCGCGGTTGTAGGCGAAGAAGGCCAGCGACAGCCCCACCACGCCGTAGATCGCCCAGGGGTGCAGGCCCCAGTGGAACATGGTGGCGCCGATGGCCGCGCTGGCCCCGGCCGGGGTGTGCGCCTCGGCGTTGAGCGGGGTACCGTACCAGTCGGTGTAGTAGGCCACCGGCTCGGCCACGCTCCAGAACATCAGGCCGATGCCCATGCCCGCGGCGAACAGCATGGCGAACCAGGAGGTGGTCGAGTACTCCGGGCGGGCCTGGCTGCCGCCCAGGCGGATGCGCCCCAACGGCATCACGATCAGCGCCAGGCACAGCAGCACGAAGAGGTTGCCGGCAATCATGAACAGCCAGTCGAAATACTCGATGGAGAAGCCGCGGGCCGCGGTGAGGTGGCTGTTGGCGGCATCGGGATAGATCAGGGCGTAGAGGATGAAGGCCAGAATGGCCAGGGCCGAGAGAGGGAACACGGGATGGTGGAAGTCCATCCCCAGCACCTGGGCGTTGTCCTGCCCGGGTTTGAGGATTGGCACATCGTCATGCTTCATGGGGATTCCTCGCATGTTGTTGTTGGCATCCGCAAGCGGCAGGCGCTCCCGGGCGAATCATTGTTGGGCCAGGGCGGCGAGGGGTATGTCGTGAAAGCGACCTCCAGCTATCCGTTGGCTCATTACCGCGGCGACGTGTCTCGGTCAGGCAAGTGGAGGTCTCTGTGGGGCAAGTGCCACTTGGTGGAGGGCATAGGCTGAAGCGGCGGAATGTGCCGCCCCATGACAACAAAGCACTGGAGCCAGCCATGAGCCAAGCCAACCGAGGCGTCGTCTACAAGGGCCCGGGTAAGGTCGATGTCGAATCCATCCCCTATCCGGAACTCGCCCTTGGCAATCGCAAATGCGACCACGGTGTGATCCTGAAGGTGGTCACCACCAATATCTGTGGCAGCGACCAGCACATGGTGCGCGGCCGTACCACTGCGCCCGCCGGCCTGGTGCTGGGCCACGAGATCACCGGCCTGGTGGTCGAGTGCGGGCGCGACGTCGAATTCATCAAGCCGGGCGACCTGGTCTCGGTGCCCTTCAACATCGCCTGCGGGCGCTGTCGCAACTGCAAAGAAGGCAAGACCGGGATCTGTCTCAACGTCAACCCGGCACGCCCCGGTGCCGCCTACGGCTACGTCGACATGGGCGGCTGGGTCGGCGGCCAGACCGAATACGTCATGGTGCCCTACGCCGACTTCAACCTGCTGAAGTTCCCCGACACCGATCAGGCCATGGAGAAGATCCGCGACCTGACCTTGCTCTCCGACATCTTCCCCACCGGCTTCCACGGCTGCGTGACGGCAGGCGTCGGGCCGGGCAGCACCGTCTACATCGCCGGTGCCGGCCCGGTGGGGCTGGCGGCGGCGGCGTCGGCCCAACTGCTGGGGGCGGCCTGCGTGATCGTCGGCGACATGATCGAGGAGCGTCTGGCCCAGGCGCGCAGCTTCGGCTGTGAAACCATCGACCTGACCCAGGAAGGCGACATGGCCGACAAGCTGGAGGCGATTCTCGGCGAGCGCGAGGTCGACTGCTTCGTCGACTGCGTCGGCTTCGAGGCCCACGCCTGCGGCTGCAATCACGACAAGGAGGCGCCTGCCACCGTGCTCAACTCGGCGATGCAGATGACCCGCGCCGGCGGCCAGATCGGCATCCCGGGCCTCTACGTGACCGAAGACCCGGGCGCCGTGGACGATGCCGCTAAGCAGGGCGCGCTGAGCATGCGCTTCGGTCTTGGCTGGGCCAAGTCCCACTCCTTCCACACCGGCCAGTGCCCGGTGATGAAGTACCACCGCCCGCTGATGCAGGCGATCCTGTTCAACAAGATCAAGATTGCCGATGCGGTCAACGTGCAGGTGATCTCGCTGGACCAGGCGCCGCAGGGCTATGCCGATTTCGATGGCGGTGCCGCCAAGAATTTGGTTATCGACCCCCATGGCAGCGTGGCCGCCTGAGAAGTGCCTGAACCGGCTGACGGCGAGCGCTGAAAGGCGGCGCCGCCAGCCATTTCGGGATATCGACCCCCATGGCAGCGTGGCCGCCTGAGAAGTGCCTGAACCGGCTGACGGCGAGCGCTGAAAGGCGGCGCCGCCAGCCATTTCGGGATATCGACCCCCATGGCAGCGTGGCCGCCTGAGGAGCCGCCCGAGCTGGCCGACGCTGCACCTTGAAAGCGGCGCGGTCAGCTATTTCGCGGTTCGCCCGTGCGGCAGCGTGGTCGCCTGACGGCCGAGCGGGTAATCTAGAGGGAGCGAACGACGGTAACGGTAGCGGGAGGTGAGAAAGATGATGTACGCCGACTTGATCGATGCAGAGGACTTCCGTCAGCGCCTGGTGGCGCTGGGCATCGACCTGCCTGCCGATGCCGACCCCGATACCTGCGCCCGGCTTGCCGTCCAGCGACAGGCCGAGGCGGGGGTGCCCGGTCTGGAGGCGCTGGTCGCCGAGCTGGAGGCGCAGACCGGCGTCATGCTGCCCGAGGTGCGCGAAGCGCTGGTGAATCATCTGCGGCCAATCGCTGGCTAGCCAACGGCACAAGCCCTACCGCTGTCAGCTGTTGATCGAACCCGAGTAAAACGAATCGCCCCCGGCCAAGGCCGGGGGCGATCTCTTTAGTCACGAGACGTGGGCGGTGCCTAGCCCCTGACCACCTGCAGGTGAGGGGCGCTGTGGCCCAGGTTCTCCTGCATCCGTTCGCTGTACCAGTCGATGAAGTCGATCACGCCGAACTCGTAGGTCTCCGAGTAGGGGCCCGGCTGGTAAGCCTTGGAGTTGATGCCGCGCTGGTTCTCCTCGGCCAGGCGCTTGTCCTGGGCGTTGGTGGCGTCCCATACCCGGCGCATCTCCTCGGGCTGGTAGTCGACGCCCTCCACGGCATCCTTGTGTACCAGCCACTTGGTGGTCACCAGGGTCTCCTGCGGACCCAGCGGCAGCACGCGGAACACGATGGCGTGGTCGCCCATGAAGTGGTTCCAGGAGTTGGGCAGGTGCAGGATGCGCAGCGAGCCCATGTCGGGGCTGGTCAGGCGGCCCATCAGCTTGGCGCAGGCCGGCTTGCCGTCCATGGTCATCGAGACCACGCCATCCAGCAGCGGGGTGCGGGTCAGCCGGTTGCGCTTGCCGAAGCGCTTGAGCTGCCAGGGAATCTGCTGCTCGTCCCAGTCGGACTGCTTCTTCGCCACCAGCGCCTTGTAGGCGGGCGTGGCGCGGGGATCGTCGGTGTCGTCGAACTCCTGCAACGAGTTGAGCAGCTCCGGGTGGGAGCCGTTGCAGTGGTAGCACTCGCGGTTGTTCTCGATGACCAGCTTCCAGTTGGCCTGCTCGACGATGTTCGACTCCACCGCGACCTTGAGGTTGCCCATCTCGTAAGGCTCGAGATAGTGCTCCAGGGTGATCAGGAAGTCGTCGATGACGGGCGGCTGCTCGGCCAGGCTGATGAAGATGAAACCGCCGCCGGTGCGCACGTGGACCGGCTTCAGGCCATAACTGCCCAGGTCGAAGTTCTCGCCCATGTCGCTGCCGGCGAACAGCAGGCGGCCGTCGAGCTCATACGTCCACTGATGGTAGGGGCAGACCAGCTTGGCCACCTTGCCCTTGTCGCTGACGCACAGCCGCGAGCCGCGATGACGGCAGACGTTGTGGAACGCATGGATGGTACCGCCGTCGCCGCGTACCAGGATCACCGGGTTGTCGCCGACCTGCAGGGTCATGTAGTTGCCCTTGGCGGGAATCTCGCAGGTCATGCCGGCGAACAGCCACTCCTTGCCGAAGATCTCCTGCATGTCCAGCGCGAACAGGCGGGCATCGTTGTAGAACGGCTGGGGCAGCGAGAAGTTGCGCTCGCGCTCGGCGAGCATCGCGACGACGGCTTCACGCGCCGGGTCCAGGGGATCGTCCAGAGTGGTGGGTGAGATCGGATCCATGGAGAGACATCCTCATTGCTGGCCGCGGTTGCGGCATCGGTCGAATTGTTGGTTTTCGCCAGGGAGCGGCATAGTAATTGTCTTGGGTGCCGAGTACGAATACGGCGAGTGTGGATCAGCCACAGGTCACTCAGTTGTCTGCCGACGACCCGAAAGCGTTCAGTCGCGACCAGTGGGTGCAGAAAAATCGCCACAAGTGGAAGCCAGGGGTACGTTCGTGTCGCAGTCAGGCAAGTCGTGGGCTTGCCTGCTGACGCAGAATTCGATCAACGGCAGGCGGTGTTCCGCAGTCGGAGCCTTCCACGCTGATCAATGCCAGGCGACTCGACATGACCATGAACTTTCTCAATCCCGTCACGACCCAGACCTGGACCAACGGCCGCCACCTGGTGCGCTGCGTCAAGGTGATCCAGGAGACCTGGGACGTTCGTACCTTCTGCTTCATGGCCGAGCAGCCGGTGCTGTTCTTCTTCAAGCCGGGGCAGTTCGTGACCCTGGAGCTTGAGATCGACGGCGAGCCGATCATGCGCTCCTATACGATCTCCAGTTCACCGTCGATTCCCTACAGCTTCTCGATCACCGTCAAGCGGGTGCCCGGCGGTAAGGTTTCCAACTGGCTGCACGACAACCTGAAGGTCGGCGACGAACTGGCGGTGCATGGCCCGGTGGGCAACTTCAATTCGATCGACTTTCCCGCCGACAAGGTGCTGTTCCTCTCCGGTGGCGTGGGCATCACGCCGCTGATGTCGATGACACGCTGGTTCTTCGACACCAACGCCAACGTCGACGTCGAGTTCATCCACAGTGCGCGCGCCCCGCGGGATGTCATTTACCATCGCGAACTAGTGCACATGTTCTCGCGGATCCCCGAGTTCAAACTGCATATCGTCTGTGAGAAGAAGGACGACATCGGCGAGGCCTGGGCCGGCTATCGCGGGTATTTGACCCAGCCGATGCTCGAGCTGATGGCGCCCGACTACCTCGAGCGGGAGATCTTCTGCTGCGGCCCCACGCCGTACATGAACGCGATCAAGCACATCCTGCGCGAAAACGGCTTCGACATGAGCCGCTACCACGAGGAATCCTTCGGCGCCACGCCGCTTGACGTGCGCGAGGAGGTGCTGGAGCTGGCCGAGCAAGCCGAGGCCGAGGCGGAGGAGATCGATTACGCCGACATGCTCAGCGTCGAGTTCGTCGGCTCGGGCAAGAGCGTACGCATTCAGCCTGGCGAAACGGTTCACTCGGCTGCCGCCAAGCTCGGCTTGCACATCCCCAAGGCCTGCGGCATGGGGATCTGCGGCACGTGCCGGGTAGGGCTCAAGTCCGGGCAAGTGGACATGGAGCACAACGGCGGCATCACCGACGAGGACGTGGCAGAGGGCTATATCCTCTCCTGCTGCAGCAAGCCCCTGGGCGACGTGGTGGTCGACTACTGACGACGGCACCGGCGAGGCTCAGCCGTGGCGTGACTCGTCGAACAGCTCGTCGACGCTGCACACCTCGCCGCAACGGTCCAGCGAATAGCCGGGCAGCTCGCGCACGGCCTGCTGGAACGGCGCGCTGCGGATCATCTCGAGCAGACGTACGACGCTGGGGTCGGCCAGGCTGCTGCGCTGACACAGCAGCAGATAGTGCTCGCTGGCCAGCGGCAGGAAGTCCAGGCCGAACTGGCGCGCGGCGGCCTCGACGCCGAAGCCGACGTCGGCCATGCCGGCGGCGATGTAGGCGGCCACCGCGGAGTGGGTGTACTCCTCCAGCTCGAAGCCACGGATGCGCTGCGCCGAGAGGCCCACTTCCCGCAGCAGGATATCGAGCAGCGCCCGGGTGCCGGAAGCCTGCTGGCGGTTGATGAAGCGCACGTCGCCACGCACGAGATCGGCCAGGCCGGCCACACCCTTGGGATTGCCCGGTGCGAGCATCAGCCCCTGACAGCGGGTGATGAAGCGAATGATGCAATGGCTGCGCGGCCGCAGCTGACGGCGGTAGCCCTGCATCAGCGGACCCTGGGTCGCCGAGGTCGGCATGTGGTAGCCGGCCACGTCGCAGGCGCCGCGATTCAGCGCGGCCAGGGCCTCTGCCGGGCTGCAGTACTGTAGATCGAGCTGAAAGTCGCTGGCGAACCTGGGCAGCAGCGCCACTGCATAGCCGTGGCTGGCGTGCATGCGCAGCACCGGTTCGACGCCCTCGAACAGCTGCTGCAGCTCGAGATTGAGCTCCGAGCCCAGGCTCTCCAGCTGCGGACCGAGCCGGGCGGCCACCCGTTGGCGTGCCCACAGCAGCTTGTCGCCCAGTGGAGTGAGCCGTGCGCCGCGCCCCTTTTGCATTTCCACCAGCGTAACGCCGAAGAATTCCGCCCACTTGTTGAGCAGGTTCCAGGCATGGCGGTAGGAGATACCGGCCTCGGCAGCGGCCTCGGTCAGCTTGCCGCTGCGATGGATGCCCTGCAGCAGCCCGAACAGCTGCGGATCCAGGCGGTTGCCGGCCTCGTCGGTGAAGGACCAGGCAGGTTCGATTTTAATACGTTTCATATGATGTGTTTTTCATATTTCGTAACCCAGGCAGGACTGCTACCTTCACAAATACGCACCATCAATGATGCTACGGGCACCTTATCCAATATATGCACTGTAGTACATAAATAAGTGGTACATAACTAGACCGTAACCAGCAGCTTCGAACGTACCGACGCAAGTCGCCAGAAGATGCGCTCCATACGTTCGCTTCGAGGCCAGGCCATGCTCAACAGCCCATTCCCTTCATGGACGCCCCAGCTGATTCAGGACGAGATCGACGCCCTGAAGCACAAGCCCGGCGCTCTGCTCCCCATCTTGCACGCGATCCAGGACCGCTGCGGCTACGTGCCGCGCGAGGCGGTGCCGCTCATCGCCGAATCGCTGCAGCTCACCCGGGCCGAGGTGCACGGCGTGATCAGTTTCTACCATCACTTCCGCACCACGCCGCCGGGGCGCCACGTGGTACAGATCTGTCGCGCCGAGGCATGCCAGGCGCGGGGCTCACGGGCGCTGGAAATGCACGCGCGGGACACCCTGGGGATCGACTACCACCAGACCACCGCCGACCGCGAGATCACCCTGGAGCCGGTCTACTGCCTGGGCAACTGCGCCTGCGGCCCGTCGCTGCGCGTCGACGATCGCATCCTGGCCCGGGTCACCCCCGAGCGCTTCGACCGGCTGGTCGATGAACTGACCACCCAAGTGCTGAAGGTGAGCTGATGACCACGAAACTCTTCGTTCCCCGCGAGACCACCGCGCTGGCGCTGGGCGCCGACGAGGTCGCCCAGCGCATCGAGGCCGAGGCCGAGGCCCGTGGCGTCGAGATCGAACTGGTGCGCAACGGCTCCCGCGGGCTGTTCTGGCTGGAGCCGCTGGTCGAGGTCGAGACCACCGCCGGGCGCATCGCCTACGGGCCGGTGGCCCCCGAGGACGTGGCCGGGCTGTTCGATGCCGGCCTGCTCGAAGGCGGTGAGGCATCGTCGCTGTGCCAGGGGCCGGCCGAGGAGATTCCCTATCTACAGGCCCAGCAGCGTCTGACCTTTTCGCGCATCGGTGTCACCGACCCGCTGTCGCTGGAGGACTATTGCGCCCACGACGGCTTCCGCGGCCTGCGCCGGGCGCTTGGTCTCGCTCCCCAGGCCATCGTCGACGAGGTCAAGGCCTCCGGCCTGCGCGGTCGCGGCGGGGCGGCGTTCCCCACCGGCATCAAGTGGCAGACCGTGCTCGACGCCCCTGCCGCGCAGAAGTACATCGTCTGCAACGCCGACGAGGGCGACTCCGGCACCTTCGCCGACCGCCTGGTGATGGAGTGCGACCCCTACCTGCTGATCGAGGGCATGGCCATCGCCGGCCTCGCCGTGGGTGCCACCCAGGGCTACGTCTACCTGCGCTCGGAGTATCCGCTGGCCCAGGAGATCTTCAATGAGGCCATCGCCCGCGCCGAGGCCGCCGGCTATCTCGGTGGCGACATCCTCGGCAGCGGCCGGACGTTCCACCTCGAGGTGCGTCTGGGGGCCGGCGCCTACATCTGCGGCGAGGAGACCTCGCTGCTCGAAAGCCTCGAAGGCAAACGCGGCATGGTGCGCTTCAAGCCGCCGCTGCCGGCCATCGAAGGCCTGTTCGGTCAGCCCACCGTGGTCAACAACGTGCTGTCGCTTGCGGCGGTGCCCTTCATCCTCAGCGACGGCGGGCAAGCCTACGCCGACTACGGCATGGGCCGTTCACGCGGGACCCTGGCGCTGCAGCTGGCCGGCAACGTCCAGCGCGGCGGGCTAGTGGAGCTGGCCTTCGGCACCACCCTGCGCCAGCTGATGGAGGAATTCGGCGGCGGTACCTTCACCGGACGACCGCTGCGTGCGGTGCAGGTAGGCGGCCCCTTGGGCGCCTACCTGCCCGAGAGCCAGTGGGACCTGCCGCTCGACTACGAGGCCTTCGCCGAGGTCGGTGCAGTGCTCGGTCATGGCGGCGTGGTGATGTTCGACGACACGGTGGACATGGCCGAGCAGGCGCGCTTCGCCATGGAGTTCTGCACGGTGGAGTCATGCGGCAAGTGCACTCCCTGCCGCATCGGTGCGGTGCGCGGCGTCGAGGTGATCGACCGCATCCGCGCCGGCGAGCGTCGTGAGGCCAATCTCATACTGCTCGCCGACCTGTGCGAGACCATGGTGGACGGCTCACTCTGCGCCATGGGCGGCATGACGCCGTTCCCCGTGCAGAGCGTGATGAAACACTTTCCCGACGATCTGCAGCGCGACGCGCAGCCGCATTGAGCGGGAGGAGGCCCGATATGTTGAACTATTACGATCCCAAGCAGACGCCCGCTCCGCAGCACTTCTTGCCGGAGCGCGACTACGGCACCCCGGCGCGGCTCTCCGAGACGCTGGTCAGCCTCGAGATCGACGGCGTCGCGATCACCGTGCCCGAAGGCACCTCGGTGCTGCGCGCCGCGGCGCTGGCCGACATCAACATTCCCAAGCTGTGCGCCTCGGACAACCTCGAGGCGTTCGGCTCGTGCCGCCTGTGCGCGGTGCAGATCGAGGGCAGGCGCGGCCTGCCGGCCTCCTGCACCACGCCGGTCGCGGCCGGTATGAAGGTCACCACCCAGAACGCGCGGCTGGCCAAGCTGCGGCGCAACGTGATGGAGCTCTACATCTCCGACCACCCGCTGGACTGCCTGACCTGCCCGGCCAACGGCGACTGCGAACTGCAGGACATGGCCGGTGCGGTGGGGCTGCGCGAGGTGCGCTACGGCTTCGACGGCGAGAATCACCTGGACGCCGAGACCGACGACTCCAACCCCTACTTCAGCTTCGACCCCAGCAAGTGCATCGTCTGCTCGCGCTGCGTGCGCGCCTGTGAAGAGGTACAGGGGACCTTCGCCCTGACCATCGAAGGGCGCGGCTTCGAGTCCAAGGTCGCCGCCGGCCAGAGCGAGGCGTTCATGGATTCCGAATGCGTCTCCTGCGGCGCCTGCGTGCAGGCCTGCCCGACCTCGACGTTGATGGAAAAATCGGTGATCGAACAGGGCCAGCCGGAGCACAGCGTGGTGACCACCTGCGCCTACTGTGGCGTGGGCTGCTCGTTCAAGGCCGAGATGCAGGGCGACCGGGTGGTGCGCATGGTGCCGTACAAGGGCGGCGACGCCAACCACGGCCACTCCTGCGTCAAGGGCCGCTTCGCCTTCGGCTACGCCACCCACCCCGACCGCCTGAAGACGCCGATGATTCGCGAGTCGATCGATCAGCCCTGGCGTGAGGTGGGCTGGGAGGAAGCGATCGCTTTCGCCGCCCAGCGGCTCAAGGCGATCCAGGCCAAGTACGGCCGCGAGAGCATCGGCGGCATCACCTCGTCGCGCTGCACCAACGAGGAGACCTACCTGGTGCAGAAGCTGGTGCGTGCGGCCTTCCGCAACAACAACACCGACACCTGTGCCCGGGTGTGTCATTCGCCCACCGGCTACGGCCTCAAGACGACGCTGGGCGAGTCCGCCGGCACCCAGACCTTCGACTCGGTGATGCAGGCCGACGTGATCGTGGTCATCGGCGCCAACCCCACCGACGCCCACCCGGTGTTCGCCTCGCAGATGCGCCGTCGCCTGCGCCAGGGCGCCGAGCTGATCGTCGTCGACCCGCGCCGCATCGACCTGCTCAAGACCCCGCATCATCGCGGCGCCCAGCATCTCGCCCTGCGCCCCGGCACCAACGTGGCGATGATCAACGCCCTGGCCCACGTGGTGATGAGCGAAGGGCTCGAGGATCGCGAGTTCATCGCCAAGCGCTGCGACGCGGCGGGCTATCAGGCCTGGCGCGAGTTCATCCTCGACCCGCGCCATGCGCCGGAGAACGTCGAGGCGATCACCGGGGTGCCCGCCGAGCAGGTGCGCCGCGCCGCGCGCACCTATGCCCAGGCGCCCAACGGCGCGATCTACTACGGCCTCGGCGTCACCGAGCACAGCCAGGGCTCGAGCATGGTGATGGGCATCGCCAACCTGGCCATGGCCACCGGCAACATCGGCCGCGAAGGGGTGGGCGTCAACCCGCTGCGCGGGCAGAACAACGTCCAGGGCTCCTGCGACATGGGCTCCTTCCCCCACGAGCTGCCTGGCTACCAGCACGTCGGCGATCCCGCCGTGCGCGAGCGCTTCGAGGCGGCCTGGGGCGTGCCCATCGACGACGAGCCGGGCCTGCGCATCCCCAACATGTTCGATGCCGCCGTGGCCGGCGAATTCAAGGCGCTCTACGTGCAGGGCGAGGACATCGCCCAGTCCGACCCCAATACCCAGCACGTCGAGCAGGCGCTGCGCTCGCTGGAGTGCCTGATCGTGCAGGACATCTTCCTCAACGAGACGGCCAAGTTCGCCCACGTGCTGCTGCCGGGCTCCTCGTTCCTGGAGAAGGACGGCACCTTCACCAACGCCGAGCGGCGCATCAACCGGGTGCGCAAGGTGATGCCGCCGCTGGCCGGCAAGCAGGACTGGGAAGTGACCGTGGATCTGGCCAATGCGCTGGGCTATCCCATGCACTACGACCATCCGTCGCAGATCATGGACGAGATCGCCGGCCTCACGCCGAGCTTCACCGGGGTCAGCTATGCGCGGCTCGACGCGCTGGGCAGCATTCAGTGGCCGTGCAACGAGGCGCACCCCGAGGGCACCCCGACCATGCACATCGAGGACTTCCCCATCGGCCTGGGTCAGTTCGCCATCACCGACTACGTGGCCAGCGACGAGCTCAGCAACCGCCGCTTCCCGCTGCTGCTGACCACCGGGCGGATCCTCTCCCAGTACAACGTCGGCGCCCAGACCCGACGCACGCACAACCAGGCCTGGCACGACGAGGACGTGCTCGAACTGCACCCGGCCGACGCCGAGCTGCGCGGCGTGCGCGACGGCGACTGGGTCGGCATCACCAGCCGCGCCGGCCAGACGGTGCTGCGTGCGCGGATCAGCGACCGCATGCCGCCGGGGGTGGTCTACACTACCTTCCACCATCCGGGCAGCGGAGCCAACGTGATCACCACCGACAGCTCCGACTGGGCGACCAACTGTCCGGAGTACAAGGTGACCGCCGTGCAGGTCGAGAAGGTCAGCCAGCCGTCCGCCTGGCAGCAACAGTTCCAGACCTTCGACCGGCTGCAGCTCGAGCTGCTGCGCGGTGGGAACAAGGACGAAGCGGGCCAGGCTCTCAGCGGAGCGCGTGAATGAGTGACGACCACAGCCGCTGCCGGGTTCCGGTGGACGTGCGCCGGGCTGGCAGCGCCGAGCGACTGGAGGACAGCATCGCGGTGGAGACGCCGGTGGCGCTGGTCTACAACGGCATCTCCCATGCGGTGATGATGGCCACGCCGGACGATCTCGACGACTTCGCCCTCGGCTTCAGCCTCACCGAGGGCATCCTGCACACGCCGGATGAGCTTTACGCCATCGAGGTGCGCCAGGAGGACGGCGGCATTGCTGTCCATCTGGAGATCGCCACCCAGCGCTTCATGGAGCTCAAGCAGCGCCGCCGCAGCATGGCCGGGCGCACCGGCTGCGGACTGTGCGGCACCGAGTCGCTGGAGCAGGCGATCCGTCCGGTGGCCGCGGTGACCGCACCGGTGGTCTCCGACGGTGCCATTCAGCAGGCGCTGGAAGCGCTGAAGTGGCACCAGCCGCTGCAGCGCGAAACCGGCGCCACCCATGGCGCCGCCTGGTGCGACCTCGGCGGGCAGATCCAACTGGCGCGTGAGGACGTCGGTCGCCACAACGCCCTGGACAAGCTGATCGGCGCCATGCTGAGTCGTCGTCTCTCGGTGGGGGACGGCTTTGCGCTGGTCTCCAGCCGGGCCAGTTACGAGATGGTGCAGAAGTGCGCCAGCGCCGGCATCGGCTGCCTCGTCGCCGTCTCGGCCCCCACCTCGCTCGCCATCGAGCAGGCACGCCAGGCCGGCTTGCTGCTGGTCGGCTTCGCCCGCACGGGGCGCCACGTCATCTATCATCAGCCGGCACGCGAAGCCGTGCCGGTCGTTCAAGTCAGCGGAGGTTGAAGTCGCCATGAGCCGCAGTCAGCTCGATACCCTGATCCACATGGCGAATCAGATCGCCGCCAACAATGCGCACTACGGCGATGATGCCGCCGAGCGCGTGTATACCCACCTGAAGAAGTTCTGGGCGCGCAGCATGAAGCGCCAGATCGTCGACTATCTCCAGCAGGACGGCAGCGAGCTGTCGCCCCTGGCCCGGCAGGCCATCGAGCGGCTGGCACAGAGCCAGAGCGAGACGCATTCGGCGAGCGCCTGACGCCCGATACCGGTCTTTCCCGCGCTTTTTCAACGAAAGGAGGCGAGCCCCTCTTTTGCCTTAGCGTGCCTATGGTATATTCGGCCCATGCGTCTCATGGTTCGGTTGGCGACCTTGTTCCCAGCCCCATGTGACGAGATCCCCTCGAAGGGAGGCATGCCATATCTTCATGGTACGGGCCATGGCGGGTCCGAATAATTCGATCGGCTCGAGTCGACGATAACTCCACTACGCACGGGCAGGGGCTCATGAACAGGCCATTCTTCCAGGCTGCCGCCTTGACGGCAGGCTTCTTCGCGTTTGGGCCGGCGGCCCAAGCCAATATTCCCGAATCTTCTCATAATCTCAATGGCGTGATGCCGGACACGCCGACGCTGTGGCAGGTGCTGGACGCGGTGGCGCAGCCCGAAGGGCTGACCGCCGACGAGGTGTGGCTCAGCATCGACCTGCGCAACCGCCGGGTGCGGGTGATGCGCGGCGAGCATGAGATCAAGCGCATCGAGCATCTCGCCTTCGGTGCCGGCGGGGCGGCGCCGCTGCGCGCCAAGGGCAGCTCGATGACGCCGATCGGCGAGTTCCGCGTCGACCGCATCAACCGTGCCTCGCGCTTCGGCCTGTTCTTCGGCTTCGACTACCCCAACGCCCAGGTCGCCGAAGAAGCCCTGCGCAGCGGCAAGATCACCATGCAGGAGTACTGGTACATCGAGAACTACCGGGCACGCCACGGGCGGGCACCGCATACCACGGCGCTGGGCGGGTTGATCGGGATTCATGGCCTGGGGCAGGGCGACCCCGAGATCCATCGCAGCTTCGATTGGACCGAGGGCTGCGTGGCGGTCAGCAACGAGGAGATTCGTGCGCTCGACCCGTGGCTGCGCATCGGCACGCGGGTGGTGATCAAGGGCTAGCGCCAAGCCTTGCGTCAATAGGGGGAGCTGGCGGAAGAGCGTGGGAGTCGAACCCACCAGGGACCGCTGGCAGCCCCTGCCAGATTTGAAGTCTGGCCGCCCCACCGGGGGTCGATCCTCTTCCTTGAGTCGTTAACGCCACATCTCGGCGTTGCGTATCACGCGCTCGTCTCCGATACGGCGCGTGTAGCCTACCTTATCAAAGAATTCGAGTATGTGTATGGCCAGCTTGCGGCCGGTGCCGACGCGGTCGCGAAAGGCGGCTGCGCGGATCCTGCCGTGCTCGCGCTCCAGCGCCTGCACGATGGCGGCCATCTCGGCCACCGTGGCGGCCGGATAGAAGTGGTCGCGGCGTACCTGGTAGAGCCGGCCGAGGCGGGCGCAGGCGTTGAGCGCCTCGCGGATGCGGCCTTCGTCTAGGCTTTCGCTCGTTGCCAGGTCGCGCACCCGCGGCGGCTGGAAGCGTGCGGCGACGATGCGCGGCGCGAGCCGCTGCCACAGCGCCTCGTCCGCCTCGCTCAGGCTGGCGTGGTGGCCGGGCTGGGCGACGAAGGGGCCGTGGGCGACCAGCTTGCCGGTGGCCACCAGCCGCTCGATCAGCTGCCGGCCCGTCGTCTCGGGCAGCTGCGGCGCGGCCTGGCGAGTCAGCCGGCCGCGCTCGGTGCCCAGCATCGAGGGCTCGCGCTCGTGGTTGGCAGCCACGCTGTCGAGCAGTCGGGCTTCCAGGGCCGCGATGGCTTCGGCGGAGAAGGCGCGGAGCTGCCCTCGACTCGGCAGCGTAACGCCGCCCAGTGCCGCCACCGCGTCGACCAGCGCCGCCGGCTCGAGGTTGGCGTTGCGCGCCAGGGCGTCGAGATCGATGCCGGCAGGCTGCAGGCGTAGCCCGGCTTCCAGCGCCGGTGCCAGGTCGAGCGGCGTGCTGTCGGCGCAGCGGGCCAGGGCGGCGAGCCAGGCCAGCCGTTCGGGACGGCGCTGGCCGCGGCGCGGCGGGTCGCCCTCCAGCACCGTGGCCCCGCCCAGGGTGATGCCTGCGGCAGGATCGCGAATCACGCAGCGGTCGCCCAGGCAGGCGTGTACCGGTTCCTCCAGTACCAGTTGGCCCAGCATGCTCTCGCCGGGGGCGAGCTGCTGGCCTTCCAGCAACGAGAGGCGCCCGCTATAGCGGCCCACGCCCAGGTGCACCTGCACCGGCGTCCAGTGCTTCACGCCGGGGGCCGAGTCGAGCAGTCGTAGCGCCACGTCCAGGCGTCGCAGTGGCGGTGCGTCGAGCGCCTCGGCAACGAGCCAGTCGCCGCGTCGAATGAGATCGCGGTCGATGTCGGCGCCGGCCAGGTTGAGCGCCACGCGGTCGCCCTGGTGCGCCCGGTCGCTCTCGCGGTGCTGGCGGCGCAGGCCGCGCACCCTGGCCTTATGGCCGCCGAGGGCCAGGCGTAGCGTGTCGCCCTCGTTCACTTGGCCGGCCAGTGCGGTACCGGTCACCACCACGCCGGCGCCGCGCTTGGTGAAGACCCGGTCGACGACGAAGCGGAAATGGCCGCGCACGGCGGTGTCGCGCTGCATCGCGGCCATCGCCCACAGCCGTTCGCGCAGGGCATCCACCCCTTCGCCGCTTGTGCTCGACACCTCGTGGAGCGGTGCCTCGGCCAGCGGCGTATCGGCCAGCAGGGCGGCGATCTCCTCGCGTACCTGGCGGCGGCGCGCGGCATCGACCCGGTCGACCTTGGTCAGTGCCACCAGGCCGCGGTCGAGTCCCAGCAGAGAGAGGATCTGCAGGTGTTCGACGGTCTGCGGCATCACGCCGTCGTCGGCAGCCACCACCAGCAGCACCGTATCGACCCCGGCGCTGCCTGCCACCATGTGATGCAGGAAGCGCACGTGACCGGGCACGTCGACGAAGCCGAGCTCGACGCCCTCGGCCACCTCGGGATAGGCGAAGCCGGGCTCGATGGTCAGGCCGCGGGCCTTCTCTTCCTTCAGCCGGTCGGTATCGATACCGGTGAGCTGCCGGATCAGGGCGGTCTTGCCGTGGTCGACGTGGCCGGCGGTGCCGACGATCACGCTTGGCCTCCCGGCGGGGCCGCGCCATAGAGGCGGGGCAGCTGCTCCAACTGACCGAGGAAGGCGGCGATTTCCGCCTCGCCGGCCAGGCAGCGCAGGTCGAGCAGCAGGGCGCCGTCGTTGAGGCGCCCGATGACCGGGCGCGGCAGCCGGCGCAGGGCGGCTTCCAGGCGCTGCAGCTGACGCTCGCGCTGGCGTCGCTGCTCGGCGCGGGGGCGCCATGTCAGGGCCCGGCTGGGCAGCCGATCCACCGGCAGCGAGCCGCTACCGAGCTGGCTGGCGCAGGGGGCGAGCGTCACCTTGAAGTCGCTGAGTAGATCGACCGCATGGGGCAGCAGGCGCTCGCCGGTGGCGACGATCTCCGCCTCGGCGCGGGACAGCAGCGCCAGGGTGGGGATGTCGCGCTCGGGGGCGTCGCTGTCGCGGTAAAGGCGCAGGGTGGCCTCCAGCGCCGCCAGGGTGAGCTTGTCCAGGCGCAGGGCGCGCTTGAGCGGGTGGCGCTTGATGGTGGCGATGGCTTCCCGGCGACCGACGATGATGCCTGCCTGGGGGCCGCCGAGCAGCTTGTCGCCGCTGAAGGTGACCACGTCGGCGCCGGCGGCGATGGCGTCATTCGGCTGCGCCTCGTAGGGCAGCCCCAGGGCGGTGAAGTCGGCCAGCGCGCCGCTGCCCAGGTCGACCAGCAGGGGGACGCCGTGAGCGTGGGCGATCTCGGCCAGCGTGGACTCCGGCACGCTCTTGGTGAAGCCGGTGATGGCGTAGTTGGAGGTGTGGGCCTTGACGATCAGCCCGGTGTGCTCGCCGATGGCGGACGCGAAGTCCTGTGGGTGGGTGCGGTTGGTGGCGCCCACCTCGCGCAGCCGGCAGCCGGCCGCCTGCATGATGTCGGGCATGCGGAAGGCGCCGCCGATCTCGATCAGCTCGCCGCGGGAGATCAGCGCCTCGCGTCCGGCCCCCAGGGCGCCCAGCGCCAGCAGCACGGCACCGGCGTTGTTGTTGACCACGGTGGCGGCCTCGGCGCCGGTCAGCTCGCACAGCAGGTCCTCGACCAGGCGGTCGCGGTCGCCGCGCCCGCCATCCTCCAGGTCGTATTCCAGCGCCGTGGGGTGGCGCGCGGCATCGGTCATGGCGGCGATGGCGGCCTCGGCGAGGGTGGAGCGGCCCAGGTTGGTGTGGATCACGGTGCCGGTGAGGTTGAACACCGCGCGGGAAGCCGGGCGGGCCAGCTCGGTGAGCCGCGCCAGCGCGGTGGCGGCCAGGACGTCGCCGTCGGCAATCTCGCCGGCCTTCCGGTCACCGGTGAGCTGCTCACGGGCCTCGTCCAGGGTCTGGCGCACCGCACGCCGCACGAGGCGGTGGCCATGGCGGGCACGGGCCGCGGCCACGGCGGGGTGGGCCAGCAGGGTATCCACTGCGGGCAGGCTGCGTCGAACGTCCATTGTCGTGCTCATGTCCATGTCGGAGCGATCATCCCTCGGTCAGCGAGGGTGGCGTTGCCAGGCGCCTAAGCGCACTGTGGCTCCCTATGGCATAGCATGTCCGACCGCGCGGCGTCCAACCGCCGGCTCAGCCTTCGGCGATCAGCAGCGGGTTATAGCCGCTGCGCCGGTAGCGCCCCTCCTCGCCCAGCAGCAGGTCCAGCGCCAGGCTGCCCAGGTCGTCGGCCAGCGGCTCGGCCTCGGCGTCCAGCGTGCGGGGGAATATCTTGAGATAGCTGCCGCAGTCGCCGCAGGCCTCGGCCTGGGCCACCTCGGCAGTCGCCTCGTCTTCCTCTGCGCTCGCTTGCGGCGCCAGGCTCAGGTAGCCGAGCTTGCCGCTCTGCTCGCACACGCTGCACAGGGAGCGTTCGAAGTACCACTGGGTCGCGCACAGGCCGCACTGCAGGTAGCGCACGCCGCTGCAGCTGGCCTCGCTCTCGATCACGCTGGCCACCGGCGGCGAACCGCAGCAGGGGCACAGGGTGCGTATCTCGCCGCTGGGGCGAGCCGGCGCGTGCGGCAGCGCCTGCACCAGCCGCTGCCAGGCTACCTGCAGGGCCGCGGCGATCAGCGGCATCAGGCCACGGTGCTGCTCGTCACCGGCCTCACCGGCAAGCAGCTGGGCCACCAGCTGCTTCAGCGTGGCGTCGGGCAGTTCGCGCAGGGCGGCGATGAGGGGGCGCTGTGCTGCGCCCACGTGCAGCTCCAGCGCGCCGAGCAGGGCCGCCAGTTCGCCCGGGATGTCGATGTCGTCCTGCAGCGCCTGGGCATTCAGGGGCGGCATGCCGTGCTCGAGTGCCAGACGAAATGCCTCGGGCTCGGGCTGCCAGCCCGTGGCGCGCTCCAGCGCCACCTGCTGGGCGGTGGCCACTTGGGCCATGAAGCCGAGAAACTCCCCCAGCGGTGCGTTGCGCTCGGCCAGCGCCTGCAGACGCCGCGCGCGCCGGGCGAAGTGGTCGTCGGCGGGCAGGCGGACCTCGGGCGGCTGCATGATCCCCATGGGGGCATTGCCATAGGCGTGGTTCACGGCGATTCCCCTTTGCGGCTTTCGTGGCGGCGGCTGATCTCGCGGTGCTTGCGCTCCTTCTCCATCTCCTCCTCGTACCACAGGTCGTGATGGTGGCGGGCCCAGGCCTTGCTCACCCGGCCGCGAACCATGGCCTGGAACGAGCCCTTGACCCAGATGCCGGAGTAGATGTGGATGATCAGGGTGATGATGGCGAGGAAGGCGAGGTAGGCGTGGCCCATCGACGCCAGCCGGCGCAGGGTGAGCGGCACCTCCTCGCCGACCAGCGGTTGCCACATCAGCACGCCGGTGATCAGCAGCAGCGGTACGCACAGCAGCATGACCCAGTACACCAGCTTCTGGCCGGCGTTGTTCTTGCCCACCGGTGGCAGCTTCTCGTCGCGGTTGGCCAGCACGTCGTCGATCTGCTTGAGCCACTGCACGTCATGACGCTTGAACAGACTCTCCTTGAAGAAGCGGATCGCCATCAGCACGAACAGCAGCGACATGAACAGGCCGATCCACGGATGCAGGATACGGGTCATGGTAGGGCCGCCGAACAGCCCCGTCAGCGACCAGAAGAAGGGGTGAAAGAAGGGCAGCCCGCTGAGCACCAGCAGCACGAAGCTGATGGCGACGAGCCAGTGCAGCAGGCGTGTCCAGACGCCGTAGCGCAGCAGCTGTGGGTCCGTCTTGGCCAGGCTCATGGTCGCTCCTCCCGCTCGTCGCTTGCCTCCCGCTCTCGTTGGCGGGCCTCGTCGTCGCGCACCGCCTGTTCGTCATCCTCGCCGTGCTCCTTGGGCCCGGCGGTGGCGTAGTGGAGAAAGCCGGTCAGGGCGGCAAGGCCGATGGCTGCCGAGGCCAGCGGTTTGGTCACCCCCTTCCAGGCGCTGACCATCGGGCTGATGCTGGGGTTCTCCGGCAGGGCGCTGTAGATCCCCGGCTTGTCGGCGTGCTGCAGCACGTAGATCACGTGGGTGCCGTCGACGCCCTCGGGGTTGTAGACCCCGGCGTTGTCGAAGCCGCGGCTCTTGAGAAAGTTGGTGCGGGTCTCGGCCAGGTCGAGCATGTCGTCGCGGGTGCCGAACATGATCGAACCGGTGGGGCACGATTTGACGCAGGCCGGCTCCAGGCCGTGGAACACCCGGTCGGAACACAGTGTGCACTTGTAGGACTTGCCGTCCACCTCCGAGATGCGCGGCACGTCGAAGGGACAGCCGGTGACGCAGTAGCCGCAGCCGATGCAGTGCTCGGAGTTGAAGTCGACGATACCGTTGGCGTACTGCACGATGGCGCCGGGGGCCGGGCACGCCTCGAGACAGCCGGGGTCGGCACAGTGCATGCAGTTGTCCTTGCGGATCAGCCACTCCAGGTTGCCCTGCTCGTTCTCGTACTCGTCGAAGCGCATCACCTGCCAGGTGTTGGGGGTGAGGTCGAGCGGGTTGTCGTATTCGCCGACGTTGTTGCCGACCTCGTCGCGCAGGTCGTTCCACTCGGCGCAGGCGACTTGGCACGCCTTGCAGCCGATGCAGCGCGACACGTCGATCAGCTTGGTCACCGGGTCGATGCCGCCCGTTCGCTCCTGGGGCGAGGGTACCGTGGTCGCCGAGCGGGCGATGATGTTCTGCAGATTGACCTGTTCGCCTCTCATCTTTGGCCTCCTTGCCCTGTGCCTACAGCTTGTCGACGCGCACCAGGAACGACTTGTACTCGGGTGTCTGGGTATTGGCGTCGCCCACCGAGGGCGTGAGCGTGTTGGTCAGATGGGCCTTCTTGGTTTCGCCGAGGAAGCCCCAGTGCAGCGGAATGCCCACCTGATGCACCGTCTTGCCGGCCACCTGCAGCGGGCGAATGCGCTTGGTCACCACCGCCACCGCGTCGATGTGGCCGCGCTTGGAGCTGACCCGCACCCGGTCGCCCTTGGCGATGCCCAGCTCCTGGGCCAGGCTTTCGCCGATCTCGACGAACTTCTCCGGCTGGGCGATGGCGTTGAGCCGGTTGTGCATCGTCCAGTAGTGGAAGTGTTCGGTCAGGCGATAGCTGGTCGCGGCGTGGGGAAACTCCTCGAAGGTGCCGAGGTTTTCGCGATCCTGCGGGAAGATGCGCGCCCCCGGGTTGTGCTTGGCCAGGGGGTTGTCCGGATGCAGCGGATTGCTGGCGATGGGCGTCTCGAAGGGCTCGTAGTGCTCGGGGAAGGGACCCTCCTTCATGCGGTCGCGAGCGAACAGCTGGCCGCGTCCGGTCTGGTTCATGATGAACGGGCCCTGAGTCGCCTCGGGCGGCGAGTCCTCGGGGAAGTCGGGCACGTCGTTGCCGACCCAACGCTCGCCGTCCCACCACACCACGGCCTTGTTGGCCGCCCAGGGCGTGCCGTCGGGGCGGGCGCTGGCGCGGTTGTAGAGGATGCGGCGGTTGGCCGGCCACGACCACGCCCAGCCCAGCGTCTGCCCGGTGCCGTAGGGGTCGGAGTTGTCGCGGCGCACCATCTGGTTGCCGCCCTCGGTCCAGCAGCCGGCGAAGATCCAGCAGCCGCAGGCGGTGGAGCCGTCGGCGCGCAGGAAGCCGAAGTCCTCGATCTGCTCGCCGGCGCGTACCACCAGGTTGCGGTCCTCGTCGAAGACGTCCTCCAGCGCCCAGCCGTTGTACTCCCGGGCCAGCTCTTCGGGGCTCGGCTCCTCCGGCCGACGGTAGGGCCAGTGCAGGTTGAGGATGGGGTCGGGGAAGGCGCCGCCCTCCTCCTGGTAGAGCCGTTGCATGCGCAGGAAGATGCCGGCCAGGATCGCCGTGTCGGGCTTGGCTTCACCCGGCGGCGGCGCCGCCTGCCAGAACCACTGCAGCCAGCGCGAGCTGTTGACGATGGTACCGTCCTCCTCGGCGAAGCTGGTGGTGGGCAGGCGGAACACCTCGGTGTCGATGGCGGCAGGATCGACGTCGTGATACTCGCCGTGGTTCATCCAGAATTCCGCCGTTTCGGTCCTCAGCGGGTCGATCACCACCAGGAACTTCAGCCGCGACAGCGCCTCGGTGACCTTGGCCTTGTGCGGGAAGGCCGCCAGCGGGTTGAAGCCCTGGCACAGGTAGCCGTTGATCTCGCCATGATGCATGCGCTCGAAGGTGTGCAGGATGTCGTAGAGGTCCTCGCCCATCTTCGGCAGCCAGTCGTAGCACCAGTTATTGGCTTCGGTGGCGGCGTCGCCGTACCACGCCTTCATCAGGCTGACGTGGAAGCGCTCGTAGTAGCGCCAGTAGGAGATCTCCTCGGGCACCAGCGGCGGGCGGGCGCGCTCGAGAATGAAGTCCTCGTAGTCCTGCTCGTCGTCGTCGGGCAGGGTCAGGTAGCCGGGCAGCTGGTCGGAGAGCAGCCCCAGGTCGGTCAGGCCTTGGATGTTGGAGTGGCCGCGCAGGGCGTTGACCCCGCCGCCGCGCATGCCCATGTTGCCCAGCAGCAGCTGGACGATGGCCGCGGTACGGATGATCTGCGAGCCGATGGAGTGCTGCGTCCAGCCCAGCGCATAGAGGAAGGTCATGGTCTTGTCGGGGGCCGCCGTCTCGGCGGCCATGTCCCACACGTGCTGGATCTTCTCGCGCGGCGTGCCGCACACCGACGAGACCACGTCGAGGGTGTAGCGGCTGTAATGCTGGCGCATCAGTTGGAACACGCAGCGTGGATGCTGCAGCGTCTCGTCGCGCAGGGCGTGACCGTCCTCGTCGTACTGGTACTGCCAGCCCTCCATCTCGTATTCGCCGTTGTCGGCGTCGTAGCCGTTGAACAGGCCGTCCTCGAAGCCGAACTCGTCGGCCACCAGCAGGCTGGCATCGGTGTAGGCGAGCACGTAGTCGCGCTGGAAGCGACCGCTCTCGATCAGGTAGTGGATCAGCCCGCCGAGGAAGGCGATGTCGGTGCCGGTGCGAATCTCGGCGAAGTAGTCCGCTACCGCGGCGGTGCGGGTGAAGCGCGGGTCGACCACTACTAGCCGGGCGTCGTTGTGCTCGCGCGCCTCCATTACCCAGCGGAAGCCCACGGGATGCGCTTCGGCAGGGTTGCCCCCCATGCCGATGATCAGGTCGGCATTGCGAATGTCGACCCAGTGGTTGGTCATGGCACCGCGACCGAATGTTGGGGCAAGACCTGCCACCGTCGGTCCGTGTCAGACGCGCGCCTGATTGTCGAATACCACCATGCCCAGACTGCGGGCGATTCTGTGGGTGCAGTAGGCGGTCTCGTTGGTCGAGGCCGAGGCCGCCAGCATGCCCGTCGTGGTCCAGCGATTGACGGTCTGACCTTCCTCGTTCTCGGTGATGAAGTTGGCGTCGCGGTCGTCCTTCATGTGTCGGGCGATGCGGGTGAAGGCTTCGTCCCAGCTGATCCGCTTCCACTCTCTGCTGCCGGCCTCACGCACCTGAGGGTAGCGCAGTCGCGATTCGCTGCGGATGTAGTCGAGCAGCCCCGCGCCCTTGGGGCACAGCGAGCCGCGACTCACCGGGTGATCCGGGTCGCCCTCGACGTGGTAGATGTCATCGATGTTGTTGATCGCGGCGTCGCCGCGGGCGTAGATCAGCACGCCGCAGCCCACCGAGCAGTAGGTGCAGTTGCTGCGGGTGATCTTGGCGCCGGTGAGCTTGAAGTGGCGGATCGAGGCGATGGCGGGGTCCGGGGCGAAGCCCATCATCGCCATGCTGGATGTGGCCATCCCCGCCGCACCGAGCTTGAAGAACTGTCTGCGCGAAACCCTGAGGGTCATGAGGCCTCCTGCCTGGTTCCTACCCAATGCTGTCGTTATGGTCTATTGCTAGCGGTCTCTTACAAGCGTAGCGACTTCTCACCGCATGCTTGCGGCGGGTTTGTTTCCGTCGGTAACGCGCCGGATCTACGGTTCGCTCAGGGCGACTGGTCGCCGCTGGCCTGGGGCTCGCCGTCTTCCTGTCGGCCGGTGTCGTCGGCGCCCAGCGGTTCGTCGGGCATGACTTCGTCGTTGTCGTTCTCTTCGCCGTCCTCTTCGCGCTCGGGCGACTGTGTCTCGTAGGCCGGGCCGGCGTCGGATGCGGCAGGTGGGGTCTGGAACAGCTCGTCGCCCTGGGTCTCGCCGCTGCCGCTGCCCTGATCCTCCTCCTCCATGTCGGCACCGGTGATACCGCTGGTGGTGCCGGCTCGTCCGGTGGTGACGTCCGGCGCTTCGGTGATCTCCGCCGGGTCCATGCCGGCGGCGCTCTCGTCCGGTGTGGCCGGGTCGGTGGCCAGTGCCGTGGCCGACCAGAGCATGGTTGCCCCCAGCAGAGGGACGAACGTCTTGGCTGTCATGCTTGCCTCCTTGCCTGCCGCTCTCTCACCCCCAGCGTAGACCCTGACGAATGAGGCCGACAGCGAGGCGCCTTGGCTCGATGGTGGCAATCTCGCGCCTTGCCTTTCTACACTGGAGCCAGGCCGCCCCGGTGGGATGCCGAGGCGGTCGCAGTCGTTTCGCGTCCGGCATCGTCAATGGAGTGACGTCTTGCGCAGTTTACCGGCCACCCTTCCGATCCTCTTCGTCTGCGAGATCAGCTTCCTGCTCGGTCACGGCCTGATCATGACCCTGCTCGGGGTACGCATGTCCATTGAGGGCTTCCCCTCGCACATGGCGGGGCTGCTGATGTCGAGCTTCTCGCTCGGCTTCGTGCTGGGCAGCTATCTGCTGGAGAAGCGTATCCGCAGCGTGGGCCATATCCGCGTGTTCGCCGCCTGCGCCGGCATCCTGGCGGTGACCGCCATGCTCCACGGCCTGTGGGTCGACGCCTGGGCCTGGCTGGCCTGGCGCCTGCTCGGCGGGGTGGCCACGGCGGGCATGCTGATGGTGATGGAGTCGTGGGTCTCGGGGGAGTCGACCAACGACAATCGCGGGCAGGTGCTGGCGATCTACATGATCATCTCGACCCTGTCGCTGGCCGGCGGGCAGTGGATGCTCAATCTGGCCGACCCGGCCGGCCCGGCGCTGTTCTCTCTGGTCGGCATACTGTTCGCCCTGGCGCTGGTGCCGCTGTCGATCGTGCGCATTCACGGCCCGCGCCAGACCCACGACATCCAGCCGCAGAAGATCCCCCTCAAGACGCTGTTCAAGCGCGCGCCGGTGGGGCTGGTAGGGGCCTTCACCGCCGGGCTGATGGTGCAGTCCTTCTTCGCCATGACGCCCTTCTACGGCCAGGAGATCGGCCTCACCACCGGTGAGACGGCGCGTTTCATGGCCATCACCACCATGGTGGCGCTGTTCGCCCAGTGGGGGCTCGGGCGGCTCTCCGACCATATCGACCGGCGCAAGGTGATCCTCGGCATGGCGGTGGTGATGACCATCTCCGGCGTGCTGGTATCGATGCTGGTGCGTATCGATTTCTGGCTGCTGGTGCTGGTGGCCTGCTTCCATACCGCCATGCTGCATACCCTCTATGCTCTGAGCCTGGCCCACACCAACGACTGGCTGGAGCCCGGCGAGATCGTTGCCGCCAATGCCAAGCTGATGATCTGGTACGGCATCGGTTCGATCATCGGCCCCTTCTCGGCCTCGCTGGTGATGCAGGCGATCGGCCCCGACGGGCTGTGGATGTTCCTCGGCGGCGCCTCGCTGGCACTGGCGCTGTTCGTGGCGCTGCGCCTGCGCCGTCGTCCCGGTGAGCCGGTGGAGGAGGTCGAGCAGGAGCCCTTCGTGGCGGTGCCGACCCTGGAGACGCCGCACTTCACCGAGCTCGATCCGCGCCTGGAGCCGACCCAGATGGAGTTCCACTTCGAGGAAGCGGCGGAGACGAGGCGGGAAGAGGCTGCCTGAAGCCGGCGAATGCGCCATCATGGGGAACGCCCTCGGAGGGAGAAAAAAGACCGATGCGACGTTCATTCGCCCTGTCCCATGTGCTGGGCCATGCGCTGGGCCTGCTGGCTTCTCTGTCGCTGCCCATGGCCGTGCAGGCCGACAGCTGCCCGCCGCCGGGCCAGTGGCTCCAGCCCGGCGGCGAGCGGCTCGATTCGGCGGCGCTGTTCGCCGAACTCGCCGAGCGCGACGTGGTGCTGCTCGGCGAGCAGCACGACCGCATGGATCACCACCGCTGGCAGCTGCACACCCTGGCTGGCCTGCACGCCCTGCGCCCGAACATGGTGATCGGCCTGGAGATGCTGCCCCGCGAAGCCCAGCCGGCGCTGGACGCCTGGGTGGCGGGAGAGCTCGACGAGGCGGAATTTCTCGCCGCCAGCCACTGGCGCAGCGCCTGGGGCTTCGACCCGGGGCTCTACCTGCCGATCCTGCACTTCGCGCGTCTCCACCGCGTGCCGCTCAAGGCCATCAACGTTACCCCCGAGCTGCGCGGCAGGCTGGCCGGCAATGGCTGGGAGGCAGTGCCGGAGGACGAGCGCTTCGGCATCACCGCGCCGGCCGAGGCGCTGCCCGGCTACCGCGAGCGCCTGGCCGCCGTGCATGCCCAGCACCCCAGCGCAGGCGACGAGGAGAGCCTCGAGCGCTTCATCGCTGCGCAATTGGTGTGGGACCGCGCCATGGCCGCCGGACTGGCCGAGGCCGCCGCCGAGGGGGCGCTGACGGTGGGGCTGATCGGCCAAGGGCACCTGCAGTACGAACACGGCGTGCCCCATCAGCTCGACGATCTGGGTGTGGAGGCCCATGCCACCCTGCTGCCCTGGGCGGTGGAGGAGGGATGCGAGCCGCCGCCTGAAGGGCTGGCGCAGGCCGTGTTCACCCTGGCCGAGACGCCAAGGGCGTTGCAGCCACCCATGCAGCTCGGGGTCTACCTGATGCCCGGCGAGCGGGGCGTGGCGATACACGGCGTAGTAGAGGGCTCGGTGGCGGAGCAGGCCGGCCTGGAGGAGGGGGATATCGTTCTGCGGGCCGCCGGTGAGGTGTTGACGAGGCCTGCGGACCTGACCCATCTGGTGCAGCGTCAGCCCCCCGGTACCCTGCTGCCGCTGGAGGTGGAGCGGAACGGCGAGCGGCGCGAGATCCTGGCGCGCTTCCCGCCACGTGACGACGGCAACGGCACGCCATGAGCCGGGCCATGCCGAACGCGCTGCGCTCGCTTCTTGTCGGGCTGATAGCGTTCGCCTTGCTTTTCGGTATCGTAGCGGCGCGGGCCGAAGCGCTGCCCCAGGTCAGCCTCGATATCGCCCTCGACCCCGGCAGCGGCAGCCTGGAGGGGGAGATGACCCTGGTGCCGCCGCCCGCGTCGAACGGCTTCACCTTGCTGCCCGGCCTCGAGCTCGTCGCTGCGCAGGCCGATGGCGACGCCATCGCGGCCGAGGCTGACGACGACGGCCGCCATCGGCTCGCCTGGCCGTCGGGTACCGAGTCGCTGACGCTGCGCTGGCAGGGGCGGCTGGAGGACGGCGAGCGGCTGCTGGTCTCGCCCGGCGGCAGCCTGCTGCCGGCCCACGGCGGCTGGTATCCGCGCTTCGACGACCTCCGCCCCTTCTCGCTGACCCTGCAGATCACGCTGCCGCCGGGGCAGCGCGCGGTGGGTACCGGCTCGCTGCAGGGCGAGCCCCGGGCCGACGAGGAGGGCTATCGCGTGCGTCACGTGCATCCGCGCACGGCGGTGGTGGAGCTGGCAGCCGGCCCGTGGGTGGAGCGCAGCCGCGAGGTCGACGGCGTGCGCCTGCGCACGCTGTTCCCCGAGGCGCTGGACGCAGCCCACGCCGAAACCTACCTGGACCACATCGCCGACTACCTGCAGCGCTTTGCCCGGCGCGTCGGCCCCTATCCCTACGCCAGCTTTACCATTGCCGCCTCGCCGGCCCCGGTGGGGCTGGCCTATCCCGGCTTCACCCTGCTCGGCGAGCGGGTCATCCCGCTGCCGTTCATCCCCCGCACTTCGCTGGCCCACGAGCTGATGCACGCCTGGTGGGGCGCCGGGGTGCTGGTCGACTATTCCCGGCACGAAGGGATCGGCGGCAACTGGTCCGAGGCGCTGACCACCTATCTGGCCGACTATGCCCTCGACGAGGCCCGCGGCGAGGCGCGGGAGACCCGCCGCCGCTGGCTGCTCGACCTGGCGGCGCTGCCGGATGACTTCGACCGCCGGCTGGCCGACTTTCGCGGCCAGCGCGACCCGGCCATGCGGCTGCTGGGCTACCAGCACGGCGCCATGCTGCTGCACATGCTGCGCCAGCGTATCGGCGACGAGGCCTTCGACGAGGGGCTGCGCCGCTTCGCCGAGCGCCATATGCATCGCCGGGCCGGCTGGGACGACCTCGCGGCGGCGCTGAGCGAGGCCGCCGGCGAGCCGCTGCAGGCGTCCGTCGAGGCCTGGGTGCAGCGGCCGGGACGTCCGGCGCTGGCCGTCGAGGCCACCCGCCGCGAGACATCGGATGGCTGGACGATAGCGGGGGTGCTCGAGCAGAGCGGGGCGGGTGCACCCTGGCCGCTCCAGGTGCCGCTCACGGTCGAGACCGCCGCCGGCGTGGAGCGGCACCGAGTGGCGCTCGAAGAGGCGCGAGCCGGCTTCTCGCTGCGACTGGAGAATGAGCCGCTCGCGCTTCTCGTCGACCCCGACTTCGACCTGCTGCGCCGGGTGGACGGCCCGCCGATCCTGCGCCGGGTGACGCTCGATCCCGCCAGTCGGCTGCTGGCGCTGGAGGCTTCACTGGCCGAGCCGGTCAGGCAGGCCCTGGGTGCGCCGCTGACTGCGGCCAGCGAGACGCCATCGCTGGCGGAGGATGCGCGGCCTCTGCTGGTGGCGGGCTCGACCGGGCAAGTGGCTGACTGGCTCGAAGACCAGGGGGTCGCTGAGGTTGCTCGGAGCATGGGGCAACGTGGCCAGGCGCGGGCCTGGACCCTGCCCGGCACCGCCGTGACGGCAATCAGCGCTGACGACCGGGAGACCCTCATGCGCCTGCTGGGCAGCCTGCGCCACCAGCTGGCGCATGGCTACCTGATCGTGGACGGCGACGAGACGACCACCGGCGCCTGGCCGTTCGAGGAGACGGCCCTGCGCGTCGATTGGTCGCCCTGACCGCTTGCACGCAGCGCTGCTCGATGCGCTATCGTATCGGGAGCCGCCGGATGCCCGGCGTACGACTCGATCATGTCGCGAAAGCGCACCGAATCTGCTGGAGGAGAGCCTTGGCCATTTCCCGTTTTGCCGATCTGCTGGACGAGGCGCGTCGTCAGCCCGAGCCGCAGCGTTTGCTGTTCGTCTTCACCCGCGCCGAGCTGCCGGACAACCCCACCGAGGAGCAGCGCGCGCGCTTCGAGCAGGGCGAGGGTGGCGTGCTGACCCCGGTGCTGTGCGTCGACAAGACGCCCGAGGAGCTCAGCGACATGGCCGCGCTGGTGGCCGAGTCGCAGCGCACCGGTATCGAGTGGGACGTCGTCTTCGTCGGCGCGCTGTCCGGCCGCGGCCGGGAGGCGCCCACCAGTGAAGAGGCCGAGAACCATCTGCAGCGTATGGTGCAGTCGCTGCAGATGGGCAATACCCAGAGCTTCCTGGCGCTGAATCGTCAGGGCGAGGCGATAGCCTTGCAATAGCGTTTCGGTGACACCATAGAGAACCCTTATCGGAACCATGGCGGCAATCAATTTTCGCCTATGGGTTGCGATGGATAAGATATGCCCCGTATTCGGATCACCCATCAAATGACATGGAGCATTACTGAATGTCCCTGATCAACACCGAAGTCCAGCCGTTCAAGGCCACTGCTTTCCACAACGGCGAGTTCGTCGAAGTTTCCAATGAAGACCTGAAGGGTCAGTGGTCCGTGGTGATCTTCATGCCGGCCGCGTTCACCTTCAACTGCCCGACCGAGGTCGAGGACGCTGCCGAGCACTACGAGGAGTTCAAGAAGGCCGGTGCCGAGGTCTACATCGTCACCACCGACACCCACTTCTCGCACAAGGTGTGGCACGAGACTTCCCCGGCAGTGGGCAAGGCCAAGTTCCCGCTGGTCGGTGACCCGACTCACCAGCTGACCCGCGCTTTCGGTGTGCACATCGAAGAAGCCGGTCTGGCTCTGCGCGGCACCTTCGTGATCGACCCGGAAGGCGTGATCAAGACCCTGGAGATCCACGACAACGCCATCGCCCGCGACGTCGCGGAGACCCTGCGCAAGCTGAAGGCCGCTCAGTACGTGCGCAACAACCCGAACGAAGTCTGCCCGGCCAAGTGGAAGGAAGGCGAGCAGACCCTCGCGCCCTCTCTGGATCTGGTCGGCAAGATCTAATCGATCTTTCCTGACCCGCGGGCTCGCTTCCGATCCCGTGTATGTTCCCGCCCGGGCATGTGCTGCCCGGGCGATTTTCCGATACGTGCAAGCCCGTGCCTGCGCCGACGCCACGTCAGCGCTGAGAGCATCGTCTTGCCATTTTCCAGCCCAGACATGAAGGAAACCGCTGTCATGTTGGACGACAATCTGAAAAGTCAGCTAAAAGCCTACCTGCAGAAGGTCACGCAGCCGTTCGAGATCGTCGCATCCCTCGATGACGGCGCGAAATCCCAGGAGCTGCATGGGCTGCTGAAGGACATCGTCGCCCTGTGCGACAAGATCACCCTGCGCCTGGACGGTATGGATGCGCGCAAGCCCTCCTTCGCCCTGAACCGTCCCGGCGAGGAGACCGGCGTGGTCTTCGCCGGCATACCCATGGGCCACGAGTTCACCTCGCTGGTGCTGGCGCTGCTGCAGGTGGGCGGCCATCCGCCCAAGGTCAGCGACGACACCCTCGCCCAGATCAAGGCGCTCGAAGGCGAGTTCCACTTCGAGACCTACTACTCGCTGTCGTGCCAGAACTGCCCCGACGTGGTGCAGGCGCTCAACCTGATGGCCATCTTCAACCCGGGCGTGCGCCACGTCGCCATCGACGGCGCGCTGTTTCAGGGTGAGGTCGAAGAGCGCCAGATCATGTCGGTGCCGAGCATCTACCTCAACGGCGAGCCCTTCGATCAGGGGCGCATGAGCCTGGAGCAGATCCTGGCCAAGGTCGACACCGGCGCGGCCCAGCGCGAGGCGGCCAAGCTCAACGAGAAGGATGCCTTCGACGTGCTGGTGGTGGGCGGCGGTCCGGCCGGCGCCGCGGCGGCCATCTACGCCGCGCGCAAGGGTATCCGTACCGGCGTGGCGGCCGAGCGCTTCGGCGGTCAGGTGCTCGACACCATGGCCATCGAGAACTTCATCTCCGTGCCCTACACCGAAGGCCCCAAGCTGGCCGCGGCCCTCGAGCAGCACGTCAAGGAGTACGAGGCCGACATCATGAACCTGCAGCGTGCGGTCAAGCTGATCCCGGCCGCCGACCAGGGCGGCGAGCACGAGGTGGAGTTCGAATCCGGCGCGCGCCTCAAGAGCAAGACGCTGATTCTCTCCACCGGTGCCCGCTGGCGCGAGATGAACGTGCCCGGCGAGGCCGAGTACCGCAACAAGGGCGTGGCCTACTGCCCCCACTGCGACGGTCCGCTGTTCAAGGGCAAGCGCGTGGCGGTGATCGGCGGCGGCAACTCCGGCGTCGAGGCGGCCATCGACCTGGCCGGCATCGTCGGCCACGTGACGCTGATCGAGTTCATGGACGAGATGCGCGCCGACGCGGTGCTGCAGAAGAAGCTGAAGAGCCTGCCCAACGTCGAGATCATCCTCGGCGCGCGCACCACCGAGGTGAACGGCGACGGTACCCGGGTCAACGGCCTGACCTATGAAGAGCGAGCCAGCGGCGAGATCAAGCGGCTCGAGCTGGAAGGCATCTTCGTGCAGATCGGCCTGGTGCCCAACACCGAGTGGCTCACCGACTCGCCCATCGAGCTGTCTCAGCGCGGCGAGATCGTGATCGACGAGCGCGGCATGACCTCGGTGCCCGGCATCTTCGCCGCCGGCGACGTCACCACCGTGCCCTACAAGCAGATCGTCATCGCCATGGGCGAGGGCTCGAAGGCCGCCCTCGGCGCCTTCGACTATCTGATTCGCCACTGACCCAGGTGCCTGCGACCCGCTGCAGGCATCCACCATCTCGCGCCCCCCAGGTCGTACCTGCGGGGCGTTTTTGCTTGCGCCGTCTGGCGTTGAACGTCGTGCGCCAGCGGCGTGCCGATATCTCCCCTGGGGCACCAAAATGAGGCATGACTGCAGGCCGGATCGCCTTCTCTACGACCGTTGAATAATAGTTTTGCCTGCACTATCCCCGTCCTGGAACAAACCTTGCTAAGGTGCTGGGCACATGCTCAGGCATGCATCGTTCAAGAACACCAAGAACCAACGAGGGTTTTTTCCATGCGCGACAACAAGAACAAGTGGCTTCTGGCCACTTCCGCAGCGGTACTGGCACTGGGTACTGCCTCCCTGGCTTCGGCGAACACCCTGCAGAACACCATTCAACGTGGTGCCGTGCAGTGTGGCGTCAGCGACGGCCTGCCCGGTTTCTCCGCGCCGGACGATCAGGGCGAATGGCAGGGCCTGGACGTCGATGTCTGTCGTGCCGTGGCGGCCGCGGTGTTCGGCGATGCCGATGCCGTACGCTACATCTCCCTTAACGCCGTGGAGCGCTTCACGGCGCTGCAGTCCGGCGAGGTCGATGTGCTCTCGCGCAACACCACCTGGACCACCACTCGCGATACCACCCTGGGTCTGAACTTCACCGGTGTGACGTTCTACGACGGCATCGGCTTCATGATCAACCGCGATCTTGGTGTCTCCAGCGCCCTGGATCTCGACGGCGCCGCCATCTGCGTGCAGTCCGGGACCACCACCGAACTCAACGTGGCCGACTACTTCCGCGCCAACGGCATGGAGTTCGATCCCATCGTTTTCGACACCTCAGAGCAGACCGTGGGTGGCTACGAGGCCGGTCGCTGCGACGTGCTGACCTCCGATACCTCACAGCTGGCCGCGCTGCGCATCCAGCTCTCCGATCCCGACCAGTCCGTGATCCTGCCCGAAATCATCTCCAAGGAGCCGCTGGGACCGGTGGTACGTCAGGGCGACGATCAGTGGTTCAACATCGTCAAGTGGTCGCTGTTCGCCATGCTCAACGCCGAAGAGATGGGCATCACCCAGGAAAACGTCGATGAGATGCGCAACTCCGACGATCCGGATATCGCCCGTCTGCTGGGACAGGACGGCAACTACGGTGAAGGCATGGGCCTCGATGCGAACTGGGCCTACAACATCATCAGCCAAGTGGGCAACTACGGCGAAAGCTTCGAGCGCAACGTCGGTATGGGTTCACCGCTGCAGATCGAGCGCGGTATCAATGCGCTGTGGACCAACGGCGGCATTCAGTACGCTCCGCCGATCCGCTGATCCAACCGCCCGAGTCACCTGAGGTGCCTCGATCCAACTGTGCCCCGGCCCGGTCACCCCGGGCCGGGGCTTGAAGATTGCTTGACGGATCCAGGCGGAGAGTCCCTTCATGTCCGTTCGTCCCAAGGCCCATACATTGGGCCCAAAGCCGCCCTTCTGGCGTGACCGCGCCAAGCGCGCATTATTATTTCAGGTTCTGTTGATTGCCGCCGTTGCCGCCTTCCTGCTCTACATCATCGGCAACACCCAGGACAACCTGGCCGCCCGTGGCATCACCACCGGCTTCGGCTTTCTGGACAGAACCGCCGGGTTCGGCATCGGCCAGAGCCTGATCGAATACTCATCGCAGAGCACCTACGGCCGCACCTTCGTGGTAGGCCTGCTCAATACCCTGCTGGTTTCCGCCCTGGGGGTCATTGCGGCCACCATCATCGGCTTCATCGTCGGTATCGCCCGGCTCTCGCCCAACTGGCTCATTGCGCGGCTGGCCAGCGGTTACATCGAGATATTCCGCAACATTCCTCTGCTGCTGCAGATCTTCTTCTGGTACTTCGCCGTGCTGCGCGCCATGCCTGCGGCGCGGGACAGTTACTCGCTCGGCGAGGTCATCTTTCTCAACGTGCGCGGCCTCTACCTGCCGGAGCCGCTGTTCGAATCGGGTTTCGGGCTGATTCCATTGACCTTTGTCGTGGCCATCGTGGCCAGCATCGCCCTGGTCATCTGGAACAAGCGCCGTCACGAGGCCACCGGCAAGCGCCTGCCGGCCGGCTGGATCTCGCTGGCGTTGATTCTCGGCCTGCCCATGCTGGTGCTGGTGGCGACCGGCGTGCCCGTCACCTGGGACGTACCGGAGCTGCGCGGTTTCAACTTCCGCGGCGGCATCACCATCATTCCCGAGTTCCTGGCGCTGTGGCTGGCACTCTCGATCTATACGGCGTCGTTCATTGCCGAGATCGTGCGCTCAGGCATCCAGGCGATTCCCCATGGCCAGACCGAGGCGGCCCAGGCGCTGAGCCTGCCGCAGAAACTCGTGCTGCGCCTGGTAGTGGTGCCGCAGGCGCTGCGCGTGATCATTCCGCCGCTGACCAGCCAGTATCTCAACCTGATCAAGAACTCCTCGCTGGCCACCGCCATCGGCTATCCGGACCTTGTTTCGGTATTCGCCGGCACCACGCTCAACCAGACGGGTCAGGCGATCGAGGTGATCTCCATGACCATGGCGGTCTACCTGATCATCAGTCTGCTGGTGTCGATGTTCATGAACTGGTTCAACGCCCGCGTGGCGCTGGTGGAACGCTAGGAGAGGCGCCATGACTGTTCAACACAAGATGATCGAGGCGCGTCCGGCGCCCGGCAATACGGTCGGGCCCATCGCCTGGCTGCGCATCAATCTGTTCAGCGGGCCGGTGAACACCGTCTTTACGCTGCTCGGGCTCTACCTGCTGTACGTGCTGCTGACACCCACGATCCAGTGGGCCTTCATCAATGCCGACTGGGTCGGTACCAGCCGTGACGACTGCTCTCGCGAAGGGGCCTGCTGGGTGTTCGTCAACGCGCGTTTGACACAGTTCATCTATGGCCTGTATCCGCGTACTGAGCTGTGGCGGGTCAACATCGTGTTCGCGACTTTCGCGGTGCTGATCGCCTGGCTGGCCATCCCGCGCCTGCCCCTCAAGCGCTGGGTGGCCCTGGCGACGCTGGTGGCCTTCCCGGTGTTTGCCTTCTTCCTGCTCTACGGCGGCTACTTCGGGCTGCGTGTGGTGGAAACCCATCGCTGGGGCGGGCTGATGCTGACCCTTATCCTGGCGGTGGTGGGCATGGTGGCGGCCCTGCCGATCGGTATCCTGCTGGCCCTGGGGCGGCGCTCGCAGATGCCCATCGTCAAGAGCTTTTGCGTGGTGTTCATCGAGTTCTGGCGCGGCGTGCCGCTGATCACCATCCTGTTCATGGCCTCGGTCATGCTGCCGCTGTTCCTGCCCACCGGCGTCAGCGTCGACCGTCTGGTGCGGGCGCTGATCGGGATCACCCTGTTCCAGAGCGCCTACATGGCCGAGGTCATCCGTGGCGGCCTGCAGGCGATTCCCCGCGGCCAGGAAGAGGCGGCGGCGGCGCTGGGCATGGGCTACTGGATGCGCATGGGCCTGATCGTGCTGCCTCAGGCGCTGAAGATGATGATCCCCGGCATCGTCAATACCTTCATCTCGCTGTTCAAGGACACCACCCTGGTCATGATCATCGGTCTGTTCGACCTGTTGGGCATCGTCCAGGCGGCGCTGTCGGATTCCCGCTGGCTGGGCTTCGCCCTGGAGGGCTACGTGTTCGCCGCGTTCATGTTCTGGATCTTCTGCTTCAGCATGTCGCGCTACAGCCAGTACCTGGAGCGGAAGCTGCACACCGGCCATAAGAGATAGGAATGAGAACAATGACTGAACAAGCAACCAAGGCCGGCAACGAGACCCCCATGGTCGAGATGCGCGGCGTCAACAAGTGGTACGGCGACTTCCATGTGCTGCGTGACATCGATCTCGAGGTCAAGCGCGGCGAGCGTATCGTCATCTGCGGCCCTTCGGGCTCGGGCAAGTCGACGCTGATCCGCTGCATCAACCACCTCGAGGAACATCAGGCCGGCGAGATCGTGGTCGGCGGCATTCCGCTGACCCAGGACGTCAAGCGCATCGAGCAGATCCGCCGCAACGTCGGCATGGTGTTCCAGCACTTCAACCTCTTCCCGCACCTCACCGTGCTGGAAAACTGCTGCCTGGCGCCCATGTGGGTGCAGAAGAAACCGCGGCGCGAGGCCGAGGAGCAGGCCATGCGCTACCTGGAGCGGGTGCGTATCGCCGAGCAGGCGCGCAAGTACCCGGGCCAGCTTTCCGGCGGCCAGCAGCAGCGCGTGGCGATTGCCCGCTCGCTGTGCATGCACCCCGAGGTGATGCTGTTCGACGAGCCCACCTCGGCGCTCGATCCGGAGATGATCAAGGAGGTGCTCGACGTCATGGTCGAGTTGGCCAACGAGGGCATGACCATGCTCTGCGTGACCCACGAGATGGGCTTCGCCAAGACCGTGGCCGATCGCGTGATCTTCATGGACCAGGGGCAGATCATCGAGGAGAACGCGCCGGAGCCCTTCTTCAACAATCCGCAGTCCGAGCGTACCCAGCTGTTCCTCAGTCAGATCCTCGGCCACTAGGATGGGAGGTCGCCGGCGGCGTGGCTTGCTGCGACGCCGGCGTCGCCTGAGGATACGCCATGACGCGGTTGCGTCCCGCGCGCTTGGCGGCGTAGAGCGCCTGGTCGGCCTGAGTGCTGGCCAGGCTTTGGGCGTGCTCCTGATCCTGGCCGGGCATCAGCCGGGCGATACCGATGCTGATCGTGATGGTGACGGGCGGCGCTGCGGCCATGCCCGCCAGCGGGGGAAGCAAAAAGGGGGTATCGGCGATGCTGGTCCTCAGACGTTCGCCCAGCTGCCAGGCCTGAGCATCGTCGAGCCCGCTGACGAATACCGCAAATTCCTCGCCGCCCATGCGGGCCAGCACGTCCTGGCCGCGTAGCTCGTTGTCCAGCCGTGTGGCGACCAGTTTGAGCAGGGCATCGCCGGCGGGATGTCCGTAGCGATCGTTGATCTGCTTGAAGTGGTCGATATCGAGCATCAACAGATGGCAGTGCGTCGTCGAGGTGCGCTTCAGCGTCGTCTGCAGATGGCGCGTCAGGCCGCGCCGGTTCATCACGCCGGTGAGCTCATCGTACTCGGCGGCGAGCATGGCTCGCTCCTCTCCCTGCTTGCGACGGCTGATGTCGATGACCAGTCCCGATACGACGCTGGGCCGGTCGCTGGTGTCGCAAGCCAGTTCGGCGACGATCTCATGCCAGCGTGCCGGGGTTTCAGGGCGCTGCAGCCGCACGTCCAGGCGAAAACTCTGGCCTGCGCCTGAGTCGCTCAGACACTGGCGCATCCGCTTCCACAGGCGCTGTCGGTCGGCCCTGAGCATATGGGCCAGCAACCGTCGCAGCGGCAGGCGGGCATAGTCGTCGGGATAGCCCAGCGTGCGCAGCAGGGCGCGAGAGCACCAGGTCGAGCCGCTATGCAGGTCGATCTCCCAGATACCGCATTCGGCGACCTGTTGAAACAGCTCGAACTGACGTCGGCGGCTGGCGAGCTGGTGACGATAGAGTGACGAGGCGATCAGTTCTGCGGCGATGACGAGTGCGTCGAGCCCGGCGCCCTCCCAGTCGAGGGGGCGCTCGCAGTCATCGATTCCCAGCGTGCCCCACCAGCGGCCGTCCACCATGATGGGAACCGTGACCATCGAGAGTATCTGCTGGCTCTCGAGGTTCTCACGCAGCGGCCCCGGCGCCATCCTTTCGGTGATGAAGCGTTGCGACATGCCGCGTTGGCGCTCGGCGACCATGCGGCGATAGGTGGGGTCATCGAAAACGCTGGCAAAGAAGCGAAAGCGCTTCTGCGTGAGCTGACGATAGCTTGGCTTGGCGGCCCACTCGAACACATAGTCCTGAATGACCGCCTCGTCCTGCAGTTCCAGCAACTGGAAGATCCATACCCGGCTGGCCCCCGAAGCCTGGCCGATCTCGCCCAGCAGTGCATCGACGCCGTCGCCCCAGAAGCGCCCCCTCATCAAGGCCCGGCTGCCCTTGGCGAGAGCGGCGAGGAGGCGCATGGCGTCGGGCTGGATCGGAACCGGCATGGGTCGACTCATCCATCGGGCGGTAGACCGATCATAACAGAGCCTTACATTGCGGTTACACCATGACGTGTTCGGTGGCAATGCCGAACCCTGGCCGGTTGAAGGTCAGATGCTGCCCTGAGGCTTGAGGGACTCGGCGGGGCGCGTCACTCGTGCACTGCCCAGCACGCTGGGTTCGATCTCGACCGAGCGTGCCTCGCTGGTCCAGGCGGCCTGGGCATCGTGCACTGCCGGGCGGCGCTCGAAGGAGCGCGTCACCACGTCGCCGGGCGCGAAGCCGGCACGAGCGGCGAGGTGATGAGGCAGCAGGCAGAGTTCGACGAGCAGGCGCAGCGTGAACGCTGCGGCCAGCCACAGCCCGGCACCCGCCGCCAGCTCGGGCCAGGCCAGGTACCAGTCGGTGGCAGCGAACCAGGGGGTGCGTGGCAGCAGCCATAGTGCGGCGGCGACGAGCAGCCCCATCTGCAACAGGAGATGGAAGAAGAGCAGAACGCCGCGGGACATGGGGCGGCGGGGAAACAGAAACTGACGCATCGGGCTCCTCCCTAGGGCACATCGGCATACGATGAACGTGCCGACATCCCTGCCGGCGGTTCGATGCTACCCCAGATCGCGGCCGGCGTCAGCCGTCACGTCGGGAAACGTTTCACCGCTCAGTCAAGCAAGGTGATGCTGGCCGGTAGCAGCGCGTCACGGGCGCGATGCTCACCAAGCGGGCGGCCCTGGAGAGCGGTCAGCAGGATCTGCAGCGGATCGCCGTGGCTTACCAACAGCACGGTCTCCTGGCGCAGCGATTGCTCCAGCGAAGCGATCACCCCTTGCATGCGAGCGGCGACGCTGGCGGCGCTCTCCACGCCATGCTCTCGATGCGCCGGGTCGTGAGCATCGAGCGCCCAGACGTCGGGATAGTGGCTGTCCGGTCCGCCTTCGAAATCGCCGAAGGCACGCTCGCGCAGGCGCGGTTCGGGTTGCAACGCGAGACCGAAGTGCATGGCCACTCGGGTGGCGGTTTCGGTGGTGCGCAGGAAGTCGGAGTGCAGGATGCGGGTCGGCGTCGGCCAGCGCCAGTCGGCGAGCAGCTCTTGCAGCTGTGCCTCGCCCCGGTGGGAGAGGCCGAACGCCGAGAGCCCCCTGGCCGGGGTGCTGATGATCAGGTGCCGCTCGTTGGCTTCACTATGACCATGCCGCATCAGCAGGTAGCGATTGTGGCGCGAACCCGAGGCGCGGTGAAATCGGTTTGACATCGTCTTGTCATACTACCTAGATTGAGAGTTAGTTTCGTTTGCGATCATGAAGGCTTTGGTATGTTCGCTTCCGAGCAGGATAGGCGGGAAAATGCGTCAGGTCATCCCGCTGCCTTGTGTCAAGGTCTGCTTAGGCGTTACATACGGAATGTTGTACACATAACTACAGCGATTAGAGAGACACGCCAATGACAACCAGTAAATCCATCGTCCGCCCGCCCTTCGCCGCCCTCGCTCTCTCCAGCCTGCTGCCTCTGGCCCTGCTGATCTCGGCGCAGGCCCAGGCCGACTGCCCCCGGGGCGACCTGGACACTCTGTATTGCGATGAGGATGGCGACATGGTCGCCGATCTGCCCGCCGACGAATCCGAGTGGGCCAATCCCGATACGCTGATCTTCGCCTATACCCCGGTGGAGGATCCTGCCATCTACTCCGACATCTGGCAGCCCTTCATCGATCACCTCCAGGAGGTGACCGAGCGTAACGTACGCTTCTTTGCCGTGCAGTCCAACTCGGCTCAGGTCGAGGCCATGCGCAGCGGGCGGCTGCACATTGCCGGCTTCTCTACCGGCCCGACGCCGTTCGCGGTGAACCTGGCCGGCGCGGTACCGTTCGCCCTGATGGGCTCCGACGACGGTCAGTTCGGTTACACCCTGCAGGTCTACACCCACGTCGATTCCGACATCGAAGAGATGGAGGATCTGCGTGGCAAGCGGGTGGCGCACACCTCGCCCACGTCGAACTCCGGCAATCTGGCACCTAGGGCGCTGTTCCCGGAGCTCGGCATCGTGCCCGACGAAGACTACGAGGTGGTCTACTCCGGCAGCCATGACCAGTCGATGCTGGGCGTGGTCGCCCGTGACTATGACGCCGCGCCGGTGGCCTCAGAAGTCATCGAGCGTATGGCGGCGCGAGGACTCTACGATGAGGAGGAGGTGCGCATGATCTACGAGTCCGACCGCTTCCCCACCACCTCCTATAACTATGCGCATAATCTGCACCCTGACCTGGTCGAGAAGATCAAGGAAGCCTTCTTCAGCTTCGACTTCGCGGGCACGGCGTTGGGCGACGAGTTCGAAGGCGTAGAGAAGTTCATTCCCATCAATTACCAGGAGCACTGGGAGGTGATCCGCACCATCCAGGCCGCCAACGACGTGCGCTACACCCGCGAGGACCTGGAGCAGGAGTAAACCTGGCAGCGAGCAGCCGGGGCCCTCGGCTTCGCCGGGGGCGTCTCCGTTTCTTTTTTCGCGAGGTGGGGTGAATGCTGGAAATTTCAAAGCTGGTCAAGCGTTACGGCCGTGACGAGCCGGTGCTCAAGGAGCTGGACCTGACGGTCGAAGGCAGCAGCGTGGTCTCCATCGTCGGCGCCTCCGGGGCCGGCAAGAGTACCATGCTGCGCTGTATCAACCGCCTGGTGGAGCCCACCTCGGGTTCGATCAAGCTCAACGGCAATGAACTGGTTCACCTGCGCGGGCGCGAACTACGCCGTGCCCGGCGCAAGATTGGCATGGTGTTTCAGGGCTTCAACCTGATCGACCGTCTCACGGTGATGGAGAACGTGCTGGCGGGGCGGCTCGGCTACGTCAATCTCTACCAGGCGATCACCCGCCGCTATCCTCAGAGCGATATCGAGCGTGCCTTCACGCTGATGGAGCGGGTGGGCATCGCCCACTATGCCAACAAGCGGGCCGACGAACTCTCCGGCGGCGAGCGCCAGCGGGTCGGCGTGGTGCGAGCGCTGATGCAGGAACCGGAAATCCTGCTGGCCGACGAGCCCACGGCCTCGCTCGATCCGCGCACCTCCGAGCAGATCATGAAGCTGCTGCAGAGCCTGGCCAGCGAGCTCTCGCTGCCGGTGCTGATCAACATTCACAACGTGGCCCAGGCCAAGGCCTATACCGAACGCATCGTCGGCCTGCGCCACGGCCGGATGATCTTCGACGGCGCGCCGGCCGATTTCGGCAAGGAGGCGCTGGACGCCATCTACGGCGGCATCGAGACGGCCGAGGACGAGATCACCGAGGAGCCCGGCCGCCCGGCGCAGCAGGGGGTGGCCCATGACTCGACCTGACCAGGCCGCCGTGCCACGTACCTGGCGCAAGCCGCCCTTCATCGCCAACCCGCTGCTGCGCTATGGGCTGTGGTTGGTGGTGATCGTCTACCTGGTGTGGGCCTTCGGCTCGCTGCCGTTCAACTGGGCGCGCATCAGCGAGGGCCTGCCACGGGCGGCGCGTATCTTCGGCGGCGGCTTTCCGCCCAGCTTCGAGCGCAGCGGGCTGCTGATCACCGGCTTCAAGGAGAGTTTTCAGATCGCCATTCTGGCCACGCTGATGGGGGTGGCACTGTCGATTCCCTTCGCCGTGATGGCGGCCAAGAACGTGGCGCCCAAGCCCATCTATCTGCTCGGGCGGGCGGTAATCATCGTCTCGCGCAGTTTTCATCCGGTGATCGTCGCCATCCTGTTCGTGGCCGCGGTGGGCTTCGGTCCGCTGGCCGGCATCCTCACCCTGACGATCTATTCGATCGGCTTCGTCGGCAAGCTGCTGGCGGAGGAGATCGAGGAGATCGACTGGGGTCAGGTCGAGGCGATGAAAGCCGCCGGGGCGGGCTACCTGGCAACCCTGATCTATGCCGTGTTTCCGCAGATCCTGCCGCGCCAGGTGGGGCTCTCCATGTATCAGCTCGACAGCAACCTGCGCGCCTCGGCGGTGGTCGGCATCGTTGGCGCCGGCGGCATCGGCGGTACCCTGATGAATGCCTTCGGCCGCTACGACTACGATTTCGCCTTTGCCATCCTGCTCATGATCATCGCCGTGATTCTGGTCAGTGAAGGCATCAGCGGCTGGGTGAGGAAGAAGATATGGTAGATCATGCCGGAGCCCTGGCCGATCGCGTCTGGCGGCGCTACGACCGCAAGCAGCAACTGATCCGCTATGGCGTGCTGCTGGCCACCGTGATGGTGGTCTACTGGGCGATACGCGACATCGACATCTTCTGGCCCTGGGTGTGGGACGCCCCCAACCAGATCTCGAGCCTGGGCGCGCGCATGTGGCCGCCCGATCCCTCGCGACTTGCCGCGATCACCAATGCGCTGCTGGAGACGGTGCACATTGCCACCCTGGCGACCCTGCTGACGATCTTCATCGCCCTGCCGGTTTCCTACATCGCCGCGCAGAACACCACCCCCAACCGTGCCTGCCTGTGGCTGGGGCGCTTCATCCTGGTGGCCAGCCGTTCGGTGAACACCATCATCTGGGCGCTGCTGTTCGTGGCCATCTTCGGCCCCGGGGTGCTGGCGGGAATATTGGCCATCATGTTTCGCTCCATCGGCTTCATCGGCAAGCTGATGGGCGAGGCGATCGAGGAGATCGACCGTCGCCCGGTGGAGGCCATGGAAGCCACCGGCGCCTCCAAGGCCAAGGTCATCGTCTACGCCGTCGTGCCTCAGGTGATGCCGGCCTTCTTCGCCATCGTCATCCTGCGCTGGGACATCAACATCCGTGAATCGACGGTGCTGGGTCTGGTCGGCGCCGGCGGTATCGGGGTGATCCTGCAGGGCGCCATCGACACCTTCGCCTGGCCCACGGTGGCCACCATTCTGATCGCCATCATCGTGCTGGTGCTGATCGGCGAGGCGGTGACGGGGCTGCTGCGACGCAAGGTGCTCTGAGGCGGGCGACGGCGAGTTGGCCGGTTGACCTTCCCGGCAGCCCTTGCCATGTTGAAATCGAAGGCCCGCAATGGGGCTCCATTCACTGCATCAAGGAGAGGCTATGACAACGTATATCGTGGTGGCCGATGCGGCTAGGGCGCGCGTATTCACCCGCGACGCGCTAAAGCTGGAGGAGAAGGAGAGCCTGGTGCACGCCGAAGGGCGTCTGCACGAGGGAGACCTGGTCACCGGCGAGACGGGAGCCGTCGACGAGTCGACCTCCCATACGCGGCGTTCCAGCCGCGGTGACAGCGTGGCGCTGGATCACGAGGCGGAGATCTTCGCTAAGCAGATTGCCGAACGCATCTACAAGGCTCGGGTCGACAACCATCTGGACAAGCTGATCCTCGTCGCGCCACCGCGTTTCCTGGGCGTGCTGCGTGACAAGATCGACGGGCCGACCAGCAAGCTGATCATCCACACCCTGGACAAGGATCTCTCCAAGGCGCCGCTGAACGATATCCAGAAGGCCGTCAGCGACATGCGCTGAAGCGATCTTAGCCTCGCACTCGAGCTTGGACTCAAGCGCGCATTCAAGATAGGGGCGTTCTTGCCGATAGAAGGAGCATGGCTGTGAAGTTTACTTCGCTGCAAACATGCTACCCACTTCAGCGAGAACGCCCATGCACCTCAGATCGATCCGCCAATTCGTGGTCCTGCTGGCTGGGCCCTGCCTGTTGGCAGTGGTCGTGGCTCTGGTCGTCTATGCCCTGTTCTCCTCGGCACGTACCCAGCAGACCGTCGAGACCCACACCCGCGAACTGCTCGAAGGGGCCGTAGACGAGCGCCTGGCGGTGTTGGCGGACGCCGAGGCCGGCAGGATCCAGCGCGAACTCGAGCATGCCCTGACCCTGGCCACCCAACTGGCCGATACCAATGCGCTGATGGGGCAGCGGGACGGCAGCGGTCGCACCGCCCTTGGCCTGAGCCGCCGCGAGCTCTCCAACCTGGTGCGCGAGACGGTGGTGCAGAACCCCTCGCTGCTGGACGCCTTCATCGGCTGGGAGCCCGATGCCTTCGGCCGCGATGCCCTGTATGCCGATCTTGGCGAAAGCGACGGCTACGACGGCAGCGGTCGCTTCATGCCCTGGTGGTATCGCACCGGGGAGGGCGGCGTCGAGGTGCTGCCGTTGGGAGAGACCATGGAGAGCACGGCGCAGCTCGCCAACGGCGTGCGTGAGGGCGAATACTACCTCTGCCCGCGGGAGACCCTCGCCCCCTGCATCATCGACCCGGCGCCCTACGACTTCGCTGGCGAGACGCTGCTGGTGACCTCGTTCAACGTGCCGATCCTGGTCGAGGGGGCGTTTCGCGGCGTGGCGGGAGTCGATCTCTCGCTGGATTTCATCCAGGAGCTGCTGCTGCAGGCCAACGGAGAACTTTACGGCGGCGCAGGCGAGATGGCACTGGTGGCGGGACGCGGGGGGCTGGTGGCCTACACCGCCAATGCCGAGCGGCTGGGCGATGCCGCAAGCGAAGCCTTCGACGCTCAGGTGCTGTCGGCCCTCGAGCAGGCTCAGGCGGAGGGCACCAGCGTGAGCCTGGTACGCGACGGCATGCTGGAGCGCTATCAGCCCTTTACCATCGGTGCCAGCGAGCAGCCCTGGACGCTGATGATCCGGCTGCCCGAAGCGGCGGTGATGGCAGAGCTCACGGCGCTGCAGACGATGATGAACGAGCAGCGCCGGGCCGATACCCTGGGCATGACCGTGGTCGGCCTGCTGCTGGCGGCGTTGGGGCTCGCCGCGCTGTGGTGGGTCGGCACCCGCGTGTCGCGCCCGCTGCGGCTGTTGGCCGACCGCATGCGTGACATCGCCTCCGGCGACGGCGACCTGACCCAGCGCCTGCCGGTGCGGGGGCGCGACGAGAGCGCCGAACTCGCCATCCAGTTCAATGCCTTCGTCGACAAGATCCACGACGTGCTGCTCGACGTGCGCGCCAGCAGCGAATCGGTGCGCCTGGCGGCCAGCGAGATCGCCAGCGGCGGCGAGGATCTGTCGCGGCGCACCGAGCAGGCCGCTGCCAGCCTGCAGCAGACCTCCGCCTCCATGGAGCAGATTTCGGCCACGGTGGAGCACACCTCGGCCTCCTCGCGTGAAGCCAATGGCCTGTCGAAGTCGGCCGCCGAGGTCGCCCAGCGCTCCGGCGACACGGTCGGCCAGGTGGTGGACACCATGCAGGAGATCAGCCGTTCGTCGAAGCAGATCGGTGAGATCGTCAAGGTCATCGACGGCATCGCCTTCCAGACCAACCTGCTGGCGCTCAACGCTTCGGTCGAAGCCGCCCGGGCCGGCGAGCACGGCCGCGGCTTTGCCGTGGTCGCCGGCGAGGTGCGCCAGCTCGCCACCCGCAGTGCCGAAGCCTCGCGCGACATCCGGGCGCTGATCGAGGCCTCCAGCCAGCGCGTCATCACCGGCACGGAGCTGGTGGGGCGCGCCGGCGAGAGCATGGGCGAGCTGATGGCCAGCGTGAACCGGGTAGCCAACATGCTGGGCGAGATCAGCATGGCCGCCGGCGAGCAGAGCGACGGCATCGGCCAGGTCAGCGTGGCCGTGGCCGATCTGGACCGCACGATCCAGCAGAATGCCGCGCTGGTGGAGGAGTCGACCACCGCCGCCGAGCAGCTCAGCGAGCAGGCCGACCGTCTGGCGCAAGTCGTCGGCGGCTTCCGTCTGCGCGATCGCTGACGGGCAGAGGGTGGGGAGGGTCAGGAGACCGGCGGCAGATCGATCTCGTCGCTGCGCCTGGCCCCCTCGGTCATCTGCCGGCACAGGCGCAGGAACTCGCGCATGCCGGTGGCCAGGTACTTGTGACGATGCCAGATGAAGGCGAACTGGCGGCTCAGGTCGAGTTCGGGAGTGGGAATCGGCACCAGGCTGCCGCGGCGGAAGGCGTCGCGCAGCGCCAGCTTCGACACGCAGCCGATGCCGAGCCCCGACTCCACCGCGCGCTTGATGCCTTCGGTATGCTCCAGTTCCAACAGCGTATTGAAGCGCCCGCGACGGTGCCTCGCGGCCTGCTCCAGCGTCATGCGGGTGCCCGAGCCCTGCTCGCGCATGATCCAGGCCTCGCGCAGCAGGCGCTCCAGCTCCACCGGACCCTGGCCGGCCAACGGATGGCGCGGTGAGCAGAACACCGACAGCTCGTCCTCCACCCAGGGTTGGGTGATCACGTCCTCTTCCTCGCAGTGACCCTCGATGAGCCCCAGGTCGAGCTCGTGCTGACGCACGCGGTCGATGATCTCCCGCGTATTGCGTACCGCCAGCCGCACCCGGCTGCCCGGATGGCGCTGCATGAAATCGCTGATCAGCAGCGTCGCCAGGTAGTTGCCGATGGTCAGGGTGGCGCCCACGTCGAGCGAACCGATGCCCTGCTGACCGTGCAGGATCTCCTCGATCTCCTCGGCGCGGTCGAGCAGCGCCACCGCCTTGGGCAGCAGCTGAAAGCCCAGGGCGTTGAGCCGCAGCCGCTTGCCGATGCGGTCGAGCAGCTGGCAGTCGAACTGGCGCTCGAGCTCGGCCAGGGCGGTACTGGTGGCCGACTGCGACAGGGAGAGCGCCCGCGCGGCGCGAGAGACGCTCTCATGCTGGGCGACGGCGACGAAGACCTCGAGTTGGCGCAGGGTGAAGTGCATGAAACGGCTCGATGTTGATCTATATCAGGAATCTGGATAAAGGATATCCATACAATCCAATTAACAGATAAACCTTGCGCTCTTATAATGCAAGCAAATCATCTAGCCCAATGCTTTATTCGATATAGGAATATCTAGGAGCCGGCATGAGCAAGTTTGCGTTGGAAGAGGTTCTCAGTGTCCACCACTGGAACGACACCCTGTTCAGCTTCCGCACCACCCGCGAGCGCAGCCTGCGCTTCAAGAACGGACAGTTCGTGATGATCGGTCTCGAAGTGAACGGCAAACCGCTGATGCGTGCCTACTCCATCGCCAGCCCCAACTACGAGGATCACCTCGAGTTCTTCAGCATCAAGGTGCCCGACGGCCCGCTGACCTCGCGCCTGCAGCACCTCAAGGTCGGCGACCAGATCATGGTCAGCCGCAAGCCCACCGGCACCCTGGTCACCGACGACCTGCTGCCGGGGCGCAATCTCTACTTCCTCTCCACCGGTACCGGCCTGGCCCCGTTCATGAGCCTGATCCAGGATCCGGAGGTGTACGAGCGCTACGAGAAGGTGATCCTGGTGCACGGCGTGCGCAGCGTCAGCGAGCTGGCCTATGCCGACTTCATCCAGCAGGAGCTGCCGGCTCACGAATACCTGGGCGACGAGATCCGCGAGAAGCTGGTCTACTACCCCACCGTGACCCGCGAGGAGTTCCACACCATGGGCCGCCTCACCGATCATATCCGCAGCGGCAAGCTGTTCGAGGACACCGGCATTGCGCCGATGGATCCCAAGCAGGACCGCGCCATGATCTGCGGCAGCCCGGCGATGCTCGACGAGACCAGCGCTCTGCTGGACGACCTGGGCTTCAACATCTCGCCGCGCATGGGCGAACCCGGCGATTACGTCATCGAGCGTGCCTTCGTCGAGAAGTAAAACGGGACGCTCGCTCACGTTTCGGTGCTTGCCGAGCTTCAAAAAAACCCACGGCCTTACGGTCGTGGGTTTTGTATGTCTGGGCTTATACCGCGTCCTTGCCGGTTTCGCCGGTGCGGATACGAATCACCTGCTCCAGCGGGGTGATGAAGATCTTGCCGTCGCCGATCTTTCCGGTATTGGCCACCTGGGTGATGGCATCGATCACCTGCTCGACCAGGTCATCGTCGATGGCGATCTCCACCTTCACCTTGGGCAGGAAGTCGACCACGTACTCGGCACCGCGATAGAGCTCGGTGTGGCCCTTCTGACGGCCGAACCCCTTCACCTCGGTCACGGTGATACCCTGCACTCCGATCTCCGAAAGCGACTCGCGAACGTCGTCTAGCTTGAACGGCTTGATGATGGCGGTCACCAGTTTCATGGTCTGTTTCCTCGTTGTCGTGCGGGGTTCTTCGCTCGAACCCGGGCGGGTACGAATCGGCTGGCCTCAAGCATACACCGCCCTCGTCAGGAAGAAAAAAAGGCTCCCCGCAGGGAGCCCGGAAGGGGTAAGCGTTTATTCTGGGCGGGGCTGGCCGATCGGCGCGCCGGCTGCGTAGCCGCCGGACTGCGGACGTCCACCGCTGCCGCCATAGACACGGGCGACGCTGAACTCGGGGTAGGCTTCCATGCCGCACTCGGCCAGGTCGACCCCCTCGTACTCTTCCTCCTCGCTGACACGTACGCCCATGATCGCCTTGATGATCAGCCACACTGCCAGGCTGGTAGCGAAGACCCAGGCAAAGATCGCCAGGCCGCCGATGATCTGCGCACCGAAGGTGGCGTCGCCGTTGGAGAGCGGCACTACCAGCAGGCCCCAGATGCCGACCACACCGTGCACCGAGATGGCGCCGACCGGATCGTCGATCTTCAGCTTGTCGAGGGTAACGATGGAGGCCACCACGATGATGCCGCCCACGGCACCGATCAGGGTCGCGCCCAGCGCAGTGGGCTCCAGCGGTTCGGCGGTGATCGCCACCAGGCCGGCCAGGGCGCCGTTCAGCGCCATGGTCAGGTCGGCCTTGCGGAACCACAGCTTGGCCAGGATCAGCGCGGCAATGACGCCACCGGCCGCCGCGGCGTTGGTGTTGACCAGCACCTGGGCCACGTTGTTGGCCGAGGCCACGTCGGAGAGCTTGAGCTCCGAGCCGCCGTTGAAACCGAACCAGCCCATCCACAGGATGAAGGTACCCAGGGTGGCCAGCGGCATGTTGGCACCCGGGATGGCATGAATGCTGCCGTCCTTACCGTACTTGCCCCTGCGCGGGCCGAGGATCAGCACGCCGGCCAGGGCCGCGGCCGCACCGGCCAAGTGCACGATGCCGGAACCGGCGAAGTCGGAGAAGCCCAGTTCGTCGAGCCAGCCCTCGCCCCAGGTCCAGTAGCCGGAGACGGGGTAGATGAAGCCGGTCATGACCACGGCGAAGGCGAGGAAGGCCCACAGCTTCATGCGCTCGGCCACGGCGCCGGAGACGATCGACATGGCGGTGGCGACGAACACCACCTGGAAGAAGAAGTCGGCGCGCATGGAGTAGTAGGGGGCGTCTTCACCACCGGCGGTGACCGCATCGACGCTGTTCTCGCCACCGATCAGTACGCCCAGGTTGGGCAGGATGCCGCCGGCGTCGCTCGAGTACATGATCGAGTAGCCCACCAGCAGATACATGGTGCAGGCGATGGCGAACAGGGCGATGTTCTTGGTCAGGATCTCGGCGGTGTTCTTGGCGCGCACCATGCCGGCTTCCAGCATGGAGAAGCCGGCGGCCATCCACATCACCAGCACGCCGCAGATCAGGAAATAGAAGGTGTCGAGCGCATAGCTCAACTCGGCAAGTTCACTCATGAGTGTTCTCCGTTGTTCTCGTTATGACGATCAGACGGCTTCGGCGCCGCGTTCGCCGGTACGGATGCGAATCACATCCTCCAGCGGCGTCACGAAGACCTTGCCGTCGCCGATCTTGCCGCTGTTGGCCGCACCGCAGATGGCATCCAGCACGCTCTCGACGCGGGAGTCGTCCACGGCCACCTCGACCTTGACCTTGGGCAGGAAGTCGACCACGTACTCGGCGCCGCGGTAGAGCTCGGTGTGGCCCTTCTGGCGGCCGAAACCCTTCACTTCGGTCACGGTGATGCCTTGCACGCCGTTGTCGGCCAGGGCCTCGCGCACGTCGTCGAGCTTGAAGGGTTTGATGATGGCGGTGATGAGCTTCATTAGCGTCTCTCCATGCTGGTAGTGGGGCGATGGGTTGCCAGCTGCTGTACCCTGCTTATGCGCATTACGTGCCATTTCCGAAAAAAACCTTTCCCTACAGCCATTTTTCAGGACGGAAGAGGCTCGATTCACCAAGTGGGGGAGGGGCATTGCACGTCCATGCACCAGCTTGGTGCCTGAGCGTGGTGCAGGTGCGCCATGTCGGAGCGCGAGAAGGGAATGCGTCGTTGCAGTGCCTTGCGTATGCTGTAAGGCAACATGCCCAGGCGAAAGGAGAAGCGCACCATGGCGAGTCAGGACCCCATCAGCCGACTGGCGCAGCAGCTCGGCGAGCGCCTGCAGGGGGCGGCCCAGGCGCCGGAAGAGTTGCAGAAGGGGATACAGCAGGTCGTACGCGGCGCCTTCGACCGTCTCGAGCTGGTATCGCGGGAGGATTTCGACATCCTGATGGACGTGCTGCAGCGCACACGCATCCGGGTCGAGGCGCTGGAGCAGCAGGTGGCCGCGCTGGAGAAGGCGCTGGCGGCCCGCGAGACCCCGGTGACCCAAGCGACTCTCACGCTGCCCGAGGATGCGGCCAAGGACGACGGCGAACCCGGCGAAGCCAAGCGCTGAGCCAGCGTGGAGAGCTCGCTACAGCACAGTGCTAGTATCTAGCCCTTACGCTAATAAAACACTGCATAAATGTCTGCGCGAGCGAATCGCTGCGTTGCGCGGTGCTCAGAATCCTCACCTATACCCCATAGGCTCCGGTTCCTGTGCTCCGTGCGCCTTGCGCTTCATCTCGCTCGCCAATTTATTCAGCGTTTCTCAAATGGAAAGCGAGGGACCGCAAGATGCTGGCGATCGTTGCCACACGGGCCGGCCTGGGGCTGGAAGCGCCCGAGGTGCAGGTCGAGGTACATCTGGCCAACGGCCTGCCGGGAATGACCCTGGTGGGTCTGCCCGAGGCCGCCGTCAAGGAGAGCCGCGAACGGGTGCGCAGCGCCCTGGTCAACGCCGGCTTCGACTTCCCCAATACGCGCAGAATCGTGCTCAACCTGGCGCCCGCCGACCTGCCCAAGGTCGGCGGGCGTTTCGACCTGCCCATCGCGTTGGGCATTCTGGTGGCCTCCGGCCAGCTTCCCGGCGAGGCGCTCGAGGGTATCGAGAGCGTCGGCGAGCTGGCGCTGGACGGCCGGCTGCGCCCCATCAGCGGTGTGCTGCCGCTGGCGCTGGCGGCACGCAAGGCCGGACGCAAGCTGATCGTGCCTAAGGAAAATGCCGACGAGGCGGCGCTGGCCGGCGATCTGCAGGTGCTGCCGGCGGAGCACCTGCTCGACGTCATGGCGCATTTGCTGGGCCAGCAGCCCATCGCCGCGCACCGCCTCGAGGCGCCGCCGGTGGCCGCCACCCGCGAGGGCGACCTGGCCGACGTGCGCGGCCAGCACCAGGCGCGTCGTGCGCTGGAGATCGCCGCGGCGGGTTCGCACAACCTGCTGTTCGCCGGCCCGCCCGGTACCGGCAAGACCATGCTGGCGAGCCGCCTGCCCGGCATCCTGCCCGAGCTTACCGAGGAGGAGGCGCTGGAGGTCGCCGCCATCCGTTCGGTGTGCGGCCTGCCGCTGGCCGAGCAGTGGGGGCGCCGTCCGTTTCGCGCGCCGCACCACACCGCAAGCGCCGTGGCTCTGGTCGGTGGCGGCTCCTGGCCGCGCCCGGGGGAGATCTCCCTGGCTCATCACGGCGTGCTGTTTCTCGACGAGTTGCCCGAGTTCAGTCGCCACGTGCTGGAGGTGATGCGCGAGCCGATGGAGTCGGGGCGCATTCATATCGCCCGGGCCAACCACGAACGTAAGTTTCCCGCTAGATTTCAACTGGTTGCAGCGATGAATCCGTGCCCCTGCGGCCATTTGGGCGACCCGCGCCAGGCCTGCCAATGCACTGCGGCGCAGATCCAGCGCTACCAGTCGCGGCTCTCGGGGCCGCTGCTCGACCGCATCGACCTGCAGATCGAGGTGCCGGCGCTGCCTCCGGAACAGCTGACTTCACGCGAGGTGGGTGAAAGCTCCGCCGTGGTGCGTGCTCGGGTGATGGCCGCCCGCGAACGCCAGTACGCCCGCGGCGCACTCAACGCTCATCTGGGCGGGCGCGAGCTGGAGGCGGCCTGTGCGCTCTCCACCGCCGACCGCGCCTGGCTGGCCGGGGTGCTCGAACGCCTGCGCCTCTCGGCGCGGGCCTACCACCGGGTGCTGCGGGTGGCGCTGACCCTGGCCGATCTGGCCGAAAAGCCGCACCCGGAGCGCGGCGAGCTGATGGAGGCGATTGGGTATCGGCAGCTAGATCGCCAATTGCGCCAGGGTTGAGAGGCTGCTTACACGCTACTGCGCTAGGCCATGCTGTGTGTTGAAATCAATCTCAAATTGCTCATTTACAAACCAGTAAACTCCGCTTTTTCGATTGATTTCGCCTTGCCTGGCCGTCGCTCGTAACGCGTGTAAACACCCTCTCCTAATGAGCCAATACTTGCTGATGATCTTTACAGCGCCGTGGCGTCGAAGGCGCCTTCGACCTCGGTCTGCCACAGGGCGCCGTCGTTGTCGGGGCGGTGCAGCGACAGCGTGAGGCGGTAGGGCAGCAGGTCGCGGTCGGTCAGGCGCAGGCGCGGTGCGGTGGCTTCCAGCCGGCTCTCCATGCGCCACTGGTGAGCGCCACCCTCTCCGGCCATCGCCGGGCGCCAGTCGAGCACCTGAGGGCCGTCGCTCACGCCCAACAGGGCGCGGGTGAGGCTTTCGAGGAAGCGGTCGCTGTCGATCTCGAGGCTATCGTCCACCTGGGGGGAGACCAGCAGCAGCACCTGGTCGGCAGGGGGCTGCAGGGCATCCACCTGGATCACCCGGTCGACGGCGCGGTCGCTCAGGTTCTGCAGGGCGCGGCGAATGGGATCGGGCTCGGGAGGCTGGGCGGCACAGCCCGCCAGCAACATGAGAAGAGCGAGCAGCGCGATGTGTCTCAGCATCGAATGTTAGGCTCCTGAGCGGCCGGTGCCAGGCGCTGCTCCAGCTCTTCGACGAAGCCGTCGAGTGATCTGAACAGAGCGTCGCGGATGGGTTCGGCTTCGTTGACCAGATGATGGCGCGCTTCCGGATGACGCTCGATGCGGGCCTTGGGAAATTTTCGCTCCAATACCGCCAGATTCCACTCCCAGTCGACGGTAACGTCCTGCTCCCCTTGAAGGATCAGGGTGGGGAGGTCACGCGGGGGCAGGGCGAGCAGCTGAGGCATCCAGCGGCGCATGGCGCTGACCCAGTTGAGCGAAAGGTGCTCCGGCTGCAGGGGGTCGTGTTCGCGCAGGAAGGCGGCAAACTCGGCGTCGGTGGAGTTGGCGCCGAAGCGACGCGGCAGGGACTCGACGAAGGGGCCCACCAGGCTGTGCAGCCACCCCGCCTGGGGCCAGCCGAAGGGGCGCACCAGGGGCGCGAGCAGTGCAAGGCCGGCCCAGCGATCCTCGTCGGGGTGGCTCAGGGCGTCGGTGGCGAGAATGGCGGCCCCGGTACTCTGGCCGACTCCGAGCCAGGGTCGGGGGGCCAGCCCGCTACCTTCCAGCTGTTCCTGCAAGGCATTCAGACACTCCCCATAGTGGGCGAAGTCGTCGATGCAGGCGCGTTTGCCGCTGGACAGGCCGTGTCCCGGCAGGTCCCACATCACCACCCGCCAACGCCGCTCCAGCAGCCGCTGCAGCAGGTGGCGGTAGAGACCGAGGTGATCGTAGTAGCCGTGCACCACGAAGGCCGTGCCGATGGGCTCCGCGGGGCTCCATACCTGGGTCCACAGCTGATAGCGCTGGGTGCCGGTATAGCCAACGTAGAGTCCGACGTGCTCGGTGAGCAGCGGCGCCAGGCCGTAATGCGCCAAGTAGTCCGCCAGCGAAGGCTCGCCTTCGGCACGGAAGGGCGCCACCGGTCCCAGCGCCTGCAGGGGCGTAAAGTCGGTCATGACGTGCTCCAGCGTATCAAGACACTTTCCCTTCGATTCCTTTCATCTGTCGCGACACCGAGCGTGCAGTGAGTATAACTTCCGGCCATGCTGTCGAGGAGAGAATCGCTGCGGTAGCCGATATTTGTTGACCATTTGGTCAGAAAAACGACTCTTAACCCTATGTCTAGTAGGGTAGCCCTTCCTTCGGGTTTACATATGGAACAGTTTTCCACAAAATTGGCGCCTCGCAGTGGTATCACCCCCACGAATTGCGGCGAGCCGAGAGCAGGATAGTCGGCCGCCACGCAGGAGGAGACTCTTCCATGTCCGAACGCGTCACTCGCCATCGTCTCCAGGTGGCCGCTGAACTGGACCGTTTCATCAACGACCAGGCCCTGCCGGGTACCGGCATCGATGCCGAGAGCTTCTGGGCCGGGGTCGACGCCATCTTTCATGATCTGACACCGAAAAATCGTGAATTGCTCGCCGAGCGCGAGCGGCTGCAGGCGCAACTGGATACCTGGCACCGTGAGAACCCCGGTCCGGTGCGCGACATGAGCGTCTATCGCGCCTTTCTCGAGGAGATCGGCTACCTGGTGGACGCCCCCGCACAGGTGACGGTCTCCACGGCCAACGTCGACCGCGAAGTGGCCATTCAGGCCGGCCCGCAGCTGGTGGTGCCGGTGAGCAATGCGCGCTATGCGCTCAACGCCGCCAATGCACGCTGGGGTAGCCTCTACGATGCGCTCTACGGCACCGACGCCATCTCCGAAGAGGGCGGCGCCGAGAAGGGCTCGGGCTACAATCCCAAGCGCGGCGAGAAGGTCATTGCCTACGCCCGCGGCGTGCTCGACCTGGCCGCACCGCTGGCTACCGGCTCCCACCGCGATGCCGTCAAGTACGTGCTGCGCGACGGCCGCTTGGTGGTGAGCCTCGAAGGCGGCCGCGAGACCGGCCTCAAGGAGCCGGGCAAGCTGGTCGGCTACAGCGGCGATGCGGCAAACCCGGAGTCGATTCTGCTCTCCAACCACGGCCTGCATCTGGAAATCCAGATCGATCCCAGCCACCCCATCGGCAAGACCGACCCGGCCGGCGTCAAGGATCTGCTGGTCGAGGCTGCGCTGACCGCCATCATGGACTGCGAAGACTCCGTGGCGGCGGTCGACGCCGAGGACAAGGTCGGCGTCTACGCCAACTGGCTGGGCCTGATGAAAGGCGATCTCGAAGAGGCGATCGAGAAGGGCGGCAAGACCTTCACCCGTCGCCTGCACGCCGATCGCAGCTACACCACCCCGGAAGGCGGCAGCCTGACCCTGCCCGGCCGTTCGCTGATGTTCGTGCGCAACGTCGGCCACCTGATGACCACCCCGGCGGTGCTCGACGCCGACGGCAACGAGCTGCCCGAGGGCATCCTCGACGGCATCGTGACCAGCCTGCTGGCCCTGCACGATCTCAAGAAGGGCGAGAACGACCCGCGCAACTCCCGCAGCGGCTCGGTCTACATCGTCAAGCCGAAGATGCACGGGCCGAAGGAAGTCGCCTTCTCCAACGAGCTGTTCGGTCGCGTCGAGGACCTGCTGGGCCTGGCCCGTGACACCCTCAAGATGGGCATCATGGACGAGGAGCGGCGCACCTCGGTCAACCTCAAGGCGTGTATCGCCGAGGCCGCCTCGCGCGTGGTGTTCATCAACACCGGCTTCCTCGACCGTACCGGCGACGAGATGCACACCGCCATGGAAGCGGGCCCGATGATCCGCAAGGGCGACATGAAGAATGCTGCCTGGATCGGCGCCTACGAGCGCAACAACGTGCTGGTCGGTCTGGCCTGCGGCCTGCGCGGCCGGGCCCAGATCGGCAAGGGCATGTGGGCCATGCCGGACCTGATGGCGGCCATGCTGGAACAGAAGATCGGCCATCCCAAGGCCGGCGCCAACACCGCCTGGGTGCCGTCGCCCACCGCCGCCACCCTGCATGCGCTGCACTACCACCAGATCGACGTCGCCGAGATCCAGCGCGAGCTCGAGGCCCAGGGCGAGCCTGCCCTGCTGGAAGAGCTGCTCGACAAGCTGCTCACCGTGCCGGTGGCCGAGCGAGTGGAGTGGAGCGACGAGGCGATCCAGCAGGAGCTCGACAACAACTGCCAGGGCATCCTCGGCTACGTGGTGCGCTGGGTCGAGCACGGCGTGGGCTGCTCCAAGGTGCCGGACATCCACGACGTGGGCCTGATGGAGGATCGTGCCACGCTGCGCATCTCCAGCCAGCACATCGCCAACTGGCTGCACCACGGCGTGGTCGACGCCGAGCGCGTGCAGAAGACCCTGGAGCGCATGGCCAAGGTGGTCGACGAGCAGAACGCCGGCGACCCGGCCTACACCGCGATGAGCGCCGACTTTGCGGCCTCCACCGCGTTCAAGGCGGCCAGCGACCTGATCTTCAAGGGCCGCGTGCAGCCGTCCGGCTACACCGAGCCGCTGTTGCACCACTGGCGGGCGGTGCACAAGGCGCGCTGATCCTCGAGGTCTCATCCTCGGGCCAACGCCTGATCCACTGCGCCCCGGGTACCCGCCCGGGGCGCTTTGGGTTATGTTGGGCTCCACGATCACCACCGCTATCCGCGATCACAACCAGCAGGGAGCCCGACGATGACCGTGATGACTGCCGCCGCCATCGAGGATTTTCTCGACGAGGTCTTCCCCCAGCGCGCCGGCACCATCGAGGCGGTCGATCACATGCGGGCGACCATGAGCCTGGCCATCGAGGACGAGCACCTGCGGCCCGGTTCCAGTGTCTCCGGGCCCACCATGATGGGGCTGGCCGACGTCTGCCTCTACGTGGCCATCCTGGCCCAGATCGGCCCCGAGCCGATGGCCGTGACCACCGATCTCAACTGCCATTTCCTGCGTCGCGCCCGCGGCGACCGCGACCTCATCGCCAACGCCCGCGTGATCAAACTGGGCCGGCGCCTGGCGGTGGGCGAGGTGCAGCTCTTCTCTGCCGGCGACGAGCGCCCGGTAGCCCACGTCACCGCCACCTACGCCATTCCCGACTCCGACTGAGCGTCGCGCCCCGCGCGCAAGGCGCCCACGGCCAGCGTCAGCCAGCCGGCAATCATCAGCACGCCGCCGAACGGGGTAACCATGCCCAGGCCGCGCAGCCCGGTCAGCGCCATGGCATACAGCGAGCCGGAGAACAGCAGCACCCCCGCGGCCCACAGGCCCAGCACGATGCCGAACCCGCGCCGCGGATGCGAGGCGCGCCAGGCGAGCACGCCGAGCATCGCCAGGGTGTGCCACATCTGATAGCGCACGCCGGTCTCGAAGGCGGCCAGCAGCCGCTCGGGCAATTGGCCCTGCAGGGCATGGGCGGCAAAGGCGCCGGCCATGACCGCCACTCCGCCCGACAGCGCTGCCAGGCACCACCATCCGCGATCGCGCATCTCTTTCTCCTTCGGGGGATTGGGATTGCCGCCTACCGTACCCCGGGAGGCGTTAAGGGGCTACAATATGGGCCCGCGACACTCGTCAACTGGAGAGGGACGCCATGCAGATCCAGCTCAACGGTGAGCCCCGCGACCTTGCCCCCGACCTTACGGTGGCGCAGTTGGTCGACGACCTTGGCCTGACCGGTCGGCGCATCGCCGTCGAACGCAACGAGGAGATCGTGCCGAAGAGCGAGCACGGTGCCACGCGCCTGGCCGACGGCGATCGCATCGAGATCGTTCACGCCATCGGCGGCGGCTGATTGCCGCCCGCCGACGGTTCCCGCTACAAGACCCGCTACAACTACAGGCCCACGCGATGACAGACTTCTTCCAGGATCAGCCGCTGCGGATTGCCGGCCACGCCTTCACCTCACGCCTGCTGGTCGGTACCGGCAAGTACAAGGACTTCGACGAGACCGCCGAGGCCATCGCCGCCTCGGGCGCCGAGGTCGTCACCTTCGCCGTGCGCCGTACCAATCTGGGCCAGGAGGCCGGCCCCAACCTGCTCGACGTGGTGCCGCCGGAGCGTTTCACCCTGCTGCCCAACACCGCCGGCTGCTACACCGCCAAGGACGCCGTGCGCACCTGCAAGCTGGCGCGTGAGCTGCTCGACGGTCACAAGCTGGTCAAGCTCGAGGTGCTCGGCGACGACTCGACCCTCTACCCCAACGTGGTCGAGACCCTCAAGGCGGCGGAGGAGCTGATCCGCGACGGTTTCGACGTGATGGTCTACACCAGCGACGATCCCATCGTGGCCCAGGAGCTCGAACGCCTGGGCTGCTGCGCGATCATGCCGCTGGGCTCGCTGATCGGCTCCGGCCACGGCATTCAGAACCCGCACAACATCCGCCTGATCATCGAGCAGGCCAGCGTGCCGGTGCTGGTGGATGCCGGCATCGGCACCGCCTCCGACGCCGCCATGGCCATGGAGCTGGGCTGCGACGGCGTGCTGATGAACTCTGCCATCGCCCACGCCCGCCAGCCGGTGCTGATGGCCAGCGCCATGAAGAAGGCCGTCGAGGCCGGGCGCGAGGCGTTCCTCGCCGGACGCATGCCGCGCCGTCAGAGCGCCGATCCCTCCTCTCCCTTTGCCGGCCGCATCAACGGCTGAATTCACCGGAGCCGCAACGAATCCATGAGTGACCCGCAACGCGACCCCTCGACCACCGGCCCGGAAGGGCCGGACGCCCCGCTGCATCGTCGCGGCATCAAGAGCTACGTGCTGCGCGCCGGCCGCATGACCCAGGCCCAGACCCGCGGCCTGGAAGAGGTCTGGCCGCGGCTGGGCCTGACCCTGGCCGAGGGGCGGCAGGATCTCGACGCCCTGTTCGGACGCCGGGCGCCGCGGGTGGTGGAGATCGGCTTCGGTATGGGCGCCTCGCTGATCGAGCAGGCCGAGGCCCACCCCGATACCGACTTCATCGGTATCGAGGTGCACGCTCCGGGCGTGGGCAAGCTGCTCGACGAGGCCGACAAGCGCGGCCTGACCAACATCCGCGTCTACCGTGAGGATGCCCTGGCGGTGCTCGAGCAGTGCCTGCCTGAGGCCAGCATCAGCACTCTGCAGCTGTTCTTCCCCGACCCCTGGCCGAAGAAGAAGCACCACAAGCGGCGCATCGTCCAACCCGCCTTCGTCGAGCTGATTCGCACCCGACTCGAGCTGGGCGGCAAGCTGCACATGGCCACCGACTGGCAGGCCTACGCCGAGTGGATGGCCGAGGTGATGGAAGCCGCGCCGGGCTACGTCAATACGGCGACGCCCGCGACGGCGCCCTATGTGCTGCGTCCCGAGTTTCGTCCGCTGACCAAGTTCGAGGCCCGCGGCGAGCGTCTGGGCCACGGCGTGTGGGACCTGATCTTCGAGCGCTGCGAATAGCCAGGCCGGCGCCCGCCCCGGCGAGCGCCATGCCTGCCAGGCCGGTGGGGCCGAGGCGTTCGCCGAACATCGCCGCGGCCCACAGCAGCGTCACTCCCGGGGTCAGATGCACCAGCGCCGAGGTCAGGGTGACGCCCAGCCGGCGCAGGCTGGCGACGAAGAAGCCGTAGCCGCCCAGGCTCGACAGCACCACCAGCCAGCTCATGGCCACCAGCACGGCAGGTTCGAAGCCGGGGGCGGTCAGCTTGCCGCCCCCCATCACCCAGGCGGCCACCAGGAAGATGCCGCCGGCCGCGAGCAGCTGGGCCAGCAGCGCCGTCGGCAGCGGCAGTACCGAGGGCTGGCGCACCGCCAGCAGGCTGCCGAGCGTCACTGCTGCGACCGACAGCAGCGGCAGCAGATAGGCCCACCCCGGCGCAGCCAGCGATCGCTGCATGTCGTCGCCCACGCACAGCGCCACGCCCAGGGTGGCCAGCACCATCCCCAGCCAGCCGTATGCGCCCAGGCGCTCGCCCAGCCAGCGTCCGGCCAGGGCTGCCGCCAGCAGCGGCTGCAGGGCCGCGATCAGCGCCGTGATGCCGGCGCTGACGCCGAGATCGATGGCCACGATCACTCCCAGCAGATAGCCGCCCATGGTCAGGCTGCCCACGAGCATCTCGCGCCTCATGTCGCGTATTGCCGGAAGCGCGCCAAGCGTCAGACGACACCACAGCGCCACCAGCAGCGCAGCGAGCAGGAAGCGCCAGGCGAACAGGTCGAGCACCGGCGTGTCGAGCTCGCTGGCCAGCCGACCGCCGACGAAGCCCGAACTCCAGCACACCACGAAGCCGATGGCGATCAGTAGCGCAGGAACCTGTGCTGGCATCGTCGTGCTCCCTCATTGATAACGATGCTTGAGCTTGACGGTCATCCCGGCTTCAATGAAGCGATATATTTTGTAGGCAGGATTCAATATGGCTGAAGTCTCGTCGGCAACGCTGGATCTCGAACTGCTGCGCAGTTTTCAGGCTGCGGCCCAGCTCGGTTCGCTGGCGGCGGCGGCCGAGCAGCGGCACCGCACCGTCAGCGCCATCAGCATGCAGATCAAGCGCCTGGAGGCGTTGCTCGACGTCCGCCTGCTGGAGCGTGACCCGCGTGGCGTGGTGCCCACTACCGCCGGGGCGGCACTGCTGCAGGAGGCGCGGGAGCTGTTGCGCATGCACGACGGAATCCTGGCCCGCTATGCCGGGCGCGGGCTGCGGGGCAAGGTGCGCTTCGGCCTGCCCGAGGATTATGCCCGCGAGCTGCTCGGCGACGTGCTGCCCGAGTTCACCTCGCACCACCCCGAGGTGCTGCTGCAGGCGGTGACGGCCACCAGCGGCGAGCTGGTGCGGCAACTGGAGCGCTCGCGGCTGGACCTGGCAGTGGTGCTGGACCGGCCCATCGCACTGCCCGGCGGCGAGCCGCTGTGGCGCACCACACCGGTATGGGCCGCGCCGCGTGCCGCCAACCTGACCGAGCGGGACAGCCTGCCGCTGGCCCTGCACGAGGTCGACTGCCCCTACCGGGCGTTGGCCACCGAAGCCCTGGAGCGGCTCGGCAGGCCCTGGCACGCGCTGTTCACCAGCACCAGCATCCACACCATCGAGCGCGCGGTGGAGACGGGGCTGGCGATCAGCGTGCTCGACCGCGAACGCCTGACCCCTGCCATGCGCGAGCTGGGCGAGGCCGAAGGCCTGCCCGCTCTCGGCCGCTGCGAAGCGCAGCTGCATTTCGCCCGCGCCATTGCACCCGCCTCGCAGCCTGCCGCCCAGGCCCTGGCCGAGCTGCTGCGCGAGCGTCTGCGAGGACGCGGCCCCTGGCGCGGAGCCGGATGAGTCGGGGGACAAAAACAGGGGATGTGTTTTTTGCACAAAAAAGGCGCCTCCAGAGGAGGCACAGGCAAGACCCTGACCCGGTAAAGAGCAGCAATGAGGGGGGGCTGAAATCGGGTAGGGGCCGGGGTCACCCCCGGCGCCCTCCCACACCACCGTACGTACCGTTCGGTATACGGCGGTTCATGAAGAACGGCTAAGCCCTCTTACCGTATCGAGTACCGAGATCAGGCCCAGTCCATCAAACCACTTCCTTGGCAGGGCCTGATTCATGTGCGAGGCCCCGGCGTTCCACCAGGCGCCTCGCCCATTTCCCGCTGACTTCCACGCCCGATAGTCGTCCAGCCCCAGCGCCAAGAGCTTACGACGCCGGGTCCGCGGGCGCTTCCACTGCCGCCAGATCACGCAGCGCAGTCGGCGACGTATCCAACCATCCAGCGCTTCCAGTGGACGCTTCACGTCG
>NZ_FNVC01000025.1:0-75301 GCF_900108215.1 Billgrantia desiderata | reverse complement strand
TGCGCTGCGTGATCTGGCGGCAGTGGAAGCGCCCGCGGACCCGGCGTCGTAAGCTCTTGGCGCTGGGGCTGGACGACTATCGGGCGTGGAAGTCAGCGGGAAATGGGCGAGGCGCCTGGTGGAACGCCGGGGCCTCGCACATGAATCAGGCCCTGCCAAGGAAGTGGTTTGATGGACTGGGCCTGATCTCGGTACTCGATACGGTAAGAGGGCTTAGCCGTTCTTCATGAACCGCCGTATACCGAACGGTACGTACGGTGGTGTGGGAGGGCGCCGGGGGTGACCCCGGCCCCTACCCGATCCTGTCAATCATGTCTCGTTCATGAGCAAGGCTTGCTCATGAACGATGCCGAAGGCCGCTTGGCCCTCGGCACATGTCGCCAGGTCTGAAGGGATGGTTGGCGCGCAGGTCGGGAAGAGGGCGCTCAGCGCTCCAGGTACTGCAGCTTGCCCGGCTTGCCATCCCACTCCTCGGCGTCGGCCGGCGGATCCTTCTTCTCGGCAATGTTCGGCCACACCTCGGAGAGTTCGGCGTTGAGCGCAATGAACTCCTCCTGGCCTTCCGGCAGCTCGTCCTCCGAGAAGATCGCTTCGGCGGGGCACTCCGGCTCGCACAGGGCGCAGTCGATGCACTCGTCCGGATGGATCACCAGGAAGTTGGGCCCCTCATAGAAGCAGTCCACCGGGCAGACCTCGACGCAGTCGGTGTACTTGCACTTGATGCAGTTTTCGGTGACGACAAAGGTCATGCCTGTCTCCCTCTTCACGGCCGGGTGCCTTGCCCGGGGTGATGTCGATAACTTGTTTAAGCCTAAAAGTTATAAAAAACCAACTTCTTATAATGGCGATAAAATTGGACGCTTCATTCTAGTCATGGCGGCCTGCCTGAGCAAGCGGCACGGTGCTCATAGCTGCTCGCGCCAGGTATAGATCAACTCCAGCGCCCGGCGCGGCGTCAGCTCATCCGGGTCCAGATCGGCCAGGGCGTCGAGCAGCGGGTGCGGTGCGCTGGCGAACAGGTCGCTCTGCATCGGCTTGGCAGCGTCGCCCCGAGGCATGCCGCCGCCGCGACTGCTCTGGTCGACCTCCTGCTGCTCGAGCTGGGCCAGCTTGTCCCGCGCCCGCGCGATGACCGACTGCGGCACGCCGGCCAGCTGAGCCACCTGCAGGCCGTAGCTCTGGCTGGCGGGGCCCTCTTCCACCCGGTGCATGAAGACGATGCCGTCGCGATGCTCGGCGGCGGTGAGGTGCACGTTGGCCACCCCTTCGGCCTGCTCGGCCAGCGCGGTCATCTCGAAGTAGTGGGTGGCGAACAGGGTGAAGGCGCGGGTGCGGGTCAGGTGCTCGGCGCTGGCCCAGGCCAGCGACAGGCCGTCGAAGGTGCTGGTACCGCGGCCGATCTCGTCCATCAGCACCAGGCTGTGGTCGGTGGCGTTGTGCAGGATGCTGGCGGTCTCGGTCATCTCCACCATGAAGGTGGAGCGTCCGCCGGCCAGGTCGTCCGACGAGCCGATACGGGTGAAGATGCGGTCCACCGGGCCGATGCAGGCCTCGTCCGCCGGCACGAAGCTGCCGGTATGGGCGAGCAGCACGATCAGCGCCGCCTGGCGCATGTAGGTCGATTTACCGCCCATGTTGGGGCCGGTGATCACCAGCATGCGGCGGCTGTCGTCGAGCACCAGGTCGTTGGGCACGAAGGGGGCGTCGCTGACGTGCTCCACCACCGGATGGCGTCCGCCGCGAATCTCGATGCCCGGCGCCTCGGCGAGCCGGGGCCGCGAGAAGCCCAGCGCCTGGGCGCGCTCGGCGAAGGCGCAGAGCACGTCGAGGGCGGCCAGCGCGCGGCCGGTGCCCTGCAGGGGGGCAAGCTCGGCGTTGAGCGAATCGAGCAGGCCGTCGTAGAGCAGCTTTTCGCGGGCCAGGGCGCGCGACTTGGCCGACAGCGCCTTGTCCTCGAACTCCTTGAGTTCGGGGATGATGAAGCGCTCGGCGTTCTTCAGGGTCTGGCGGCGCACGTAGTCCACCGGCACCTCGCGGGCCTGGGCGCGGGGAATCTCGATGTAGTAGCCGTGTACGCGGTTGTAGCCCACCTTGAGGCCGGCCAGGCCGGTGCGTTCGCGCTCGCGGGCCTCGAGCTTCACCAGATAGTCGCCGGCGTGCTCGGCCAGGCCGCGGTAGTCGTCGAGTTCGGCGTCGAAGCCGTCACGGATTACGCCGCCGTCGCGGATCACCACCGGGGGGTTGTCGAACAGCCCCCGGGCGAGCATGTCGGCCAGCTCAGGATAGGGGCGGATATGGTGGGCCAGTTCGTCCAGCGCGGTGCCTTCGCTGTAGTCCTGCAGCTCGCGCTGGAGCTCCGGTAGGGCGAGCAGGGCGTCGCGCAGGCGGGCCAGATCCCGCGGCCGGGCGCTGTAGAGCGCCACCCGCGCGAGAATGCGCTCCACGTCGCCGATCGCCTTGAGCAGCTCGCGCAGGGCGACGAAGCCCTCCTGCTCGAGCAGCAGGGCGACCGCCGCCTGGCGCCCCTGCACCTGGTCGCGGTCGCGCAGCGGGCGGTTGAGCCAGCGCTTGAGCAGCCGCGAGCCCATGGCGGTGGCGGTGGTGTCGAGCACGCTGGCCAGCGTGTTGTCGCCACCGCCGCCGAGATTGATGTCGATCTCCAGATTGCGCCGGCTGGCGGCGTCGATCACCACGGCGTCGTCGCGGTTCTCCACCCCCAGCGCGGTGACGTGGGGCAGCGGCGAGCGCTGGGTGTCGCGGGCGTATTCGACCAGCACTCCGGCGGCGGTCAGCGCGGCCTCGAGATGGGCGCAGCCGAAGCCGCGCAGGTCCTGCACCTGGAACTGGTCGCACAGCAGGCGCGTGGCCGATTCGAGATCGAACAGCCAGTCGCTCTGGCGGCGCAGGCCCGGTCGCCCTTCCAGGGCGGGCGGCAGCGACAGGCTCTCGGCGATGAGCAGCTCGGCGGGGTCGAGACGCTGCAGCTCGGCGAGCATGTCGCCCTCGCCCTCCACCTCGAGCACGCTGAAGCGTCCGCTGGAGAGCTCCAGCCAGGCGATGCCCCAGCAGTCGCCGGCCGGGTGCACGGCCACCAGCAGGTTGTCGCGGCGGGCGTCGAGCAGCGCCTCGTCGTGCAGCGTGCCGGGGGTGACGATGCGCACCACGCGGCGCTCCACCGGTCCCTTGCTCGTCGCCGGGTCGCCGATCTGCTCGCAGATCGCCACCGATTCGCCGGCCTTGACCAGGCGCGCCAGGTAGCCCTCGGCGCTGTGGTAGGGTACGCCGGCCATGGGGATCGGCTTACCGGCGGACTGGCCGCGCTGGGTCAGGGTGATGTCGAGCAGGGCGGCGGCGCGCCTGGCGTCGTCGAAGAACAGCTCGTAGAAATCGCCCATGCGATAGAAGAGAAGCACGTCGGGATGCTCGCGCTTGATCTTCAGGTACTGGGCCATCATCGGGGTGTGGGCCGGCATGGCCGTCTGGACCGCGTCGTTCATGCGTTCTCGGCTGGCTCGTCGATTGTATGGGGCGTGGGAGGGCAAGGTTAACATGCACGGCCCGGAGCCGACACGCTCGGGGCCGGCGGGAATCTGCGCAGAGGATGGCCTGTCGCCGCGGAAAGGATGCGCTATGGTGGCAGGCAGTCCCATTCGATCAGGAGCGATACCATGCCGCATAGTGCTTCCAGCCTGGCCAACCTCGATCTCACCACGCTGGCCGAGCGCCTCGGGCGGCGCTGCCGCGAGCAGGGCGTCAGCGTGACTGCGGCCGAATCGTGCACCGGCGGCGGGGTGGCCAGTGCCATCACCGCGGTGGCGGGCAGTTCGGACTACTTCGAGACCGGCTACGTGACCTATTCCAATGCGGCCAAGGCCCGTCTGCTGGGCGTGCCCGAGGCGCTGATCGCCCAACACGGTGCCGTCAGCGGCGAGGTGGTGGAGGCGATGGTGGCGGGCGCCTGTCGTGACAGCGGCGCCAAGCTGGGAGTGGCGATCAGCGGCGTGGCCGGGCCCGATGGCGGTACGCCGGAGAAGCCGGTGGGCACCGTATGGCTGGCCTGGGGCAGTGAGCATGAGCAGCGCGCCGAGCGCTTCCACTTTCCCGGCGACCGCCGGGCGGTGCGCGAGCGGGCGGTGCGCGAGGCCATCGTCGGGCTGATTCGCTACCTGGAGAACCCGCCGGGGCAGGCACGTTGAACGAGTGACTAGGCGCGCGGCGTTTTTTTCGTCATACTACTGTCCAACCATACAGTGTCCGGGCGTGCTCCCCTTGGCGGCCCACCATTCATCATTGTATTTGCAGCATTGCATTTGCAGCGTCTGCGAGTTCTGCGAGGAGAGCCTCATGGCACAGGATGAAAATCGTTCCAAGGCATTGAATGCCGCCCTTTCCCAGATCGAGCGGCAGTTCGGCAAGGGTACCGTGATGCGCCTGGGCGATGCGCCGCGGGTGGCGATGCCCTCGGTGTCCACCGGTTCGCTGGGGCTGGACATCGCCCTGGGCATCGGCGGCCTGCCCTTTGGTCGCGTGGTGGAGATCTTCGGTCCGGAATCCTCGGGCAAGACCACCCTGACCCTGTCGGTGATCGCCCAGGCCCAGAAGCAGGGCAAGACCTGCGCCTTCATCGATGCCGAGCACGCCCTCGACCCGAGCTACGCCGAGAAGCTCGGCGTCAACCTCGACGACCTGCTGGTATCGCAGCCGGACACCGGCGAGCAGGCGCTGGAGATCTGCGACATGCTGGTGCGCTCCGGTGGCGTCGACGTGATCATCATCGACTCGGTGGCGGCGCTCACCCCGCGGGCCGAGATCGAGGGCGAGATGGGCGACTCTCACGTCGGCCTGCAGGCGCGCCTGATGTCCCAGGCGCTGCGTAAGATCACCGGCCACATCAAGAACGCCAACTGTCTGGTGGTGTTCATCAACCAGATCCGCATGAAGATCGGCGTGATGTTCGGCAGCCCCGAGACCACCACCGGCGGCAACGCACTGAAGTTCTACGCCAGCGTGCGCCTCGACATCCGCCGCACCGGTTCGGTCAAGCAGGGCGACGAGGTGACCGGCAACGAGACCCGCGTCAAGGTGGTGAAGAACAAGGTGGCACCGCCGTTCCGTCAGGCCGAGTTCCAGATTCTCTACGGCAAGGGCATCTACCACGCCGGTGAGGTGATCGATCTTGGCGTACAGTGCAACCTGGTCGACAAGGCCGGCGCCTGGTACAGCTACAAGGGCAACAAGATCGGTCAGGGCAAGGCCAACGCCGCGCAGTTCCTCGAGGACAACCCGGCGGTGATGGAGGAGATCGAGAGCCAGATCCGCGGCCAGCTGCTGGCCACGGCGGCGCCCAAGGAAGAGGAGGTCGCCGAGCCGCTGGCCGCCGAGGCCGAGCGCGAGGACGACCTGCTCTAAGCATGCTGCTCTAAAACCATGTTGCGCTAAACCATGCCATTGCAGCCCGGCTCCGAGCGTGCGTCGTCCCCGCGGGACGACGCTATCCGCCTGCTGGCCCGGCGCGAGTACGCTCGCGCCGAGCTGGCCCAGCGGCTCGCGGCGCGAGCCCACTCGGCCGAGGCGATAGCCGCCTGCCTCGACGCCCTGGTCGACGAAGGCCTGCAGTCCGACACCCGCTTCGTCGAGAGCTTCGTGCGCTCGCGCATCGCGCGCGGCCAGGGCCCGCTGAAGGTGCGGGCCGAGCTGGAGCGGCGCGGCGTCGAACGCGCCCTGATCGCGGCCGCACTGGCCGAGGCCGAGCGGGAGGGCGAGGTCGATTGGTTCGAGCTTGCCGCCGCGACGCTGGCGCGGCGCTATTCCCAGCCTGACAGCACCCCCCGCGAGCGCGCCCGGCGCGAGCGTTTCCTGGCGTCTCGCGGTTTCGAATTCGAGCATGTGCGCTACGCCCTCGAGCGGCTCGATTCGGTCGAATGACGCTCGCTTGGGCGCCTCCTCTTTAGTCGCTTGACAACTGCGCTATAATGCCTCCCTTTGTGAACGCCCTCGGTGGCGCTCCTGACACGCCAAGGCGTGCGAATTCGGCCATGTGAAGCGCGCCGAGCGCGCCTGCCCGTCGGGTGACCACGCTCATCGCCACGGATATGCCATGAAAAGCGCAGACATCAGACAGGCCTTTCTGAATTACTTCGAGGAGCACGGGCATACCGTTGTGCCATCCAGCTCCCTGGTGCCGGGCAACGACCCGACGCTGCTGTTCACCAATGCCGGCATGGTGCCGTTCAAGGACGTCTTCCTCGGCCGCGACCCGCGTCCCTACGTGCGTGCGGCCTCGTCCCAGCGCTGCGTGCGCGCCGGCGGCAAGCACAACGACCTCGACAACGTCGGCTACACCGCGCGGCATCACACCTTCTTCGAGATGCTGGGCAACTTCAGCTTCGGCGACTACTTCAAGCGCGACGCCATCCGTCTCGCCTGGACCTTCCTCACCGAGCGCCTGGGGCTGCCGGCCGAGAAGCTGTGGATCACGGTGTTCACCGAAGACGACGAGGCCTACGGCATCTGGGCCGACGAGATCGGCGTGCCTCACGAGCGCATCGCGCGTATCGGCGCCAAGGACAACTTCTGGCAGATGGGCGATACCGGGCCCTGCGGCCCCTGCTCGGAGATCTTCTACGACCACGGTCCCGAGGTGTGGGGCGGCCCACCCGGCACCCCCGAAGAGGACGGCGATCGCTACATCGAGATCTGGAACCTGGTGTTCATGCAGTTCGACCGCGACGCGGCCGGCAACCTGAACCCGCTGCCCAAGCCCTCCATCGATACCGGCATGGGCCTAGAGCGGGTGGCGGCGGTGCTCCAGGGCGTGCACTCCAACTACGAGATCGACCTGTTCCAGAACCTGTTGAAGGCGGCCGCCGATGCCACCGGCCACGCGGATACCGACACGCCCTCGCTGCGGGTCATCGCCGACCATATCCGCTCCTGCGCCTTCCTCATCGCCGACGGCGTGCTGCCCTCCAACGAGGGGCGCGGCTACGTGCTGCGCCGGATCATCCGCCGCGCCATTCGTCACGGCCACAAGCTCGGCGCCAAGGAGCCGTTCTTCCACAAGCTGGTGGCGGCACTCGATGCCGAGATGGGTGAGGCCTACCCCGAGCTGCGCGAAGCCCGCGGCCAGGTCGAGCGCATCCTGCTCAAGGAGGAGGAGCAGTTCGCGCGCACCCTCGAGCACGGCATGAGCCTGCTCGAGGAGGCCCTGGCCGGGCTCCAGGGCGACGTGCTGCCGGGCGAGACGGTGTTCAAGCTCTACGACACCTACGGCTTCCCTTACGACCTCACCGCCGACGTCTGCCGCGAGCGCGGTGTCAGCCTGGACGAAGCCGGCTTCGAGCGTGAACTCGAGGCCCAGCGCGAGCGCGCCCGTGCCGCCAGTCAGTTCGGTGCCAGCCAGGGTGTGGCGCTGGAACTCGAAGGCGAGACCGCCTTCACCGGCTACGAGCGGCTCGAAGACCGCGCCACCGTCACCGCCATTGCCGACCATGAGGGCAATGCCCTGGTTGCGCTGGAAGCCGAGCAGCGCGGCATCGTGGTGCTCGACCGTACCCCCTTCTATGGCGAGTCCGGCGGCCAGGTGGGCGACACCGGCTACCTGACGCTCGACGGCGGACGCTTCCTGGTCACCGACACCCAGAAGCAGGGCGGCCATCACCTGCATCACGGCGTGCTGCTCGAAGGTCGCCTGAGCGTGGGTGCCGAGGTAACGCCTCAGGTCGATGCCAGGCTGCGCGGCGCCACCATTCGCAACCACTCCGCCACTCACCTGATGCACAAGGCGCTGCGCCTGGTGCTGGGCGACCACGTGCAGCAGAAAGGCTCGCTGGTGACGCCCGAAAGGCTGCGCTTCGACTTCAGCCACTTCGAGGCCATGACCGCCGAACAGCTGGCCGAAGTGGAGCGTCTGGTCAATGAGCAGATCCTGGCCAATGCGCCGACCCGCATCGAGCAGATGACGCTCGACCAGGCCAAGGCCAGGGGCGCGGCGGCGCTGTTCGAGGCCAAGTACGCCGACAGCGTACGGGTGCTGACCATCGGCGCCGATGATTTCTCCATCGAGCTGTGCGGCGGCACCCACGTGGCTCGCAGCGGCGACATCGGCTGCTTCCACATCGTCAGCGAGCAGGGCATCGCAGCGGGCGTACGCCGCATCGAGGCGATCACCGGAGAAGGGGCGCTGGCCTACTTCCGCGAGCAGGAAACGCGCCTGGCGCGCATCGGCGAGCGCCTCAAGGCCAAGCCGGAGCAGGTCGAGGAGCGCGTCGAGTCGCTGGTGGAGCGTAACCGCAGCCTGGAGAAGGAGCTCGAGCGGCTCAAGGCCAAGCTGGCCAGCGCCGCGGGCAGCGACATGCTGGCGCAGGCCCAGGAGATCGCCGGGGTCAAGCTGCTGGCCACCCAGCTCGAAGGCGTTTCGGCCAAGGAGCTGCGCGGCGTGCTCGACCAGCTCAAGAACAAGCTGGGCTCGGGTGTCGTGGTGCTCGGCGTGGCTGACCGGGAAGCGGGCAAGGTGAGCCTGATTGCCGGTGTTACCGACGATCTCACCGGCAGGGTCAAGGCCGGCGAACTGGTCAATCACGTGGCCACCCAGGTGGGCGGCAAGGGCGGCGGTCGCGCCGACATGGCCCAGGCCGGGGGCAGCGACGTGGCGGCCCTGCCGGCGGCCCTGGAGAGCGTATCCGCCTGGGTCGAACAGCGCCTGCAGTAGCGGGAAGCTCGGGTCGGCCGCTCCGGCCCGAGTTGGGAGAACTGTTTCAAGAACCGATTAGCGACTTTCACTCATCCGGGCGCAGCGCGCTCGACAAGCGAGGGAAAACCGTAGATGGCACTTTACGTACAGAAATTCGGTGGTACCTCGGTGGGCTCCGTGGAGCGCATCAAGGCCGTGGCCGAGAAGGTCAAGGGCTTTCGTGACGACGGCCATCAGGTGGTGGTCGTGGTCTCCGCCATGAGCGGCGAGACCAACCGTCTGATCGGCATGGCCAACGAGATCAACGACGAGCCCACGCCGCGCGAAATGGACATGCTGGTCTCCACCGGCGAGCAGGTGACCATCTCGCTGCTGGCTCTCGCCCTGCACAAGCTGGGCGTACCGGCCACCTCCTATACCGGCTCCCAGGTGGGCATCCTCACCGACAGCGCCCACACCAAGGCCCGCATTCAGCGCATCGAGACCGACGAGATGCGCGAAGACCTCGACGAGGGCAAGGTGGTCGTGGTGGCCGGCTTCCAGGGCGTCGACGAAGAGGGCAACATCACTACCCTTGGCCGCGGCGGCTCCGATACCACCGGGGTGGCGCTGGCGGCGGCGCTGGGCGCCGACGAGTGTCAGATCTACACCGACGTCGACGGCGTCTACACCACCGACCCGCGGGTCTGCTCGAAGGCGCAGCGACTCGACACCATCACCGTCGAGGAGATGCTGGAGCTGGCGAGCCTCGGCTCCAAGGTACTGCAGATCCGCTCGGTGGAATTCGCCGGCAAGTACAATGTCCCGCTGCGCGTGCTGTCCAGTTTCCAGGATGGCCCCGGCACCCTCATCGTTGCTGAATCCGACCAAGACGAGGACTCCATGGAAGAACCGCTGATCTCAGGCATCGCCTTCACCGCCAACGAGGCCAAGCTGACCCTGCTCCATACGCCGGACGTGCCGGGCGTGGCCTCGCGCATTCTGGGCCCGATCGCCGACGCCAACATCGAAGTCGACATGATCGTGCAGAACGTGGCGCCGGCCGGCGACTACACCGACTTCACCTTCACCGTGGCCAAGGGCGACTACAAGAAGACGCTCAAGATCCTCGAGGAGCAGGTGATTCCCGACCTGGGTGGCGGTGAGGTCAATGGCGACGACAACATCGCCAAGGTCTCCCTGGTCGGTGTGGGCATGCGCTCGCACGCCGGCGTCGCCGCCAAGATGTTCCGCGTGCTGGCCGACGAGAACATCAACATCCGCATGGTCTCCACCTCCGAGATCAAGATCTCGGTCGTCATCGACGAGAAGCAGATGGAGCTCGCCGTTCGTGCCCTGCACACCGCATTCGGTCTCGACAAGAGCGATATCGAGAGCGAATAAGAACGTAACAAGAACATCAACAAGGTAGGACGACTTCAGCGGGTGTCTCTTCTACTCTGGGGAGGTCTGCCGCGATGAGCGGCCCGGCTTCCCTTCAACGCTGTCATCGTGTCATGGTGGGGTTGGGTGGTGGTGATGCACCTTTGGTGCACTTTGGTACTAATGTGTTACATAATGAGAGCAACCTAGCGTCGATGGGATCGACGCGTATCCCGTTGCAAGTCGTCTGAGAAGGAGATCAGTCATGCTCATCCTGACCCGCCGAGTCGGTGAAACGCTGATGATAGGTGATGACATCACCGTGACCGTCCTTGGCGTCAAGGGCAACCAGGTGCGTATTGGGGTCAATGCCCCCAAGGATGTCGCCGTACATCGTGAGGAAATCTATCAGCGCATCCAGCGCGAAAAGTCAGACGAAGAGGGTGGGAGCGGTCAGGCTTAGTCAGATGCCGCCGTCTCTTCCGGTTTCGGTAACAGGAAACAAATGTCTGAATACGCTGGACAAAGCACGGTAGAAAAGATAGGATATGCGCCGTGTCGTTGAGGGAGAGGTGGCCGAGTGGCTGAAGGCGCTCCCCTGCTAAGGGAGTATGGGGTTTATAGCCCCATCGAGGGTTCGAATCCCTCCCTCTCCGCCATGCGACATGGATCCATTGTTTGATGCGCATTGTTCAATGCGTGATGGTTCGAAGCGTAATGATGCGCCCGTAGCTCAGCTGGATAGAGTACCTGACTACGAATCAGGTGGTCGGAGGTTCGAATCCTCCCGGGCGCGCCACGAAGCATGCTGAAGCGGTCATGAAAATGAGCGTCGATCGTGTCTCCGCAGAGCGCAAGAATTCGAAGCAGTGGTGACTATCGGCAGGACCTCGGTCTTGCTATCCGCGCCCGTAGCTCAGCTGGATAGAGTACCTGACTACGAATCAGGTGGTCGGAGGTTCGAATCCTCCCGGGCGCGCCAGATTCCAAACCCGTCCTCCTGTGAGGGCGGGTTTTTCGCTTCTGCTCGGTCTGATCGGAGCGGGCATTCGCCTCGGCCGGCTGAGGCGATGGAAGTATTACCAGATCGCGCGATCGTTTGGGTGCCCTCGAGATTCGGCGGGCACCTTTTTTATTGCCTCTTCTTCATGGCCTGGGGTCGCCACCCCTGCTCGAGTGCCCGGGATTGCCACCCTAAGGCCCGTACAGGGCGTTTGCGGCCTATGCGGCGGGGTGCGCCGCAGGCTGGCTTCAGACGTGGCTGAGCGTGCCTGCAGGTGCTCCTGTCGTATGCCTTGGTTCCCGTGGCGTATGCCCTGGCTCCTGCGGCGCGTGCCCCAGCCCGGCCAGTAGCCCTTCGAGATCGTTGATGCGTTTCACCGCCTGAAAGCGCCGCTCCGCTTCGTCGTCCCGATAGCGCATGTGGTTCAGCCACTGTTTCACCAGCGACGTGACAATGCGCTCGGGAAGTGTGCTACGCTGCAATGCAGCATATTCGGCAAGGATGGACGCCCGTTCCTGCCACTGCGTATCGGGCAGTCGTTCGCCGGTATTCAGCCAGTGCTGGATGCGATGTGCCAGCAGTGGGTCGGCAAGGGCGCCCCGGCCCAGCATGACGTCGCGGCAGCCGGACAGGGTGCGCGCCTTCCAGTAGTCCTCCAGGCTCCAGATGTCGCCGTTGGCGACCACCGGAATAGGGAGATGGCGACGAATGCGGCCGATCCACTCCCAGTGGGCCGGCGGGCGATAGCCCTCGTCGCGGGTGCGTGCATGCACCACCAGCTGCGTTGCACCGCCATCGGCTGCCGCCTGGGCGCAGGCCAGCGCCAGACGGCGATGAGAGAAGCCGAGGCGGATCTTGGCCGTCACCGGTATCGTGTCGCCCACGGCGTTGTGCACTGCGGCGACGGCTGCCTGCACGCGGCGTGGGTCGCGCAGCAGCGAGGCGCCGCCGTCGTGACGGTTGACCAGCTTGGCCGGGCAGCCGAAGTTGAGGTCGATGGCGCTGGCGCCGAGGTCTCGAGCCTGCTCGGCGTTGGCCGCCAGTGCGCCGGGGTCGCTGCCGAGCAGCTGTAGCGCCACGGGGACTCCCGTCGGTGTCGTCACCCCGGTTGCGAGCTCGGGGCAGTGACGCAGGAAGACCTTGGGCGGCAGTCGGGCATCGACGACGCGGACGAACTCCGTCACTGCCCAGTCGAAACCGGGCCGACGGGTGAGCAGGTCGCGGGCATGGGCATCGATCACGCCCTCCATGGGGGCGAGTCCGATCCTTCCTTGTAGTAAAACAACAACGCTGGCTTCCACCATGGGGTGCTTGCAATTCATCCGGAGTGTGGCAGTTTATATGGCCGACTTTTAAACGCTTGGCGACATTTTTGCGGCAATTTGGCTCAAGAACTTGGCTAAAGAACAAGGGGGAGTGCGCATGCAGGATGAGCAGTTGCTACTCGATGGCCTGGCCCTGATGGGGGTCGGTATGGGGTTCGTTTTTGTTTTTCTTACCATTCTGGTGCTGGCCACTACCCTGATGTCGCTGGTGATTCGCCGCCTGGCGCCGTCTCCCGTTTCCCCGGCCGCCGCACCGACCTCGACCACGCCATCCACCAAGGATGACGGCGAAATCATGGCCGTCATCAGCACCGCCATCCATCGCTATCGTCAGCGCCGCTGACGGCTGGCCGCGAACGCCATACTACTACACAACACGTCATTCAAGGGTCATTGTCATGAGCGAGACCAATCGCCCGCTGGGCATCACCGACGTCGTCCTGCGCGACGCCCACCAGTCGCTGTTTGCCACCCGCATGCGGCTCGACGACATGCTGCCCATCGCCGAGAAGCTCGACCGGGTCGGCTTCTGGTCGCTGGAGTCCTGGGGCGGTGCTACCTTCGACGCCTGTATCCGCTACCTCGGCGAGGATCCGTGGGAGCGGATACGGGCGTTGAAGGAGGCCATGCCCAACACGCCCCAGCAGATGCTGCTGCGCGGCCAGAACCTGCTCGGCTACCGCCACTACGCCGACGACGTGGTCGACCGCTTCGTCGAGCGGGCCAAGACCAACGGCGTCGATGTGTTCCGCGTGTTCGATGCCATGAACGACCCGCGCAACCTGGAGCGGGCCATCAAGGCCGTGCGCAAGGTGGGCGGCCACGCTCAGGGCACCATCTCCTATACCGTGAGCCCGGTGCACACCCTCGACAGCTGGGTCGAACTGGCCGAGACCATTGCCGACATGGGCGCCGACTCGCTGGCGATCAAGGACATGGCCGGCCTGCTGGCACCCTACGACGCCTATGAGCTGGTCACGCGGCTGAAGAAGGCACTGTCGATTCCGATTCACATGCAGTGTCACGCCACCACCGGGATGTCCACCGCCGCCATCCTCAAGGCGGTGGAGGCCGGTATCGACAACGTCGACACGGCCATCTCCTCGATGTCGATGACCTACGGCCACAGCCCCACCGAGTCGGTGGTGGCGATCCTCAAGGGCACCGAGCGCGACACCAACCTCGACCTCGAGCTGCTCGAGGACATTGCCGGCTATTTCCGTGAGGTGCGCAAGAAGTACGCCGCCTTCGAGGGCTCGCTCAGGGGCATCGACTCGCGCATTCTGGTGGCCCAGGTGCCCGGCGGCATGCTCACCAACATGGAGAGCCAGCTCAAGGAGCAGGGCGCCGGCGACAAGCTCGACGACGTGCTGGCCGAGATCCCCCGCGTGCGCGAGGACCTGGGCTTCATCCCGCTGGTGACCCCCACCTCGCAGATCGTCGGCACCCAGGCGGTGATGAACGTGATGATGGGCGAGCGCTACAAGTCGATCTCCAAGGAGGTCCAGGCGCTGCTCAAGGGCGAATACGGCGCCGCTCCGGCCCCCTTCAACAAGGAGCTGCAGAGCCGCGTGCTGGAGGGTGGCGAGCCGATCACCTGCCGTCCCGCCGACCTGCTCGAAGCCGAAATGGACCGGCTTGCTGCCGAACTGAAGGAGAAGGCCAAGGCAGAGGGTATCCGCCTGGCCGAAGGCGAGCGCGAGATCGACGACGTGCTGACCTACGCGCTGTTCCCGCAGATCGGCCTGAAGTTCCTCAAGAATCGCGACAACCCCGATGCCTTCGAGCCGGCCCCCCAGGCGCCGGGCCAGGAGGCCAGCCTGCCGGTGGCCGCCCCGCAGGGTGAGGGCAAGCTGCCGGCGACGCGTGCGGCGGCGCCCGCCGGCCCCGAGACCTACACGGTCAAGGTGAACGGCAAGCAGTACGTGGTGGAGGTGGCCGAGGGTGGCGAGATCGGCGCGGTGCAGGAGCAGGCCCAGCCACAGGCTGCCGCGCCGGCAGCGTCGAGCGGTGCGACCATCACCGCCCCGCTGGCCGGCAACATCTTCAAGGTCAACGTGCGCCCCGGCGACAGCGTGCAGGAAGGCGATGTGGTGATCATCCTCGAGGCAATGAAGATGGAAACCGAAGTGCGGGCCGCCAGCAGCGGTACCGTATCCGAGGTCAAGGTCGGTGAGGGCGACAGCGTCGCCGTCGGCGACACGCTGATCGTGCTCTAAGGGGCGCTGCCATGGAAAAGCTGTTGACCCTGTGGGAGGGCTCCGGCCTCTACAACCTGACGTTCGGCCAGGCGGTCATGATCCTGGTGGGCCTGGTGCTGCTCTACCTGGCCATTGCCAAGAAGTTCGAGCCGCTGCTGCTGGTGCCGATCGGCTTCGGCGGCATACTCGCCAACATTCCCGAGGCGGGCCTGGCGATCTCGGCGCTGGACCAGGCCATTGAAGTGGCGCGCCCGGCGGTGCTGCAGCAGATGGCGGCGGCGCTCGGTGCGACGCTCGATCCGCTGGCCGGCGAGGAGGCATGGCGCGCCACGCTCAAGGCATTGGTCGACAACGGTGCCGCACCGGATCAGATCCGTGCCGCCCGCGACATCGCGGTGAACGTCGGCTACGGCGACGGGCTGCTCTACGTCTTCTACTCCCTGGCCGTAGCCTCGGGCATCGCGCCGCTGCTGATCTTCATGGGCGTGGGCGCAATGACCGACTTCGGCCCGCTGCTGGCCAATCCGCGCACCCTGTTCCTGGGGGCGGCGGCGCAGTTCGGCATCTTCGCCACCCTGTTCGGCGCGGTGGGCATGTCGGCGCTGGGCTGGATGGACTTCTCCATCGAGCAGGCGGCGGCCATCGGCATCATCGGCGGCGCCGACGGGCCGACCTCGATCTACGTATCGAGCGTGCTGGCGCCGGAGCTGCTGGGTGCCATCGCCGTGGCGGCCTACGCCTACATGGCACTGGTGCCGATGCTGCAGCCGCCGATCATGAAGCTGCTGACCACGCGCAAGGAGCGGGCGATCGCCATGACCCAGCTGCGGCCGGTCTCCAAGCTGGAGAAGATCGCCTTTCCCCTGCTGCTGCTGTTGCTGGTGGCGCTGTTCCTGCCCGATGCCGCACCGCTGCTGGGCATGTTCTGCTTCGGCAACCTGATGCGCGAGTGCGGCGTGGTGGAGCGACTGACCGATACCGCGCAGAACGCCCTGATCAACATCGTCACCATCGTGCTGGGGCTGGCCGTGGGCTCGCGGCTGATGGCCGAGAGCTTCCTCGCGCTGGAGACGCTGGGCATCATGGCGCTGGGCATGGTGGCCTTCGCCATCGGCACCGCGGCAGGGGTGCTCATGGCCAAGCTGATGAATCTGGTGAGCCGCATGCCGATCAACCCGCTGATCGGTGCCGCCGGGGTGTCGGCGGTGCCGATGGCGGCGCGGGTCGCCAACAAGGTGGGGCTCGAGTCCAATCCGCACAACTTCCTGCTCATGCACGCCATGGGCCCCAACGTGGCCGGCGTCATCGGCTCGGCGGTGGCCGCCGGGGTGATGATAAAGTACCTGGGCTGAGCACGGCCTGAAGACGAAGCGCCCAGCGGTCGAAAGCCGCTGGGCGCTTCGGTTCGTCTGGCTCGCCGCCACCGCTCATGAGGCCGTGACGCCACCGGCTCGGCTCGGCTGGCTGCTGCCGGCCGCACTCTCCTGAGCCAGCTCGAGATCCTCTTCCACCCACAGCTGGCAGGCGAGCCGGTAGCCCTGTTCCAGGCGCTCTCCCAGCATCTTCTTCTCCTTCCAGTTGGGCTCGGGCAATGCTTCGCCCCCCTTGAGCACCTTGCACATGCACTTGGCACACTTGCCCATGCCGCAGCCGTAGCTCAGGTGGGGATAGGGGAACTGGCGAATGCCGGCGCGCACCACCAGGTTGGTGTTGGGCTGGACTTCGCCTTCGAAGACCTCGCCGTTCTTGTGGATCGTGATCAGGGGCATGAGGGTCACCTAGTCGTTATCGTCAGATGGCGCATCGCGCTGTCATGTCGCTCTGGCGTAACGCGCGATGCGTGTCGTCTGCATTGCCTTATGGCATATGGTATACCATGTGCCAGTTGTCGGATTTCGTCAACCCTACCTTGCGCTATTTTTTGCTGCTCAAAAAACTCACCCGGCGTCGCGGACGCCGGGTGAGATGGCTACTGCCTGGACGGGCTCTCGGTTGCTATATCAACAGGAACACGGCGAGCAGCGAGGCCACGACGATACCGGAGATGACCGGAACGAAGTTGCGCCGCACCAGCGCCGATGGGCTGACCCCGGCAATGCCGGCATCGGCCGCCACGCCGAAGGCCCAGGCCGCCAGCGTGCCGCCGCCGGCGAAGATCGCCGCCACCTGGCCGAGTGCCGCCAGGACGTGGATGTCGACGTTGGCCGCGGTGCCCAGGGCGCCGGACAGCGAACCCACCAGCGGCAGGCCGGAGAAGCCCGAGCCGTCCATGCCGGAGAGCAGACCGATGAAGGCCATGCCGAAGGTCAGCAGGAAGACGTTGCCGTCGATGTAGTGGCCGATGTTGTGACCGATGTCGAACAGGTAGCCGGTCGCGCTGGCGCCGATCACCTCGGCGGAGTGCGCGGGATGGCCGAGGAAGAAGAAGCCGGCAATCGGAATGATCGGCGCGAAGATCTTGATGGCGAAGAAGAACCCTTCGCGGGTGTAGGTGCTGATGCCGTCCAGCGCATGATGACCGTGGGCAGCGAACGAAGAGAGCACCAGCAACACCGTGGCGGTACCGCCCAGCAGTGCCGTGGCACCGCCGCCACGAATCGCCTGGTCGGGCATGAACAGGGCGCGGTAGATCATCAGCCCGGCAATGCCCAGCAGGATGACCGGAACGGCGATGGCGAAGAGCCGGGCATAGGGGCCGGCCTCGGGCTCCTCCTGTTCCTTGACGGTATTGGTCTGCACGGCGGCAGCGCCGGCCGAGCGGGGTGAGAACACCTCGTCGCCCTTGGGCGCCTCGAGCACACCGGACCGCATGTCGCGACGCAGGGCGAGACAGGCCATGGTGATGGCCACGCCTCCCACGACCAGGGAGAACAGCAGGGTGTAGGGCACCAGCGTGGTGGTGTCGATGCCGGCGGCGCCGGCGGTCAGACGGCTCGCGCCCTGGATCACCGGGTCGGCCGACAGGGCCATGCCATGCCCGAACAGGTTGACCGCCATGGCGGCGCCGATGGCCGGCAAGCCGACCTGCATGGCAACCGGGATCAGCACGGTACCGACCAGCGCCACGGCCGGGGTCGGCCAGAAGAAGGCGGCGGCAATGTACATGGTGATGCCGAGGACGAAGAAGGCCGTCCAGGGGCCCACCATCAGCTTCTTCATCGGCGCCACCATCAGACGGTCCGCTCCCTGATGCTGCAGCGACTTGAGCATGGCCACCATCAGGGCGATGACCAGCATGATGTCGAACAGCTCGGTGCCGGCATTGAGCAGCGCCCTGAAGACCACCTGAACGGCGAAGATCAACTGGTTGAGGCCGCCGTCGTGAGGTGCCTCGGCCAGCAGACCGAGCATGAAGATACCGGCAATGGAAGGGATGATGACGCCCTTGCGAAAGCCGATGGAAACGAAGATCGCCAGGATCACCAGCAGGAAGACCCAGTGCGAGGCGGTGAGTTGTATTTGCTCGAGTTGTTCCATTTTGCACCTGTCGTGTCGTCAGACTTGGCGATGGCGGCTCCGCTAGCGTCGAGAGGCCCATCGTCTACTTGTATTTGTCGGTTCTTGCACAGTCACGGTTGCGGCTGGTTTGCATGTCACGAAAGCGGTGCTGACGTCTTTCGCACATGGGGCCGCTCAGCTCGGGGGTCGTCGCATCGTTTTCTCCTGTCTTCGAGTATGGCTATCCGTGATGAATCCATGGCCGGGGTCTAGCCCAGCAGCAAGCCTCCATAGGCCAGCGCGCCCACCACCACCAGGGCGGGATGCGCCTTGAAGCGGAACAGCGCGATGGCTGCTACCGCTGCAATGATCGAGGTATGGACGAGCCCGGCACCGGTCATGCCTTCACTGAAGAAGCTCAGCACCATGCCGGCCATCATGATGGCGATGACGGGACGCACCCACTGGCTCATGCGCTTGACCCGCGGTGAGTCGCGGTAGCGATAGAGCAGTCCCAGAGCGCCCAGCATCAGCAGCAGGGTGGGCACCACCGTCGCCAGCACGGCGACGACGGCACCGCCGGCACCGGCCACTTCATAGCCCACGTAGCCCGCCATCTTGGTAGCGATCGGGCTCGGCAGAGCGTTACCCAACCCCAGAACCTCGGCGAACTCCTGGGCGTTCATCCAGCCGTAGCGGCCTACCACTTCCGCTTCGATCAGCGGGATGATGGCGGGGCCGCCGCCATAGCCGACGATGTTGGGAATGAAGAAGGCCAGAAAGAGCTGTACGTAGATCATTGCGCCGCCTCCTCGACCGACTTGCGCTTCGTGAGGGGCGGCAACATGGCGGCAACCAGCAGGGCGCCGATCACCAGGCCGGGATGGACGCCCAGCCAATAGATCAATACGCCGGCCACGGCGGCCATGACCAGGCTGACGGCCCAGCCCAGCGCCAGGCGCGACTTGTTCAGGAAGTCCCAGGCAAGCTGGCCCATCATCACCATCACCACCGGCACCATTCCCTGGCTCATGCCGTGGATCCAGGCCACGTCACGATGACGGCTGAACAGGCCGAGCAGCAGGATCATGGCCACGATCATCGGCAGGATCACCGCAAGGACGGCATTGATGCAGCCGACCGTGCCGCCGACTCGGAAGCCGATGTAACCCGGCATCTTGGTGGCGATGGGGCCCGGCAAGGTATTGGCGATGGCCAGCACGTCGGCAAACTCCTCGTCCTTCATCCAGGCGTGGCGCTTGACGACCTCTTGGTGTACCAAAGGGATCATCGAAGGGCCGCCGCCGAAGCCCAGCAGGCCGATTCGAAGGAAGGAGAAGAACAGCTTTCCTTGTTGCGATGCCGTCATGTCTGCGAAAATCCTTATGAAAGCCAAAGGGAATTTTTCAGATAAATCATGCGATTAGATGGCACATGGTTGTATTTTTCCTGGAAATAATCGATTATTTGACCTAGATTAGATTGCAGCTTGTCAGTTCGTCAAGATAGGTATACCAAATTCCAAAAAAATGAAGGGAGCCACGCCATGACCGAAACCCTCAAGCAGGGCAGTGCCACCGCCGCGAGCAGGATCTACGAGACGCTGCGTCAGGATCTGCTCAGCGGTCGCTACCGCGCGGGCGAACGCCTGTCGATCACGCTGCTACGGGAGACCTATGACGTGGGGCTGAGCCCGCTGCGTGAGGCGCTGAACCGGCTGGCCGCCTATGGTCTTCTGCGCCAGGAGAACCAGCGCGGCTTCCGGGTATTGGAGCTTACCCGGGAGGAGCTGACCGATATCACCGAAATGCGTCGCCAACTGGAGGGCATGGCGCTCGAGCTGGCCATACGCCATGGCGACGAGGAGTGGGAATCCCAGCTGCTGGCGGCCAATCATCGCCTGGCCCGGGCCGGCGAGCACACCCCGGTGGGGGAGTGGGAGCACCTGCATTCGCGTTTCCACAATGCCCTGGTGGCGCCTTGCGGTTCGGCCTGGCTGCTGCGCTTCATCTCCCAGCTGCACGACCAGTTCGACCGCTATCGGAGGGTGGCGCCGCGCGCCGAGGAGCTGCGTCATCAGCTCGACTCCCAGCACCAGGAGCTGGTCGACCTGGCACTGGCGCGGGATGCCCGTCGGGCCCGGGCGCTGATCGAGGAGCACATCACGCTTTCCAGCGAGGTGGCCATGCGCAGCTGCCGCTAGATCGAAAGAGGGTGCTCAAAGGCTTTGCATGAATCGCGGGATTCGACTAGTGTTGGCATATGGTATACCAAGTGTCTGGTGACACTCTTACCCTTATGACAACAGGCTGCCTGCCGTCGAGGCTCCATCGCGCAGGCACCGAAGGAGAGCGGGATGGAAAGTCGGATGGCAGGCCAGATGAAAAGCTACGTGCTGACGGAAATGACCTGGCCTGAGGTCGAAGAGGCGCTCAAGAGCGTCAAGATGGCCATCGTGCCGGTCGGGGCTCACGAGCAGCACGGGCCGCACATGAACGAGAGCTGCGATGCGGTGTTGGCCACCGAGATGGCCAAGCGGCTTGCCGCGGTGCTGTATCCGCAGGTTCTCGTCACGCCCACCGTGAACATGGGCGTTTCCCCCCACCACCTGAACTTCCCCGGCACCATCAGTCTGCGCCCGGAAACCCTGCTGGCCGTACTGCGCGACATGGTCGTCTCGCTCAAGCGCCACGGCATCGACAAGGTGCTGTTCCTCAACAGCCACGGTGGCAACCAGGGCACCCTGGGCCTGGCCTGCGCCAGCTTCGCCCAGGAGCTGGAGGTCGACTGCTATTACGCCAAGACCACGGCTTCCGCCAAGCAGGCCATGAAGGCGCACATCGGCTCGACGCTGTTCGGACACAGCTGCGAGCGCGAGGTTTCCGAGGCGTACTACCTCGCCCCGCACCTGGTGCGTCCCGAGCGCCTGGAGAAGGGCGATATCGTGCATGGTGGGCGCTGGGAGCGGATGCGTCCGGGCAACCCCATCCAGGGCTTCTACCGCTACGAGGAGATGACCCGCAACGGCTGCATCGGCGATGCCACCCAGGCCAGCCTCGAGATCGGCAAGGCCATCGTCGAGGAGGCCCTGGCAGAGCTGTCGGCGGCCCTGCGGCCGCTGCTGGAGGAGCCGGCCGGCGCGCAGCCGGCACGGGGCGAGAGGGAGCTTGCCACCTGAGGCCTGCTCGTTGCAGGACGACCACAGGCACTGCGCCATACCAAGCGCAAGACATGACAAGCACAAGACCACGAGAGAGGGCACCCGACATGTACATCATCCTGACGAGCAAGCTGGGCGAATACGATGCCAGGCCCGGGCAGGGCATTTCCCCCGTCGAGGCCTACGAGTACTTCTTCTACGGCAAGAAGAAGGCCGACTTCACCATCGCCGAGGTCGACGGCGACCAGGGCCGTGTCAGCATCGTCGAAGCCGGCGAAGGGGGCACGACCAACAGCGTGCCGCTGAAATTCTTCGAGCGCTTCGACACCGTCGAGGCGGCCCGTGCCGAGCTCGAGCAGCTGGTGACCTTCGGCAGCATCGATGCGCGGCTGGAAAGGGTGGCGCTTTAAGGCGAGCACGACACCAGTTCCCAGCCCAGCCATGACAGGCCATGCTGAATGCCCGTACCGCTTGGTGCGGGCGTTCGGCATGGCCTCTGTTCCTGGCCCCTCGTGCACCAGATACCGTTGCGCTGTCCAGATATGGTAAAATGTGCCTTTCGCCACCCCCGTTCCAAGACAGCCGAAGGTAGCCAATGATGGCCGAGACCTGGACCCAGGAAGACCTTTCCCCGATCCGAGACAAGGTGTACGCCTACCTCAAGGACGCCATTCTGCGTGGCGAGTACAAGGCGGGGGATCGGCTGGTCGAGCGGGTGCTGGCGGAAAAGCTCAACATCAGCCGCACCCCCATTCGTGAGGCGCTGTTTCGCCTCGAGACCCAGCGCTTCGTGCGCACGGTGCCGCGCAAGGGGGTAGTGGTCAACGAGATCACCCAGTCCGAGATCCTCGAAGTCTTCATGATCCTGGCATCGCTGGAGTCGCTGGCGGCACGCCTGGCCGCCCAGAAGGTCAACGAGGCCATCGTCGCCGAGATCGATCAGCTCATGGCCGAGATCGAGGAGGCCTTGAACAACGGCGGCGGCGACGAGGTGGAGCTCAACGTCAAGTACAACGAGCTGATCGGGCGTGCCTCCGGCAATCCCAAGCTTCATGAGATGCTGGTCGACCTCAAGGATTACGTGCGCGCCTTCTCCAATCTGAGCAGCGCCCTGCCGGGGCGTACCAAGGAGGCGCTGCGCGAGCACCAGGACGTGCTGAGCGCGATTCGCAGCGGCGAAGAGGATCTGGCCGAGAGCTTCACCCGCATCCACCTCGAGAAGTCGCGCAAGGCCTACATGAGCCACTCCCAGGTTTGAGCAGGCCAGCAAGATTGCAACGTGAACCGGGCGCCCTCGAGCGCCCGGTTTCGTTCGTAGGGGGCTGGCGTGCCTAGCCGATGACCAGCGGCGAGGAGAGGTTCTTCAGCGCCCGGGCGACGCTCATGGCGACGATGTAGCCGGTCTTGGGGTTGCTGGGTGAAGGGGTATTGCGCACCTCGATGCGCACCTCGCCGAACAGCCCCTTGGCCGATACCTCATGTACGTTCTTGTCGATGGTGGGGTCGACCAGTACGCGAACCTGGGTCGCCTCGAAGCCCACGCCTGCCAGGCTCAGCGCTGCCGAGACGTTGACGCTCTCGGGGAACACGCGGGACGATTCGCGGGCATTGCCCTCGAAGATCACTGTCGGCTGAGTGATCGCATCGAGGCTCACCACCTCTTCGGCGAAGGTGCCGCGCCACGCCTTGATCGGCTTGCGGGTGGTCAGGGTGACCCGCTCCAGCGGCCCCTGGGCGGCGGCGGCGATGCGGTCGAGGCCGGCGATGGCCGCCGAAGGCACCAGTACCCGCTGGCCATGCCGCTCGGCGCTGGCCATGACCCGATCGAACAGCGCCTGGTCGCAGAAGGCACCCACCGAGACCACCATGAAATCGCAGCCGTGGGCGAGCGAGGTCTCGGCGTAGCGGATCACGGCATCGTGGCCTGCCGTCTCGACCACCACGTCGAGGGGGCAGGCGAAGAAGGCCTCCTGGCTGTCGGTGAACACGACGTCGTCCAGGGCAACGTCGGCATACCTGGCCACGTCACGCACCAGCACGGCGGCAAGGCGGCTGTTGCCCGCCTGGCCGCCGAGGATGGCCTCGGCGACGTCCCTGCCGGCGGTGCCGTAGCCGATGAGGCCGACCCGTGGCGTATTCTCGCTGCTGGTCATGGCGCCGCTCATGCCTCCGCCTTGGATTGGACCTGCCGTGCGCCGGCGGCGCCGCCCTTGGGTGTTTCCTCCCAGGAGACCTTGACGTCGCCCTTGAGGAAGGTCTGGCAGGCCAGACGATAGCCCTGCTCGAGCTCCTCGGCCGAGAGCAGCTTCTCCTCCTTCTTCTTCACCGCGTCGGTGTTCTCGCGGCCCTCCTCGACCAGGCACTTGCAGGTGCCGCACAGGCCGCCGCCGCACTTGAACGGAATGCCGCCCTTCTCGCGCAGCGAGATGCGCAGCAGGTTGGAGTCCTCGGGAGCGCTGACGACCTTGCCGTCGTTGGTGATGAAAGTGATATCCGGCATGTCGATTACCTCGCTAGATCCGGTGATGCGTCAGGCGACGCTGCCTTCGAGCTCATGGGTGAAGTTGAAGCTGTCGGCGTAGATGCGCTCGACGTCGAGACCGCGCTGGGCAAAGCTCGTCTTGGCGGCGGCGATCATCGGCGGCGGGCCGCACAGGTAGGCATCGAAGGGGCTCAGGTCGTCGAAGTCCTGGCACACGGCCTCGTGCACGAAACCGCGGCGGCCGCCCCACTCGGGATCGGGCTCCGAGAGCACCGGCACGTAGCGGAAGTCGGGCAGCGTTCTGGCCCAGTGGTTGAGCTGCTCGTCGAGATAGAGATCCTCGGCGCGACGCACGCCCCAGTAGAGCGTGATGCCCGGCCGGCCCGGTTCATCCAGCAGCGACTCGATGATGCTCTTGAGTGGCGCCAACCCGGTGCCGCCGCCTACCATCAGCAGGTCGCGGGGGCTCTCGGCGTCATGGCGGAAGTTGCCCAGCGGCAGCTCCACGTCGAGGGTGTCGCCGGGCCGATAGTGGGTTTCCAGACGGCCGGTGAAGTGACCGCCGGGCACGCGACGGATGTGAAAGTCGAACAGTTCGCCGCGGTGGGGCGAGGCCATCGAGAAGCTGCGCGGGCTGCCGTCGTCCAGCATCACGTTGAGGTACTGGCCGGGATGGAAGACCACCTCGCTGGCGCTGGGAATGCGCAGCACCAGGTGCGTCACGTCATGGCTCAACTTCTCCAGCCGCTCGATGGTGGCGACGTGGAAATCGGCCGGGATGTGGCCCGCCGGCAGCAGCTTGGCGCTGATGGTCAGGTCGCTCTGGGCGCATGCCTGGCAGGCCAGGGCGTAGCCCGCCTCGGCCTCCTCTTCGGTCAGGCCGAAGGGGAACTCGTCATACTCGACGCTGCCCTCCATCAGCTTGACGCGGCAGGCGCCGCAGCCGCCGAAGCGGCAGTCATGAGCCAGCGGGAAACCGGCTCGCTCGGCGGCCTCGAGCAGGGGCTCACCCGGCTGGGCCTCGAAGCTTTCTGCAGTGTCGGAGAGGGTAATACGGTAGCTCATGGCAACCTCCTCGAGCGCACCCGTCTGGTCAGGGCCTGGTTGTCGTCGCCGCTGGCGGCGCTTGCGATTCGTCGGGACCGTCGGCAAGGGCAGTCGCCGCTTGCCGACGCAACCTCATTGGGCCGGGCTCATTTCTTGATGTCGGCCTCGACCACGACTTCGTGGCCGGCTTCGCGCAGGTGGTCCTGCAGCGCCTGCAGCGCGGCCAGGCCGGCCTGGGTGTCCTGCTCGCCGTTGCCGCCGCTCAGGCCCACGCCGCCGATCACCTCGCCATCGACCACGATGGGGAAGCCGCCGACGAACACGGCAAACTTGCCCTCGAAGCTCCACTGAATGCCGAAGGCCTCGTTGCCGGGCAGGGCGGGGCCGTTGGGGGCGGTATTGAAGAGGTGGGTGGAACGCTTGTGGCCGGCAGCGGTGAAGGCCTTGTTCCAGGCGATCTGCGGGCCGGTGACGCGAGCGCCGTTCATGCGCTCCAGCGCCAGCGGGTAGCCGCCGTCATCCACCACGCAGATGGTTTCCAGCACGCCGATCTCCTCGGAGCGCTTCTTGGCGGCCTCCACCATCAGCTTGGCTTCTTCCAGTTCCAGTCGGAATACCTGTTTCATGAGTCACCTATTCGTCAGGGTTGTCGTTGTGTGTGCCGCGCTCAGCGGCCGAGATAGACGGTCTTGGTCTGGGTGAAGAAGTCCAGCCCGGCGCGTCCCGACTCGCGGAAGGTCGAGGTGCTCGACTGCTTCAGCCCGCCGAAGGGGGCATTGACCAGGTTGCCGGTGGTGGTGCGGTTGATCTTCACCGTGCCGGCCTGGATATCGAGCGGGAAGCGCTGGATGTAATCGAAGTTCTTCGTCACCAGGCCGGCGGCCAGGCCGTAGGGCGTGTCGTTGGCCTTGGCGATGGCATCCTCGTAGCCGTCGACCTCGATCACCGCGACCACCGGGCCGAAGATCTCCTCGCGGGCGATGCGCATCTCCTGGGTCACGTCGCTGAAGATGGCCGGCGTGACGTAGAAGCCCTTGGCGTAGTCGCCCTCGGTGAGGTGTTCGCCACCGTAAACGTGGGTCGCTTCCTTCCTGCCCGTCTCGACGTAGCCGAGCACGGTATCGAGCTGCTGACGGGTCGCCAGCGGGCCGATCTGGATACCCTCGCTCATGCCATTGCCGATCTTCAGGGTCTTGACCTGCTCCACCAGTCGCGTGAGGTACTCCTGCTTGCGGCTGCGGGCGATCAGCACCCGGCTGGTGCCGGTGCAGGCCTGGCCGGTGAGCGAGAAGCCGCCCTTCACGGTCAGGTCCACGGCGGTGTCGATGTCGGCATCTTCCAGCACGATCAGCGGGTTCTTGCCGCCGAGCTCCATCTGGGTGCGGGTGGCCATGGCCGCGGCGCGGTGAATGCGCTCGCCGGCGGCGGTGGAGCCGGTGAAGGAGATCGCCTTGACCACGGGATTGGCGGTGATCTCCTCGCCGATGGCCGAGGCGGCGCCGGTGATGAAGTTGAACACGCCCGCCGGCACGCCGGCGTGATGCAGGGCTTCGGCCAGGCGATAGCCGATCAGCGGGGCGTCGGACGAGGGCTTGAACACCACGGTGTTGCCGGTGATCAGAGCCGGGGCGATCTTGCGCGCCGGAATCGAGATCGGGAAGTTCCACGGCGTGATGATGGTGGCCACGCCCAGCGGCTCACGCTGGGTATAGACCGTCATCTTGGCGTCGTCCTGGGGGAAGGTCTCGCCGGTGATGGTCTGGCCTTCCACCGCGTAGAAGCGCAGGGTCTGGGCCGAGCGGGTCACCTCGTCGCGGCTGTTGGCCAGCAGCTTGCCCTCTTCGCGGGTCAGCTCGCGGGCGAACTGCTCAACGTTCTCCATCAGATAGTCGGCGGCGCGGTTGAGAATCTTGGCGCGCTGCGAGATGGGCGTCTCGCGCCAGGCCGTGAATGCCCGGTCGGCAGCGGCGATGGCCCGGCGCGCATCGTCGACGCCGGAAGCCTGAAATAGCCCGAGCAGGTCGTCCTGGTCGGCAGGGTTGCGGTTCTCGAAGGTTGCCCCCGAGCCGCTCGCGACCCACTGGCCGTCGATATAGTTGAGAAACTGGGTTGCGTTATCCAAGACGCTTACCTCTTTGTCGTCACTGGCTGTCACCATTGCGCGTTGGCAGCCAGCTGCCGGCACCGAGGCCGGCAGATGGCTGGCGCATCCGAAGGGGCGGGGCTATCAGGCCGCCATGTCGAGTTCGGTGATGGGCAGATCGTCGGCGACGTAGTCGTAGTACAGCGCGGTGGTGTAGAGCAGACGCATCTGGGCGCCGATCTCGCAGATCTTCAGGCAGCGCTGCTGCAGCTCGACGGTATCGGCGTGCTCCAGCACGATCTGGTAGCCGCGCTCGCCGTGGATCTCGTCGGAGACGATGTGCAGATCGAAGAACTCGACCTCCTCGTCGGTGAAGCCGTACTTCTCGCGCAGGGTCGGGGTCTGCCTGCGGTAGATCGAGGGCACCTGGGATTCCAGGCCGACCACCAGCGCCGCCACTGCCACCACCGGGTGCTCGCGCATGGCCACGGCATAGCACCAGCTCTGCAGGCCGCGAGTGGTGGGCGACATGTTGTCGGGGTTCTCGACGCGCTCGCGGGTGGTGCCGCAGGCCTCGGCGAAGCGAATCAGCAGGTCGGTATGACGATCGCCGCCGAGCTCTTCCTCATACATGTTCTGCAGCAGGAAGTCCTTGGCCTCGGTGTAGGTTTCCGGGGTGTTGGCATAGATGTACGCCAGGTAGTCGGCGAACGGACCCACGTAGTGGTAGTGGTTCTCGGCCCAGCGGGCGAGGTGATCGCGGGACAGCTTGCCGCTGGCCCAGGCCACGCTGAACGGTGCCTTGTTGGCGCTCTTGCCCTTGATGGCTTCTTCCAGAGCGGTGCGGAATTCGTCGCGATTCATCAACTGTGCCATGGGGAGGACTCCTGGTGGTTACCCGTGCGCCGCCTGTTGCGGCAGGCCGCGCTCTTGTTGTTTGGCGTCATGTGTTGTTTGGCGTCATGGTCCGGTCGTGGCCGGTTCTTTCGAAATGGCTCTTGGTATACCAAAAGCCATGAATGCAGCCTAGATTGCCACCGCTCTCCCTGTCAAGGCTTTTTCTGACCTGGGTCAATTTTTCCCCTTTGGGCGGATTCTTCTCTCGATAAAGTGCTGGGTTTTACTTGTATATCATTGAGGAAAAAAGGTTTGTTTCGTTCGGCAAGAGGAATGGTGCTGAGCCGGTGAGGTTAGTGTGACTCGAATTGTTCACGGTATACCATAAGGGTTGGTATACCAAGGTCGTAGGCGAGGCCGCCAGCCGGGACGAAGGCCGGCCGTGCTCAGTGGGCAGGTGGGTGTGGCGAAGGCAGCGGGCCTGCACGGGGCAGGCCCGCTGCGCTTACCAGGGCAGGATCAGGCTGTCGGTACGCGGCTCGGTGCCGCCACAGTAGCTGCCGTGGCGGTCGCGCAGAATGATCTGGCCGCGGCCGAAGAGCAGGGAGTCGCTGGCCTTGACGATGCGATGGCCGCGCCGGGCGAGCGCCTGGGCCAGATGGTCGGGGAAGTGCGGCTCCACCTGCACGGTGGTGTCGCGGGTCCACATCCAGCGCGGCAGGTCCAGCGCAGCCTGGGGATTGAGACCGTCATCGAGCATGGCGGTAACGACCTGCACATGGCCCTGGGGCTGCATGAAGCCGCCCATCACGCCGAACGGGCCCACGGCCTCGCCCTGGCGGGTGATGAAACCGGGAATGATGGTGTGGTAGGGACGCTTGCCCGGCTGCAGCGCGTTGACATGGCCGGGGTCGAGCGAGAACGAGCGGCCGCGGTTCTGCAGGCTGATGCCGGTGCCCGGTACCACCATGCCGGAGCCGAAGCCCTCGTAGTTGCTCTGGATGAACGAGACCATGTTGCCATCGGCGTCGGCCGCGGCCAGGTAGACGGTGCCGCCCTTGTGCGGATTGCCGTATGTCGGCTGCAGGGCGTCGTGACCGATGAGCGCGGCGCGGGCGCCGAGATAGCGTGAATCCAGCAGCTGAGCGGGGCCGGTGTCCATGGCGCTGGGCTCGCTGATGTAATGCAGCCCGTCGGCGTAGGCCAGCTTGGTGGCCTCGATGCGCCGATGGAGCAGCTCCACCGGGTCGCGTGGCGGCTCGCCCAGGGCTTCGAGCATGCCCAGTGCCTGCAGGGCGACCAAACCGCTGCCGTTGGGCGGGATCTCCCAGATCTCGTGGCCACGGTAGCCCACGCCGACCGGCTCGACCCACTCGGGGCTGAAGGCGGCCAGGTCGGCCGCGCGCAGAAAGCCGCCGTGGCGCTGCATGAAGGCGTCGATGCGCTCGGCGAGCTCACCGCGGTAGAACGCCTCGCCCCGGCTCTCGGCGATGGCGCGCAGGGTGGCCGCCATGTCGGCGGAGCGCCACACCTCTCCCGGCCTGGGCACCCGGCCCTGCGGGGCGAAGTGCTCGAACCAGGGCGTGAACGCCTCCCCCTGGCTTTGACTGAAACGCAGCCACGCCTGGTGCCAGGTCAGGCCTGCTACCGGCGACAGCGCATAGCCCTGCTCGGCGTAGGCGATGGCCGGCGCCAGCAGCGTAGCGAAGGGCAGTCGACCGAAGCGTTCGGAAAGGCTGGCCCAGGCGGCGGGCGCGCCGGGCACGGTGACCGGCGTCAGGCCCAGGGCGGGCATCTCCTCATGCCCCAGGGCCGTGACTGCGTCGCGGGAGATGGCCTGGGGAGAGGGGCCGCTGGCGTTGAGCCCGTGCAGGCGCTCCTCGCTCCATACCAGGGCGAAGGCGTCGCCGCCGATACCGTTGGCGGTGGGCTCCACCACCGTCAGGGCCGCGGCCATGGCGATGGCGGCATCCACGGCGTTGCCGCCCTGCTTGAGCATCTCCATGCCCGCCTGGGCGGCCATGGGCTGTGAGGTTGCGACCATGCCGCGGTGGCCGTAGGTTGCCATGCGGCGCGAGGGGTAGGGGTAGTAGTGAGGATCGAATGGCATGCGCTGTCCTGTCGTGTGGCAGGCCGGTCAAAGACCAGCCTGCTAGACCTTGTCTTACCGGTTGATTCTTAAACTATCGCAAGATGCAGGTCTCCGACACCGTCGATATGGCCATGCAGCCTGTCGCCTTTCTGCACCGGACCCACGCCGGCCGGCGTGCCGGTCATGATGATGTCCCCCGGGGCAAGCTCGAACAGCGCGGAGAGATGCACGATCACTTCGGGCACCTTCCACAGCAGCTGGTTGAGGTCTCCTTCCTGCTTCAGCTCTCCGTTGACCTTGAGCCAGATGGCACCACTCTCGACGTCCACGCCGTCCTTTTTCACGATCGGCGTGCAGGGGGCCGACTTCTCGAACGCCTTGCCTATTTCCCACGGGCGCCCCATTTTCTTGGCCTGGCTCTGGAGGTCGCGCAGTGTCATGTCGAGTCCCACCGCGTAGCCGTAGACATGGGACATCGCCTCCTCGAGGGCGATGTTCCTTCCGCCCTTGCCGATTGCCACGACCAGCTCGATTTCGTGATGCACGTCTTGTGAGTGCGAAGGCAGGGAGAAACTGTCGCTCAGGTTGATGTTGTCGGGGTTCTTCTGGAAGAAGAACGGCGGCTCCTTGTCCGGATCATGCCCCATCTCGACCGCATGGGCGGCGTAGTTGCGGCCCACGCAGTACACCCGGCGTACCGGGAAGCTGCTCGTTTCTCCGTCGATCGGAAGCGCTGTGGGCGTGGGGGGAGAAAAAACGTAATTGTCTTGGCTCATCAGAGGCTCCTTGCTGAAAAAGTGCCCGTCGAGCATCGACGGGCACGGTGGCTGGCTGTCATTCATCGATGTTGTCGACGATTTCGCGATAGCGTTCGATCTCGGACTCGATCAGCGCCACGAACTCCTCGGGCGAATCGCTGAAGACCGGCTCGGCGCCGTTGTCGCGAAGCGCCTCGCGAACGGCGTCGTCATTCTCGATCATGTCGGCAATCTCGCCGTGCAGCTTGGCCACGATGTCCTCGTCGGTGTCCGCCGGGGCGAAGATGCCCAGCCACAGGGTGGCCAGGTAGCCATCCACGCCGGCTTCCTCGACGGTGGGAACGTCGGGCAGCTGAGAGGCGCGGTTCTCGGTGCCTACGCCGAGCGCGCGCAACTGCTCGTTCTGGATCGCCGAGTAGACCGCCGGGAAGCTGCCGAACAGGTAGTCGATCTCCTGGCCCAGCAGAGCGGTCGTGGCCTCGGCGTTGCCTTCGTAGGGGATGTGCACGGCATCGACATCGGTCATGTCGTTGAACATCAGCGCCGAGAGATGGGTAGTGCTGCCGGCGCCGGCGGAGCCGAAGTTCAAGTCGCCGGGATTGTCGTGTGCGTGGTCGATCACATCCTGCACCGAGTGGAAGTCGGAATCGGGGTGCACCACCAGGACATAGGGGGTTTCGGCGATCAGGCTGATGGCTTCGAAGTCGTCGATGGGGTGGTAGCCGACGTTGTCATGCACGAGGTAGCCGACGGCATGGGTGCTGGTCGAGCCGACCGACAGGGTGTAGCCGTTGTTGTCGGCGGTGGAGGCGGAGCGCGTTCCCACGGTACCACCCGCACCGCCCCGGTTTTCGTAGACGAAGGGTTGGCCGAGGCGCTCCGAGAGCGGTTGTCCCACGGTTCGCCCGACGATGTCGGTGGAGCCGCCGGCGCCGAACGGAATGATCAGGCGGATCTCCCGCTCCGGGTAGTCGGCTGCGGCAGAGGTTGCGACCATCAGGCAGAGCGCGGGAACGGCGGAAAGGGTGATGAGTGGCTTGAGATATATTGACATTGTTCTACTCCGGTCTGGTATTGGGCGGTTCGCCGGTGACGGCGCACGGTCGAGCCGTGCGCTGGTTGCAGCGTGCTCGATCATGCGTATCTGGCTTTCCAGCGCCGGTAGAGGCCTGGGCCGAGCACGATTGCAAGGATGAAGACGGCAAGGATGAGAAAGCTGAGGCTGATCGGACGGGTGAAGAAAATGCTGAAATCGCCGCGGGAAATCAGCAGCGAACGACGCAGATTTTCCTCCACCATCGGGCCCAGGATCAGCCCGAGCAGCAGCGGCGCCGCCTCGCAGCGCAGCTTGATGAACAGATAGCCGACCAGGCCAAACCCGGCGGCGAGGAATACATCGAACACTTCAAGGTGCAGGCTGTACATGCCGATCGAGATGAAGGTCACGATGGCGGGAAACATGACCCGATAGGGTATCGCCAGCATCTTGATCCAGATGCCGACCAGCGGCAGATTGAGGATCAACAGCAGCAGGTTGCCGACCCAGAAACTGGCGATCAAGGCCCAGAAGAACTCCGGATTGGCGGTCACGATCTGCGGGCCGGGAACCAGGCCATGCATCATCATGGCGCCGAGAATCAGCGCCATGGTGGCGTCTCCGGGCACGCCCAGCGAGAGCGTGGGAATGAACGAGGTCTGTGCCGCTGCGTTGTTGGCCGCCTCCGGGGCGGTCACGCCCTCGATGGCACCCTTGCCGAAGCGGCTGGGGTCCTTGGCCACCTTCTTCTCCACGGCGTAGGCGGTGAAAGTGCTCATCGCCGGCCCGGCGCCGGGCAGCAGCCCCAGCAGCGAGCCGAGTCCGGTGCCGCGCGCCGTGGAGCCGGCCGAGTCGCGGAGATCCTTTCTGGTGGGAATCAGGTCGCGCCATGGCACCTTGCCGACGAAGCGCTCACGCTTCTCACCCAGGGCCACGTTGTTGAGCACCTCGGCCAGACCGAACAGGCCGATGATCACGACCACGAAGCCCATGCCGTCATACAGGCTGATGCTGCCGAACGTGAAGCGGGGCATGCCGGATGTCACGTCCTGGCCCACCATGCCCAGCAGCAGTCCGAGTATGACCATGGCGATGCCCTTGATCAGCGAGCCGTTGACCAGAATGGCGGCACCCAGCAGGCCGGCAAGCATCAGCGAGAAGTATTCGGGAGAGCCGAAGCGCAGTGCGAACTGTGCCAGCGGCGGCGCGAACAGCGCGATGATGACGATCGCAACGCAGGCGGCGGCAAAGGAGACGATGGTCGTCATCACCAGTGCCGGACCGGCACGCCCCTGTTGCGCCATCGGGTGGCCGTCCAGGGCAACCACCACCGAAGCGGCGGTACCCGGCAGGTTGAGCAGGATAGCCGTGGTCGAGCCCCCGTACATGGCGCCGTAGTACAGCCCGGCGATCATGATGATCGCCTCGGTGGGGGGCAGGTGGAAAGTGACGGGCAACAGAAGACCGATGGTTGCCAGGGGCCCGATGCCGGGCAGCACGCCGATGAAGGTACCGAGCGTCACGCCAATGAAGCAGTACATCAGCGTCTCGGGAGTCAGCGCGATGCCGAAGCCGAGCGCCAGATTGTCGAGGAATTCCATTTAGCTACCCCACAGCTGCAGTGGGAGGCCGATGCCGTAGCGGAATATCGCCGCAGAGAGGGCTGCCATGAACAGCGCCAGCAGCAGCGTGGGGCGCCATTTCATGCCCGGCTCGGCGAACGAGCAGATGATCACCAGGCCGACGACCGACAGCAGCAGGCCGATATGCTCGATGGTCAGGGCGAAGAAGCTCATGCCGCCGAGCACGAACAATATCGAGCGAGCCGCCCGGATCATGCCGTCGTGCCGGCTGCTGTCGTCCCTGGCAGGTGCGGGAGAGGCGTATTGGCGGCGATACGACTGACGAAATCCCTCGAGATTCTTCAACACCAGCACGATGCCGAGAACGGCCATGATGGCGCCGAGCACCATGGGGAAGAACCCCGGGCCCATGCGATCGATGCTGCCCATCGGGTAGTTGCGTGCAGTGATCATGGCGCCCAGGCCGATCGCCGTGAACAGGGCGCCGGAATAGAGATCCAGGGTGGGGTCGATGTGCTGATTATCCTTGGTCGACATGCTGCCCTCCGTCAGCACACGGGCTGTGGCATGTGTGAGTACCTGGCGTGTAGGTCTTCATGATGTCGTCCTCGTTGTATTGTTGGATGAGGAGACGCCGGCGGTGGACGTCATCGAGTCGGAGCTCAGCCCAGGAACAGTCCTCCATATATCAGTGCGCCAAGGACCACGAAGGCCGGATGGGCGCGGAACCGCAGCAAGGCCACGGCGGATGCCGTGCCAATGAGCAGGGTGTGAAGCACTCCGGCACCGTGGAGCCCTTCCATGAAGAAACTCCAGGTCAGCCAGGCCATCATCAGCGCGATCACCGGACGCACCCACTGGCTCATGCACTTGACCCGCGGTGAGTGGCGGTGACGGTAGAGCAACCCCAGGGCGCCCAGCATGAGCAGCAGCGACGGCACCACGGTGGCGAACACGGCGACGATGGCGCCGCCCACGCCGGCCACGTCGTAGCCCACGTAGCCGGCCATCTTGGTGGCGATGGGGCCGGGTAGCGCGTTGCCCAGCGCCAGGGTCTCGGCGAACTCCTGGGCGCCCATCCAGCCATGACGACCGACCACTTCGGCCTCGACCAGCGGGATGATGGCGGGGCCACCGCCATAGCCGATGATGTTGGGGATGAAGAAGGCCAGGAACAGCTCCCAATAGATCATGAGGCGGCCTCCTGCTTGCGGGTGGGGCGCAGCAGCGCCGCCACCAGAATGCCGCCGATCACCCAACCGGGGTGCACGCCGATGACATAGATCAGTGCACCGGCCACTGCTGCCATGGCCAGGCTGACGAGCCAGCCCAGGACGAGTTGCGCCTTATGCAGAAAGTCCCAGGTCAGTTGACCCATCATCACCATCACCACCGGCACCACGCCCTGGCCCATGCCATGAATCCAGGCCACGTTGCGGTAACGGCTGAAGATGCCGAGCAGGGCGATCATGGCGAGGATGGTGGGCAGGATCACCGCCAGCACCGCGTTGAGGCAGCCGGTCACGCCGCCGACCCGGTAACCGATATAGCCGGGCATCTTGGTGGCGATGGGGCCGGGCAGGGTGTTGGCGATGGCCAGGATGTCGGCAAACTCTTCGTCGCTGAGCCAGGCGTGGCGCTTGACCACTTCCTGCTGAACGAGAGGAATCATCGACGGGCCGCCGCCGAACCCAAGCAGACCGATACGCAAAAACACCCAAAACAGGCTGCTCTGAGGAACGCTCTGCTGCTCCGTCCGCGAATGGCTCATTGCCACGACCCATGGCGAATGGTGGGTAAAGGCTCATTTATCATCTTTTTTAAGCTCTGATCGTCTTGTTGGGATAAAATCGATTATTGTCGATGAAACGTAGATTATGCTTTCAGGATGCGTCAAGCTTCGGGTAACCGCGCGGGTAAAAGGGGGGAGGGAGAATGGCAGTCTCGAAACGCAAGGGAAGTGCAACCACTTCCTCCAGCCGGGTCTTCGAAGCGATTCGTCATGACCTGATCGACGGTCGCTTTGCCGCTGGTGAGAAGATCGCGATCAGCGCACTCAAGGAGCGTTATGAGGTGGGATTGAGTCCGCTGCGTGAGGCGCTGAATCGCCTGGCGGCCTACGGTCTGCTGATCCAGGAGAACCAACGTGGTTTTCGGGTGCCTAGGCTGGAGCGGGCGGAGCTCGACGACATCGCCGAGATGCGCCGCGAACTCGAAGGCATGGCGCTGGAGCGCGCCATCCGCCTCGGCGATGCCGAATGGGAGTCCGAACTGCTGGCGGCAGCGCACCGTCTGAAACGCGCCGACATGGCCCCGGAGAAGGTCGAGGAGTGGGAACAACTGCATGCCCGCTTCCATCGAACCCTGGTGGCCCCCTGCGGCTCCGGCTGGCTACTGCGATTCATCGAGCAGTTGCACGACCAGTTCGATCGCTACCGGCGTATGGCGCCGGAGGCACCGGAGGTGAGGTCCAAGCTGGACGCTCAGCACGGCGAGCTGGTGGAGCTGGCGCTGGAGCGTGACATCAAGGCCGCGCGGGCCCTGATGGACGACCATATCCGATGCTCCTACGAGGTGGCGCTACGTGGTGTGGTCTCGCCGGATTGAGTCGCCTCGAGCAGCTGGAGCCTGCCGCGCAGCCGGGCTTCCAGCGGTGACAGGTCCACCGCCACGTCGCTGGGCCAGGCGGCGGTGAGACGTACGCCGTCGCTGACGTATTCGGCATGCTCCACCGGCGCGTCATGGCTCTCCAGCCAGGCGCGGGCCTCGGCCTCGCCGGCGAAGTCGACGCCAAGTTTCAGCGTGGTGCGTTCCACCGCTTGTCGCCGCGGCAACGCCTCGAGCCCTCGCGCCACGGCCTGGGCATAGGCGCGGGCCAGGCCGCCGGTGCCGAGCTTGGTGCCGCCGAAGTAGCGGGTCACCACGCAGCCTATCTGGCCCAGCCCGGCGCCTTCCAGCACCTGGAACATGGGGCGCCCCGCGGTGCCGCCGGGCTCGCCGTCGTCGGAGAAGCCGATGGCCTGCTGTTCGCCGGGCGGGCCGGCGATATAGGCACTGCAGTGATGGCTGGCGCTGGGGTGGGTGCGTCTCGCTGCCGCCAGCAGGGCGTCGAAGGCTGCCACGTCGGGCGCGTGGCAGAGCCAGGCGATGAAGCGGCTGCGTTCGACTTCGATGACGCTCTCCTGCCAGGCGCCGGGAGCGAGGTCGGGTACCGGGTAGCGCATCAGTGGGTCAGCTCGGTGTCTTCCTGCCGGCGTACCACGCCCATGACCATGCCCAGCACCTGAATGTCGCTGTTCTTGAGGTAGATCGGCGCCATGTTTTCGTTGGCCGGCTGCAGGCGCACGCCGTTCTTCTCGATGTAGAGCTTCTTCAGCGTGACCTCCTGCTGGTTGATCAGGACCACGGCGGTCTCGCCGTTTTCGGCGCTCTCCTGACGCTCGATGATGATCACGTCGCCATCGAAGATGTTGCAGTCGATCATCGAGTCGCCGCGTACGCGCAGGGCGTAGGTGTTGCGCCGCACCATGCAGGCGGGGGCGCGAATGGCACCGCCGCTGGGGCAGGCCTCGATGGGCAGTCCCGCCGAGACATCTCCCAGCAGGGGCACCTCGACCAGGTCGGTGGCGTCGACGCTGGCCCAGGAGGTGGCGATGGGCAGGTTGGGACGTCGATACAGGTAGTGCATGGAAGGCGTTGGCATTGGCGTTTCCCCCTCTGTGCGACCCTGTTGAAATGTACAGGTACTTCGAATCATATCAGGCGTTACGTTCCTGGCAAGTTTCTCCGCCCTGAAGCTGCCTTGACCTGGGGCAAGGGTGGCGCCATGACGCACCCCGTTCGGTAGCGGCAAAAGGCCTTTCCGTGTAGCATTTCCGGCGTAATCACCCATTCCTGGAGAGTGCTGTTGAGCCTGCGTCTACAAGCGCAAAGCCTGGCCTGCGAACGTGACGACCGTTGGCTGTTCCGGGATCTGGACCTGGATATCCGTGCGGGCGAGATCGTGCGGGTAGAGGGGCCGAACGGCAGCGGCAAGACCACCTTGCTCAAGATTCTCTCGGGCCAGCTGGCCGACTACGAAGGCGAGCTGTTCTGGAGCGAGCGGCCGATGCGCGAGGCCCGCGAGTCCTTTCTCGCCAACCTGCTCTATCTGGGCCACGCCCCGGGCGTGAAGGCAGCACTGACGCCGCTGGAGAATCTGGCCTGGTATCAGGCGCTCAGCGGCGAGAAGCCGGGCGAGGCGGCACGCTTCAGGGCGCTGGAGGAGGTCGGCCTGGTCGGCTTCGAGGACGTGCCGGCCGGACAGCTCTCCGCCGGACAGCAGCGACGCGTGGCACTCGCTCGGCTGACGCTCACGCCGCGTGCGCTGTGGGTGCTCGACGAACCTTTTACCGCCATCGATCGCGATGGCGTGGCGGCACTGGAGCGGCGCCTGGTGGAACACGCCCGCAGCGGTGGCTGCGTGCTGGTTACCACGCACCATGAGCTCACGCCGTGCGCCGAGCTGCGTCGTATCCGCCTCGGCGGGGGAGGAGCCGATGACGGCATCTGAGAACTCGCTCGCCAAGGCGGCCGCAGCGCTGCGCGAGGAACCTGGCGACGGCCTCGCTGTCGCAGTATGGGCAACGCTCAAGCGGGACCTGGTATTGATGCTGCGCCGTCGCAGCGAAGTACTCAATCCGCTGGTGTTCTTCGCCCTCGTCATCACCCTGTTCCCGATCGGCATTTCCCCCGATCCGGCACTGCTGGCGGCCATTGCGCCCGGCCTGCTGTGGGTGGCGGCGCTGCTGGCGGCCCTGCTGTCACTGGACAGTCTGTTCCGTGCCGATTACGACGACGGCTCGCTGGAGCAACTGCTGCTGACGCCCCAACCGCTGGCGCTGCTGGCGCTGGCCAAGGTCGCCGTGCACTGGCTGCTGACCGGTCTGCCTCTGGCGCTGATGGCGCCGGTGCTCGGTATCATGCTGTCGCTGCCGGCAGGCAGCTATGTAGTGTTAGCCATTTCCCTGGCGCTGGGAAGCGCCAGTCTCAGCCTGATCGGTGCCATCGGAGCGGCGCTGACGGTGGGGCTTTCCCGCGGCGGTGTACTGCTGTCGCTGTTGGTGCTGCCCCTTTACATCCCGGTGCTGATCTTCGGCGCCGGGGCCGTCCAGGCGGCCATCCTCGGCGATGGCGTACTGGCGCATCTGGCGATTCTCGGCGCGCTGCTGGCGCTGGCCCTGAGTCTTGCGCCGCTGGCAATCGCGGCGTCGCTGCGCATCAGTATCAACGGTTGAGAGGTTGAAAGGCATGTGGGCCTTCATTAACAAGCTGCGTTCCCCCAAGTGGTTCTACGCCATCAGCGCGAGGCTGCAGCCCTGGTTCTGGGCGGCGGCGCTGATCCTCATCGTCACCGGTACCATCTGGGGGCTGGCTTTCGCCCCGGCCGACTACCAGCAGGGCAACAGCTTCCGTATCATCTACGTGCACGTGCCGGCGGCCTTCCTCGCTCAGTCGATCTTCGTCTCCATGGCGATCACGGGGTTGGTGTTCATGGTCTGGAAGATCAAGATCGCCGACATGGCCGCCACCGTGATGGCGCCGCTGGGCGCTGCCATGACCTTCATCGCGCTGTTCTCCGGCGCGGTGTGGGGCGTGCCGACCTGGGGCACCTGGTGGATGTGGGACGCGCGCCTCACCTCGATGCTGATCCTGCTGTTCCTCTATCTCGGCGTGATCGCCCTGCGTGGCGCCTTCGCCAGCCGCGACAGCGCCTCCCGCGCCGCCTCGGTGCTGGCCATGGTCGGCGTCATCAACATTCCGATCATCAAGTACTCGGTGGAGTGGTGGTACACCCTGCATCAGCCGGCCACCTTCACCATCACCGGGCGTGTCGGCATGCCGATGGAGATGTGGCTGCCGCTGCTGATCATGGTGCTGGGGTTCTACAGCTTCTTCATCGCGCTGGTGCTGACGCGCACGCGCAGCGAGATCCTGCGCCGCGAATCCAACAAGCGCTGGGTGCGTGAGCTGGTCGAGGAGGCGAACTGATGGCATTCGACACCTTCCAGGAACTGCTCGCCATGGGTGGGCACGCCCCTTACGTCTGGTCGGCCTGGGGCCTGACCGCTGCCCTGCTGCTGGGCATCGTCTTTCATGCTCGCGCCGAGCGCCGCCAGCTGCTGAGACAGCTGCAGCGTCGCGCTCGCCGCGAGGCGCGCCAGAGCGCACCCGCCGCCGCGTCGCAACCGATTCAAACTAGCAAGGGTGGATGCACCAATGACGCCTAAACGCAAACAGAAGCTGTTCATGTTCCTCGGCCTGGTGTCGCTTGCGGCCATCGCCGTGGGGCTGACGCTCTATGCCCTGCGGGCCAACATCAACCTGTTCTTCAGTCCGATCCAGATCGCCGCCGGCGACGCCCCCTACGAACGTCAGATTCGCGCCGGCGGCATGGTGCGGGAAGGCAGTGTGGTGCGTAATCCGGATAGTCTGGACGTGGAGTTCACCGTCACCGATTATGTCGAGGACGTGCGCGTCCACTACAGCGGCATCCTGCCCGACCTGTTCCGCGAAGGGCAGGGCGTGGTGGTGGTCGGCCAGCTGCAGCGCGACGGCTACATCAAGGCCGACCAGGTGCTGGCACGTCACGACGAGAACTACATGCCCCCCGAGGTGGCCGAGGCGCTCGAAGCCGCCGGCTATTCCCCCGCCGACTTCCAGCAGAAGGCCGCCAAGGTGGCCAAGCGCATCGAAGAGAGCGAGGCGCAAGAAGGCGCGAGCCAGTACTGAGCCGGAGTTTCCATGCAGATTCAGATGATTCCCGAAATCGGCCACTTCGCCCTGGTGATTGCACTGCTGTTCGCCATCGTGCAATCGGTAGTGCCGCTGGCCGGTGCCGCCCTGCGCCGGCCGCTGTGGATGGCCTATGCCCGGCCCATGGCGGCCGGGCAGTTCCTGTTCGTTGCCATCGCCTATGCCGCGCTGACCGCCAGCTACATGCTGGACGACTTCAGCGTGCTCAACGTGGCCAACAACTCCAACTCCATGCTGCCCTGGTACTACAAGTTCAGCGCCGTGTGGGGCAACCATGAAGGCTCGGTGCTGCTGTGGAGCATGATGCTGGCCGGCTGGGGTTACTTCGCCGTGCGCTACTCCCGCGAACTGCCGCGGGACATGGTGGCACGGGTGATCAGCGTGCTGGGCATGGTCTGCGTCGGCTTTTTGCTCTTCATCCTGGTCACCTCCAACCCCTTCGAGCGTCTGCTGCCGCAGATGCCCCAGGACGGCGCCGACCTCAACCCGCTGCTGCAGGACATCGGCCTGATCATGCATCCGCCCATGCTCTACATGGGCTACGTCGGTTTTTCGGTGGTCTTTGCCTTCGCCATCGCCGCGCTGCTGGGCGGCCGCCTGGACGCCGCCTGGGCGCGCTGGGCGCGGCCCTGGACCAACCTGGCCTGGGCCTTCCTCACCATCGGCATCGCGCTGGGCAGCTGGTGGGCCTACTACGAGCTGGGCTGGGGCGGCTGGTGGTTCTGGGACCCGGTGGAGAACGCCTCGCTGCTGCCCTGGCTGACCGGCACCGCGCTGATGCACTCGCTGGCAGTGACGGAAAAGCGCGGCTCGTTCAAGAGCTGGACCCTGCTGCTGGCGATCACCACCTTCTCGCTGTCGCTGCTGGGCACCTTCCTGGTGCGCTCCGGGGTGCTGACCTCGGTGCACGCCTTCGCCAACGACCCCTCGCGCGGCTTCTTCATCCTGATGCTGCTGGGCATCACCGTGGGCCTGTCGCTGCTGGTCTTCGCCCTGCGCGCGCCCCGCGTCAGCCACAAGGTCGGCTTCGGCTGGCTGTCTCGCGACGCCATGCTGCTGATCAACAACATCATGCTGGTGATCCTGACCGTCACCGTGCTGCTGGGCACCGTCTATCCGCTGCTGCTGGATGCCCTCAACCTGGGCAAGATCAGCGTGGGCCCGCCCTACTTCAACGCCCTGTTCGTGCCGCTGACGCTGCTCATGTGCGTGTTCATGGGCATGGGGCCGATCTCGCGCTGGAAGGACACCAGCAGCAAGCTGCTGATCCAGCGTCTGTGGCTCTCCGCCGTCGTGGCCGTGGTGCTGGGCATGGCGCTGCCGCTGATCTTCGCCGAGCGCTGGAGCGCCCCGGTGGCGATCGGCATCATCGCCGCGCTGTGGATCGTGCTGCCGATGCTGCGCGACCTCTACGACAAGACCCGCCACGCCAGCTCGGTGGGCGCGGGGCTGAAGAAGCTGTCGCTGGCCTACTGGGGCATGCAGCTCGGCCATCTGGGCGTGGCGGTGACCATCATCGGCGTGGCCGTGGTGTCGAACTACAACATCGAACGCAACGTGCGCATGAGCGTGGGCGACAGCGTCAGCGTGGCCGGCTACACCTTCACCATGACCGAGCTCGCCAGCCGGCGCGGCCCCAACTTCCTGGCCGACCGGGCAGTGATCGAGGTGCAGCGCGACGGCAGAACCCGCAGCTTCACTATGAACCCGGAGAAGCGGCTCTACATCGCTCGCGGCATGCCCATGACCCAGGTGGCACTGCGGCCGGGCTTCTTCCGTGACCTCTACGTGGCCATGGGCGAGGACCTCGGCGACAACAGCTGGGCCATGCGCGTGCAGTACAAGCCCTTCGTGCGCTGGCTGTGGCTGGGTGGCCTGCTGATGGCCGCCGGCGGCGTGCTGGCCGTGGCCGACAAGCGCTACCGGCGCCTGGCCACCGCGCCGGACCCGGAAGAGGCCGCCGCCACCTCGGGCGCGAAGCCGGAAGGCGACCGCCAGGAGGCGACCGCATGACCCGTCGTCTGATCCTGCTGCTGCCGTTGATCGGTTTCCTGGTGCTGTCGCTGTTCCTGTACCAGGGACTGTCGCTGAACCCGTTCCATCGGGAATCGGCGCTGATGGCGCGGGATTTCCCCGAGTTCAACCTGCCTACCCTCGAGGACCCGGAGCGCCGCGTCGACCGCTCCCTGCTGCAGACCGGCGAGCTGACCCTGGTCAACGTGTGGGGCGAGTGGTGTCCGGAGTGCAAGCGCGAGATGCCGCAGCTGCTCGACCTGGCCGACCGCGGCATCCGCATGGTCGGGGTCAACTGGAAGGATACCCGCGAGAAGGGGCTGGGGTTCCTCGAGGATTTCGGCAATCCCTTCGAGACCAACATCTTCGACCCGGACAACGAGTTGGGCTTCGAACTAGGGGTATTCGGTGCCCCCGAAACCTTCCTGGTCGACCGTGACGGCATCATCCGCTATCACCACACCGGCTATATCTCGGCCAGTGACGTTCGTGAACACATCCTGCCGGAGGTGCAGAAATGGCAGTGATTCGATTGGCTCTCATCGGCATCCTGACGCTGCTGATGGCGGGCACCCTTCAGGCTGGCGCCATCGAGGTGCGTGAATTCGACGATCCGGTGATGGAGCAGCGCTACCGCAGCCTGACCGCCTCGCTGCGCTGCCCCACCTGCGAGAATCAGGCCATCAACGACTCCGATGCGCCGGTTTCCCGCGACATGCGCAATCACGTTTACATGATGCTGATGGACGGCCGTGCCGACATGGAGATTCGTGATTTCATGGTCGAGCGCTTCGGCAACTATGTGCTCTACAACCCCCGTCTGGAAGGGCGCACCTTCCTGCTCTGGGGCCTGCCGGCCGGGTTGGTGCTTGCCGGTGGCGTACTGGTGGCGCTGGTGGTGCGTGCACGGCGTAACGCCTCTGCCCGTGAGCTGAGCGCCGAGGAGCGCGCCCGCCTCGAGGCTCTGATCAACCGCGGGAGGACCGAATGATCCAGCTATGGTTAGCCTTTGCCCTCCTGCTGCTGCCCGCCCTGTGGCTGCTGGTGGCGCCGCTGCGTCGGGCGCGTCTTGTGCATGACGCCCAGCGCGACTTCGAAGCCAACGACAAGTCCGCCGAGCAGAACGTGGCGATCTATCATCGTCGCCTGGCCTCGCTGGAAGCCGCGCTTGAGCGCGGCGACATCGACCAGGCGCGTTTCGAAGAGGACCGTCTCGACCTCGACCGCAGCCTGCTCGAGGATACCGAGGGGCTGGTGCGCCGGCCGCTGCATGCACCGGCCGCCGGTCGTCTCATGGTGCCGCTGGTGGCGGTGGCCGTGGTGGTCGGCAGCGTGCTGTGGTACCAGCAGCATGGCGCCGAGGGCGATCTCGCCCTGTTCAACGCCTTCCAGGAGAGCGACTCGCTGCCCACGCTGCTGGCTCGGCTTGAGCAGCAGGCCGAGAGCCAGCCGGGCAATCCCAACGTGTGGGCCACGCTCTATCCGATCTATCGCGATTCGGGGCAGGGCGAGGCGGCACTGCACGCACTGGACAACCTCATCGCCATCGAGGGGCGTGCCGCCTCGCTGCTGGCGCAGAAGGCGCAGCTCAAGTTCTTCATGGCCGATCGCACCCTCACCGACGAGGTGCAGGCGCTGATCGACGAGACCCAGGAGCTCAACCCCAGCGAGCCGACCATCTTCGGCATGCTGGGCGTGCACGCCTTCGACCGCGGCGACTACGAGCAGGCCGTCGACCACTGGCGGCGGGCCATCGCCGGCATGTCCGACTCCAGCTCCGCCCAGGCTCTGCGCGAGGGCATCCAGATCGCCCAGCAGCGCATGGGGGTGGCGCCGGATGAGCAGGAGGCCGTGGCCCAGGGGCCTGGCATCCACGTCAGCGTCAGCCTGGAGGAGCGCTTGCAGGGGCTGCTCGACGACGATACCCGCGTGTTCATCATCGCCCGCGACATGGAGGGTGAGCTGCCGCCGCTGGCCGTGGCCCGGGTAACCCTCGGCGAGCTGCCGGCCACGCTGATCATCGACGACCGTCATGCCATGTCGCCCGATGCCTCGCTGTCTCAGGTCAGCGAAGTGCGTCTGCTGGTGCGCGTCAGCAAGAGCGGCGGTGCCACGCCGGAAACCGGCGACATGTACGGCGATCTGGAAGGGGTGAGAGTTGGTGACGTTGAAGGAGATCCCGTGGAGGTCGTGATCGACCGTGTCATAGAATAGCGGGATGCGACTCACCTCGATCCGCCTGAGCGGTTTCAAATCCTTCGTCGATCCGGTCACGGTGCCCTTCGATGGCAACATGACGGCCATCGTCGGCCCCAACGGCTGCGGCAAGTCGAACATCATCGACGCCGTGCGCTGGGTCATGGGCGAATCCTCGGCCAAGACCCTGCGCGGCGAATCGATGACCGACGTCATCTTCAACGGTTCCACCGCGCGCAAGCCGGTGGGGCAGGCCGCCATCGAGCTGCGCTTCGACAACAGCGACGGCACCATGGGCGGCCTCTACGCTCAGTACGCCGAGATCGCGGTGAAGCGCCTGGTCACCCGCGACGGCCAGTCCAGCTATTTCTTCAACGGCCAGAAGTGCCGCCGCCGCGACATCGCCGACCTGTTCCTCGGCACCGGCCTCGGCCCGCGCTCCTACGCCATCATCGGCCAGGGCATGATCTCGCGGCTGATCGAGGCACGCCCCGAGGAGCTGCGCGCCACCCTCGAAGAGGCCGCCGGCATCTCCAAGTACAAGGAGCGCCGCCGTGAGACCGAGAACCGCATGCGCCGCACCCGCGAGAATCTCGAGCGTCTCGAGGACATTCGCGACGAGCTCGACAAGCAGCTCGAACGCCTCCGGCGTCAGGCCGAGGCGGCGCGTCGCTATCAATCCCTGAAGGAAGAGGAGTTCCGCCTCAAGGGCGAGCTGGCGCTGCTGCGCGGGCGTGCCCTGCGCGCCCGTCAGGCCGAGGAGGAGCGCCGCGTAGGCGAGCTGGAAACCGCCGTGGAGCGCGAAATTCTCGGCCTGCGCCAGTGCGAGACCCGCCTGGAGGAGGCGCGGGCCGGCCACGACGCCCTGGCCGAGACCCTCGAGGCGCGCCAGGCGCGCTTCTTCGAGACCAGCGGCGCCATCGCCCGGCTGGAACAGAACCTGGAGCACGCGCGCAGTCGCGAAGGGCAGCTGGCCCGAGATCTGGAGAGCGCTCGCCGGGAGCTGACCGAGCTCGACCGCCTGGGCGAGCACGACCGCGAGCGCCTGATGCGTCTCGACGAGCGCCTGGAAACTCTGGTGCCGGAGCAGGAAGAGGTGGCCGAGCAGCTCGCCGAGCTTGAGGCGATGCTGGAGGAAGCCGAACCCGCAGCCGAGGAAGCCGAGCAGGCCTTCGAGACCTTCAGCGAGAGCTGGCGCGAGGCCAGCCGCGACGCCGAACGCAGTCAGGACCGCCTGCGCGAGCTGGAGAGCCGTCTGGCACGGCTCGAGGCCGACGTCCAGCGCCGTCGTCAGCAGCAGCAGGAGCTGCCCGACCTGGCCGAGCTGACGGCCCGGCGCGACGAGCTGAAGGAGCGACTGGCGGAGTTCGACCTGGCTCAGGAGGAGGTCGAAGCCCGCCGCGAGCAGCTCCAGGCCGGCCGCGACGCCGCTCGCGAAGCGGCGGTGGCCCTGGAGCGCGAGCGCGAGGCCGAACGCGCCAGGCGCAGCGCGCTGCAGGGCGAGCTGGCCTCCCTGGATGCCCTGATCCAGGCCGCCCTCACCGATCCCGACGAGACCCTCACCGCACACCTGGCCGACCACGAACTGGGCGAGCTGCCGCGCCTGGGCGAGTCGCTCGACGTCGACCCCGGCTGGGAGGCCAGCGTCTCCTGGGTGCTGGCGCCCTGGCTCAAGGCACGCCTGGCCGCGCCGGAAGCGTTTCGCGCCGCGAGTGCCGAACCGCCCGCCGAGTTGGGTGCCCTGGCGCCCCAGGTGGCGCTCGAATTCACCTCAAACAGCCTCGCCGCCCGAGTGCGCGGCGCCGGTGCCGCCGTGGCCTGGCTGGCCCCGATCCGCTGCGCCGAGAGCGACGCCCAGGCCTGGGCCGAGCGTGAAGGCCTCGGCCCGGGCGAAAGCCTGATCACCCCCCAAGGGCTATGGCTGGGGCGCGACTGGGTGCGCCACCGCGGGCAGGGTGCCGGACCCGATGCGCTGCTGGTCAGCCGGCGCCGCTTCGAGGAGGCCGCGGCCGAGCTCGACGAACTCGAGACCCGTCTCGCCGCACGCGACCAGTCCATCGAGGCCGAGCGCGAGCGCGCCGAGCAGGCCGAGCGCGATCTCGACGCCATTCGCCAGGAGGAGCGCCGTCTGGCCGGCGAGCAGCAGCAGCTGGCGGTACAGGACAGCGGTCTGGCCAGCCGGCTGGAGCATCTACAGGGTCGCGCCCGAGAACTGGCCGAAGAGCTGGCGAGCCTCGACGAGACCCGTGAAGAGACACGGCTGAGCATTGAGGAGGCCCGCGAGCGCTGGCAGCAGGCCATGGCCCGGCTGGAAGAGGGCGCCGAGCAGCGCGAGCGGCTGGAGCGGGCGCGCAGCGAGGCTCGCGAGCGGCTGACGGCCCTGCGTGCCCGGCAGCGGCCCTTGCAGGAGCGTGCCCAGCAGTTGGCGCTGGAGCATCAGCGGCTCTCGACCGAGCGCGCCGGCCTCAACGAGCAGCAGGGGCGCAGCGGCGATGCCCGTGAGCGGTTGCAGGCGCGCTGCGAGGAGCTCAGCGAGAGCCTCGAACAGCTGCGCGAGCCCGACGAGGAGCAGCGCGAGAAGCTCGACGAACTGCTGCACCGCCGCGAGGGCGACGAACGCGCGCTCAACGAAGCCAAGGCACAGGCCGCCGAGCTGGTGGAGCGCCTGCGCGAAGGCGAGCTGGCGCGACAGGGCCACGAGCGCAACCTGGAGGGCATCCGCGAGCGCCTGCAGGAGGCGCGCATGCAGGTCCAGGCCCTGGCGCTCAAGGCCGAGACCCAGGACGAGCAGCTCGCCGAGCTGGGCCATCAGGCCGCAGCACTCGAAGAGAGTCTCGACCCCAATGCCACCGAATCGGCCTGGCAGACCCGCCTGGAAGAGGTCGGCGAGCGCATCCGCCGGCTAGGCGCGATCAACCTGGCGGCCATCGAGGAGTACGACCAGCAGGCCGAACGGCGCAACTATCTGGAGGCGCAGCAGGCCGAGCTCAACGAGGCCCTGGAGACCCTGGAACGGGCGATTCGACGCATCGACCAGGAGACCAGAACGCGCTTCCGCGACACCTTCGAGCGAGTCAATCAGGGGCTGCAGTCGCTTTTTCCGCGAGTCTTCGGTGGTGGAACCGCATGGTTGACGCTGACCGGCGAGGATTTGCTCGATACCGGGGTGGCGATCATGGCACGACCACCGGGCAAGAAGAACAGCACCATTCATCTTCTCTCGGGTGGGGAAAAGGCGCTGACTGCTTTATCGCTTGTCTTTGCCATCTTCCAACTCAATCCGGCACCCTTCTGTATGCTCGACGAAGTTGATGCCCCACTAGATGATGCCAATGTAGGACGCTATGCCAAACTGGTGAAAGACATGTCCGAGTCGGTGCAGTTCATTTATATCACCCACAACAAGATCGCCATGGAAGCGGCCGAAAGATTGATGGGTGTGACCATGCAGGAACCCGGTGTCTCACGCCTGGTGGCCGTGGGGGTGGAAGAGGCTGCGGCCTTGGCCGAGGCTTGAAAGGACTTGAAAGCGAGCGGCAAACGCGATATCAGAAGACACAACGTGGTCATATCGCATAATACAATGGCGAATTCACAGGGAAAGGCGCGGGGATGATTTGACTCCCGAGCGATAATGCCAGGGCTTGACAAACAAAAAAGTGGCCTTTTTTTCGGCAATCGCGCTATGCTGTTGACGAACATCCATCCGGCATGGCGCCCTAGTGATAGGCAAGACGACCCATGGAACTTAGAGAATGGCTGATCATTCTGGGGCTGGCCCTGGTGACGCTCATCGTAATCGATGGCGTGCGTCGCCTTAAGCGTCAGCGCCGAGTGCCCCGCCTGGACCAGGCAGGGGGTAACAACAACCACGTCGACAGCCAGGCGGAAGCCGATGACGATGCCAACTGGGAGCTGCCCAACGGCGGCGCCCGGGTCGTCAGGCCTGCGAGCTATTCGCAGGTCCCGTCGAAGCCCAAGCTGGAGCGCCAGGAGCATCCAGGTCCCTCTCGGGTACTGGCCGGCTTCAGAGAGGCCCCCGGCGATGCCAAGGCCGGTACGCCGAACCTGGCCCGTCCCGCTGCCAGTGCCACCGACGCCTCGCGTCCGGTGGCTTCTGCCATTAAGGCGTCCGACACGGCGGCTGCCGAGACTCGGTCATCCGAGATTCGGTCATCCGAGGCTCAGGCATCCGAGACTCAGGCATCCGAGACTCAGGCATCCGATCGCGCGCCTCAGCCCGAGGTGAGCGCCAAGCGGGCCGAGCCCGAACTCGACCTGGGTCAGGCCGAGCGAAAGCGGGTGGAGGAACCATCGGTCGCCGCCGCGCCCAGCCGGGCCGAAGAGGTACCCGCTGCGGCGAAAGCGCCCGCGGCCGAATCGGTCGATGCCGAAGTGCCTGCTGGCGAAACCGTCGCGGCCAAGCCGGCCGTGGACGAAAGCGAGCAGCGCCGGGAGCCGACGCTTTCCGCCCTGGATGACGACGAACCCGTTCGCGAGTCGGCTTCGGTCACTGCCGAGGCCGAACCGCTTGCCGCCGATCCTGACGATCACGATCCTCATCACGACGAGGACGAGCGCTATCGCCTGGTCGATCTCGAAGGCATGGGCAACTCGATCAAGAGCGGCTCACGCCGCGTGGGCGAGTCGATGCACCGCTTCGGCGTTTCCATGCAGCAGCGCCTGGCCAAGCGCCGGGAGCAGAAGCGCGAGGAGCGGGCGCGCCGCGAGCAGGAGCGTGCCGAGAAGGCTGCCCGCGAGGCTCAGCAACGCCGTGAGGCCGCTGAGGCCCAGGCCGTTCGAGAGGCCGAGCGCCGCCGCCTGGAAGCCGAGGCCATCGAGCTGGCCGACGACGACGATCCGCTGTTCGCGCCGCCGCGTTCGCGCTCCGAGCGCCAGGTCGAGGCTGGCTACGCTGAAGCGGCCGACTATGCCGAGCCGGCCGAACCCACCTTGTCGAGCGCTCCCATCCATGACGACGACGTGGTGCGCGCCCACCCGACCCTGGCCCGGGCGCTGCGTCACAACGTCAGCGCCGAGCGCGCCCGCGAGACCCTGAGCCACGCCGACGAGATCATCGTCATCAGCGTGCTGTCGCGCGACGAAGAGGGCTTCTCCGGCGAGGCGCTGCTCAACCTGATGCTGGCCTGCGGCCTGCGCTACAGCAGCGACATGGGCATCTTCCACCGCTTCGAGACCGAGGACCCCGACAGCGAGCTGCAGTTCTCGATGGTCAACGTGCTCAAGCCGGGCACCTTCCCCATCGAGGCGATGGACGAGTTCCGCACGCCGGGCATCACGCTGCTGATGCCGCTGCCCGGGGCGCTGGATACCGCCGCAGCCTTCGAAGCGATGGTCGAGACCGCCATGGTCATCGTGCGCAACCTGGGCGGCGAGCTGAAGGACGAGAACCACAGCGTGATGACCGCGCAGACCGTGGAGTTCGCCCGCCAGCGCGTGCAGGAGTTCGAGCGCCGCAATCGACTCAATCGCTACCAGGTGAACTGACGCCTGTTCGCGTGCCATGCCGCACCCGCCGACAACCCCGTGAGCGATCACGGGGTTGTCGTGTTCAGGGGCGGCGAGCCATCTTTCGAGACCCAAGAGACGCATGAGCCAGCCCGACCAGAAGATCCTCGGCGAAGTCGCCAAGCTGCGCGCCGAGCTCGATGACGCCAACTATCGCTACTACGTGCTCGACGAGCCGCACCTCACCGACGCCGAGTACGACCGCAAGCTGCGCCGCCTGCAGGAGCTGGAGCAGGCCCACCCCGAGCTGGTGACGCCCGACTCGCCGACCCAGCGGGTGGGCGCGCCACCGGACGCCGGCTTCCCCGAGGTGGAGCACGCCGTGCCCATGCTGTCGCTGGACAACGCCTTGAACGAAGAGGAGCTCGAGGCCTTCGTCAAGCGGGTGGCCGAGCGGCTGGAAACCGACCCCGAGACGATCCGCTTCTGCTGCGAGCCCAAGCTCGACGGCGCCGCCGTGTCGCTGGTCTACGAGCGGGGCGTGCTGATCAGCGGCGCGACCCGTGGCGATGGGCGCACCGGCGAGGGCATCACCTCCAACCTGCGCACGCTGCGCTCGATCCCGCTCAAGCTGCGTGGCGACGCTCCCGAGCTGCTCGAGGTGCGCGGCGAGGTGATCATGAGCCATGCGGGCTTCGAGCGGCTCAACGAGCGCGCCCGGGAAGAGGACGGCAAGGTGTTCGCCAATCCGCGCAACGCCGCGGCGGGCAGCCTGCGTCAGCTCGACCCCGAGATCACGGCCAAGCGGCCGCTGGAGTTCAGCGCCTACCAGGTGGCGCGTATCGAACCGACTCCGGGCGATGCCAGCCACAGCGAACTGATGGCGCACCTCAAGGCCTTCGGCTTTCGCACCAGCAGCCTGCTGGAGGTGGTCAGCGGCAGCCAGGGAGTCGTCGACTACTGCCGGCGGCTGGGCGAGCGGCGCGACAGCCTCGGCTACGACATCGACGGTGCGGTGATCAAGGTCGACGACCTGCGTCTGCAGCGCGAGCTGGGCTTCGTCGCCCGGGCGCCGCGTTGGGCCACGGCGTTCAAGTTCCCCGCCCAGGAGGAGACCACGCGGCTCAACGACGTCGAGTTCCAGGTCGGACGTACCGGCGCGATCACCCCGGTGGCACGGCTCGAGCCGGTCTCGGTGGCCGGGGTCACCGTCTCCAATGCCAGCCTGCACAACGCCGACGAGATCGCCCGGCTCGACGTCATGATCGGCGACAGCGTGGTGATTCGGCGGGCCGGCGACGTCATTCCCCAGGTGGTGCGCGTGCTGCCCGAGCGGCGCCCCGCCGATGCGCGCAAGATCGTCTTCCCCGAGCGCTGTCCGGTGTGCGACTCCGAGGTCGAGCGGCTGGAGGGCGAGGTGGTAGCGCGCTGCTCCGGTGGGCTCTACTGCGCCGCCCAGCGCAAGGAGGCGCTCAAGCACTTCGCCTCGCGCCGGGCCATGGACATCGACGGGCTGGGCGAGAAGCTGATCGAGGCACTGGTGGAGCGCGACTGGGTCAAGACGCCCGCCGACCTGTTCCGCCTCGATGCCGAGCGCCTGGCCAGCCTGCCGCGCATGGCCCGGAAATCCTCCGAGAAGCTGGTGGCGGCGCTGGAGAAGGCCAAGAGCACCACCCTGCCGCGCTTCATCTTCGCCCTCGGCATCCGCGAGGTGGGCGAGGCCACGGCGGCCAACCTGGCGCGCCACTTCGGCACCCTGGATGCGCTGATGGCCGCCGAGCAGGCCGATCTCGAAGCGGTGGAGGACGTCGGCCCGGTGGTGGCCGCCCACGTGTACACCTTCTTCCGCCAGGAGCACAACCGCGAGACCATCGAGGCCCTGCGCGAGCAGGGCGTGAGCTGGGCCGAGGAAACCATCGGCGAGCGGCCCCAGCCGCTGGCGGGGCAGACCTGGGTACTCACCGGTAGCCTGGAGAGCATGACCCGCGACGAAGGCAAGGAGCGCCTGCAGGCGCTGGGGGCCAAGGTGGCCGGCAGCGTCTCCAAGAAGACCACCGGCGTGGTGGCCGGCGAGGCCGCCGGCAGCAAGCTGGCCAAGGCGCAGGAGCTCGGTGTCGAGGTACTCGACGAGGCCGCCTTCCTCGAACGGCTGGCGGCCTGGGAGCGCGGTGAGGGAGCGTCGGACAGTGAAGGGGAGCCGTCATGAGCGGCCGCTTCATCGAAGTGCCCTACCGCATGCTGCCGGGGGAGACCCTCGATGCCCTGCTGGAGGCCTTCGTCACCCGCCAGGGCTACGACACCACCGACACCGGCGAGGGCATGCGCGGCTGGGTCGCCGAGCTCAAGCGCCAGCTGGAGCGCGGCGAGCTGCTCATCGCCCACGACCTGCAGACCGAGACCACCGAGGTGATGACGCTGGCCCAGTGGCGCGCCTTCGGTCGCGACCTGGCCGACGATGAGGAGGAAGGCTAGCCAAGCCCAGACGCTCCGCAGCGACGCCGCTCGACCGAACTGGCCCGCCATAATTGGCGGGCCTTTTGCTGGCGCAGCTACCGACGGGAGACAGGGCGGGTTCGACCATCGCCATGACGGGACCTCGGAGAAGGTTGACCCAAGTCAAACTTCACGACGCCTAATATGCAGAAAATACCCCTCTATTCGTTCGTATTCGCCGGCGACTCAGGAGCGAGGCTCGGCACCGTCTGTCCTGTTCATAGAGATCGAGATGCTGACCCAGGTTCGTTCCCTGTTCACCTGCCTCAAGACCCTGCAAGGGTTTGTGCTGGTGGCGATTCTCTCCGCCTCACTGACCGTCTTCATCGGGGTCACGCTGGCCTCCTCGCTGCTGTATGAGAACATTCTGACGCGCCAGGCAGAGCAGACCTCGGAAACCCTGGCCAGGCAGAGCTATAGCGCCATGCAGCAGGTGTTGCGTCAGGGCTGGAACCGGGAGCAGATGGAAACCTTCATCGAGGAGACCCGGTTGGCTCACGAAGCCTCCGGCTATCGCTTCACGTTCTACTGGGGCGAAGGGGTCACGCAGCGCCACGGCGACATCGATCAGCCGGAGATGGACGTCGTCATTCATGCGGCGCTGGCCGCCGGGGGCGAGCGGGTCTGGCGCGAGAACGGCACCGTGCGGCGCATCATGCCGCTGGTGGCCCGCGCCGAGTGCCTGGCCTGTCAGCAGTACGCGGCGGCCGGCGAGGTGCTCGGCGTGATCGACATTCAGCATGACCTGGCGCCGATCAGTCGCGTAATGCGCTTCAACTACCTGGCCATGTTCATCGTCGCCGCGCTGATGGTCCTGATGCTGGCGCTGGGCATCTCGAAGCTGTTCGCCGAGCGTATCGAGGCCACCCTGCGGCAGTTCCGCCAGCGTCTGGCGGCGGTCAACTCCGTGGCCGACTTCCGCAACCTCAACCTCGGCGATAGCGACGTGGGCTTTCAGGAGCTCAACGATGCCATGCAGCAAGTGAATGCCCTGGTGGGCCGGCTGCGCAACGTGGCGGTGGACAAGGACATCCTCGAATTCGAGATCCGCCTGCTGAGCAAGTTCATCATCACCTCCGAGGTGGTCCGCGACTGGCGCGAGTTCATCAAGGAGCTGCTGGCCGACATCAATACCATCATTCAGGCGCACACCCTGGTGACCATCTTCCAGGTGGAGGACGAGGGCTACGAGCTGGAGGTGTTCTGGTACCGCGAGGTGGCGCCGGAGACCCGGGCGACCTTCGAAGCGCTGTTGACCCAACTGCTCGAGCGCAAACACGAAGGGCAGCCCGCTTGCATCATCCTCAAGGTCTCCCATCACACGGTGGTGAGCTCGGGAGAAAACGAGGCGCTGGCCGATCTCACGCCGGAGGACATCCGCCTGCAGACCAAGTCGCTGCTGCTCGAGGCGCCCAAGATCGGCGGCATCGTCGGCATCGGCGTGCAGTCGGATCTGGCCCAGGACCCGATTCGCCACATCGTCATCGACGGCATCCTCTCGACGCTGCTCAATCTGGTGGGCTCGGTCAAGGCGATCTACAAGTACACCCAGGACCTGGAGTTCTACGCCACCCGCGATCCGCTCACCAATTTGCACAACCAGCGCATCTTCAAGGACATGCTGACCTACGAGGTGGGCCGGGCGACACGTCACCAGGACCACTTCAGCCTGCTGATGCTCGATCTGGACAACTTCAAGACGGTCAACGACCGTCACGGCCACGCCTTCGGCGACCAGTTCCTGCACGCCGTGGCCGACACCCTCGCCCACTCCATACGCCCGGGCGACTTCCTGGCCCGCTATGGCGGCGACGAGTTCACCGTGATCCTGCCGCAGACCGAGGAGGAGCAGGCCTACTCGGTGGCGCTGCGCATCGCCAGCAACCTCTCCAGGCAGGTGCTCACCGCCCCCGATGGCAGCACGGTGCGGGCCACCACCTCGATCGGCATCGCCTGCTACCCCAACCACGCCGGCAACCCCCACGACCTCTTCCTGATGGCCGACAACATGATGTACAAGGCCAAGCGCAAGGGTAAGAACTGCGTGGCCCTGCCGGAGCAGGAGGAGGTGGCGGCGGTGTTCAAGGAGGTGGGCGAGAAGAACCAGATGGTGCTCAGCGCGCTGGAGGAGCAGCGCATCGTGCCCTACTTCCAGCCCATCGCCGACGTGCGCACCGGCGAGGTCAACATCCACGAGCTGCTGATGCGCATCCAGCTCGACGACCGTCTGGTGCCGGCCGGCGAGTTCATCGACATCGCCGAGAGCATCGGCGTGATCCACAAGATGGACTACCAACTGATCGAGAAGGCCTTCGCCCAGGTCCGCGAGCAGGGCTACGAGGGCATGCTGTTCATCAATCTGTCGCCCAAGTCGCTGATCATCGGCGAGTTCATCGGGCGCATCCATCAGTTGGCCATCGATTACGGCATCCTGCCGGAGCGCATCGTCTTCGAGCTCACCGAGCGCGAGACGGTGAGCAACCTCAAGCTGCTGGAGAAGTTCGTGCTCGACCTCAAGATGGAGGGTTTCAACTTCGCCATCGACGACTTCGGCTCGGGCTACTCCTCGTTCCGCTACCTCAAGCAGTTCCCCATCGACGTGATCAAGATCGAGGGCGAATTCATCCGCAACATGCTCAGCGACGAGAAGTACATGGCCTTCGTCAAGAGCATCGTGACCCTGGCCCAGAGCCTCGGCGTGAGCACCATCGCCGAGTTCATCGAGGACGAAGAGGTGCTGGCCGCCGTCGAGGGGCTGGGCATCGACTTCGGCCAGGGCTACCACCTGGGGCGGCCGGGGCCGAACTTCGTCAGCCGCCGGCAGCCGCTGTTGGTGTCCAAGTAGGCTTGCGCCTGGCCTGGCGACGGGAGGCTACTTGCCCTGAACCAGATCGCGGATGATCCGTCGCCCCGGGTGCAGGTGATCCACCAGCGGCCACTCCAGCGGCAGCGGTTCGTCGCACATGCGCGAGGCGAGCAGCTCGGCGCACAGCGGGGCGCTGGCCATGCCGCGGGAGCCATGAGCGGCACTGATCCACAGCCCCGAGTGGTGGCGGCCGGGTACGTCGGGCACGCGGGTGGCGTCCTTGGCCAGGGTGGCGTAATCCTCGCGCCAGGCCTCGGTGTCGGGCAACGGGCCGCAGTAGGGCGACTTGTCGGGGCTGGCCGCGCGCACGCCCACACGGCCGGTGAGCCGCTCGGGCGAGAGCTCGGCGCCGGCATCGCGCAGCGCCGCCACGAAGTGCGGCAGCCCCCGCTCGAGCTCCGCCAGGTTGGCGGCGTGGTCGGCCTCGCGCTCGCTCATGTCGGTCTCGCCGGGGCCGAAGGTGGCGCCGAAGTTGAGCACGCCATCCGCTGCTGGCGGTACGTAGCCGCCGGCACACACCACCCGCCCCAGCGCCGGGGCGCCTTCGGGCAGTGCCAGCTGGCTGACCTGGCCGCGCACCGGCTGCAGTGGCAACGCCGAACTCTGGGCGAACCGGACCGCCTCGCTGGCGGCGGCGATCACTACCTGATCGGCGGCGATACGCTCGCCGTCGGCCAGGGTCAGGGTCCAGCCGCTCACGTTGCCGGCCAGCCCGGTCACTTCACCACGCCGGAAGACGACACCGGGCGTGGCCGCCAGCCTCACGCACAGCTCCAGCGGCCTGACCCAGGCGGCGTCGGGGTAGTCCAGTGCCGGTGCGTCGAGGCGGATGCCGGCCACGGCGCTGGCCGCCTCGGCGTCGAGCCCGCGCACCACGCTGGTCGGTAGCGGGTGATTGGCCAGGAAGCGCGCCTGACGCGTGCGCTCCTTTTCATTCAGCGCCAGCTGCAGCACGCCGCTGGGTTGCCATAGGGCTTGTTCCGGGTCGAGCTCGGCCAGCCAGCGGCGGCTGTGCAGCAGGCCGGCGAGGTAGGTGCGACTCTGCAGATTGGTCTCCACCGCGAGCTTGACGTAGAGCGCCCCCTGCAGGTGCGTGGTGCCCAGCTCGGCGCGGTCGAAGCGGTCGATCAGAGTGACCTCGATGCCACGCCGGGCCAGGGCGGCAGCGGTGCTGGCCCCGGCAATGCCGGCGCCGATCACCGCCACGTGGCGCGGCGGGCGTGCCGGCGGCGGGCTGAACCAGGGCGTGTGGGCACGACGCTCGTCGGCGGTCGGTGCGGCGATCTCACCGGCGAGCATCTCGCGCTTGCGGCCGTAGCCGGGCACCTTGCGCCAGGCGAAACCGGCGGCGGCCAGGGCGCGCTTGACCGTTCCGGCACAGGTGAAGGTGGCGAAGCTCGCCCCCGGGCGTGAGCGGGCGGCCATGGCGGCGAACAGCTCCGGGCGCCACATCTCCGGGTTCTTGGCCGGGGCGAAGCCGTCCAGGAACCAGGCGTCCACTTGGCCTTCGAGCAGGGTCAGGCGCTCGCTGGCATCGCCGAAGTGCAGGTCCAGCGTCACCCGCTCGTCGAGCCACAGCCGGTGCACGCCGGCCACCGGCTCGGGCCACTGGCGTATCAGCCGCTCGGCGCGTTCCGCCAGGTCCGGCCAGGCCGCCAGTGCCCGGGCCAGGTCGTCGCGGCGCAGCGGAAAGCGCTCGGTGGAAACCAGGTGCAGGCGAGCGCCGGCCGGGGCGTGGGCGTCGAAGCAGGCCCAGGCGCAGAGCATGTTGAGCCCGGTGCCGAAGCCGGTCTCGCCGATGGTGAAGGGGCGCTTCTCCCGCCAGGCGGCCAGGCGCTGCGGCAGGTCGTTACCCTGAATGAAGACATGCTCGGTCTCCGCCCGGCCGTCGTGGCGCGAGAAGTAGACGTCGTCGAAGCAGATCGAGAGCGGGGTGCTCTCGCCGTTCTCGTCGTGCTGCCAGTCGAGGCTGGCAGGCTCGAGCGCGGCCAGCGGCGGCAGCGAGGCATGGGGCAGGGACACGGACTTCTCCAGCGCGGGTCTCGGAACGAAAGCACGAACTCTACACGAACAGGGCTGCTCAAAAATTGACCGTTGTCGCCGCGGCGGCGTGGCATGGCGTATCCGGCGAGCCATCCGCGGCGTTTCAACAGCGTTATCCACAGAAGCTGTGAGCAAAGTCTCTGTGGATAACCGGCAGGTCGAGGGCGGGTTAGGGGAGCACCTTCTTGAATGGCTTGACGGTCACCTTGGCGTAGACCCCGGCAATCACGTAGGGGTCGGCGTCGGCCCAGGCCTTGGCGCTCTCGAGGCTGTCGAACTCGGCCACCACCAGGCTGCCGGTGAAACCGGCTTCGCCGGGGTCCTCGGCGTCCACGGCGGGATGCGGACCGACCAGCACCAGGCGGCCCTCGTCGCGCAGCTTTTCCAGCCGGGCCAGGTGGTCGGGGCGGGCAGCCAGGCGTCGCTCCAGGCTGTTCTTCACGTCTTCACTGATGATTGCGTACAGCATCGCAGCGTTTCCTCGGTCGAGCGGTATCACCGCGGACTCCAACCGTGCGTTGACCGACCGTCGTCGGACGCGCACCATGGGCCATCATTTTGACAAAGTTGCCTGCCTGCGTCATGCCAATGCCCCACCTGCCCGAGCATTTTGCCGGCGATCCCGGCCCGCTCGGGGTCGACCTGCACATGCACTCCACCGCCTCGGACGGCGCCCTGGCCCCCGCCGACGTGGTCGCCCTGTGCGCGTCGCGGGGCGTCACGCTGATGGCGCTGACCGATCACGACACCGTGGCCGGGGTGAGCGAGGCTGCCGCAGCGGCCAAGCACCTCGGCGTGTGTCTGCTGCCGGCAGCCGAACTCTCCACCCGCTGGCAGGGCATCGGCATTCACGTGGTGGCGCTGCTGCCCCAAGGCGCCCACGGTGCGCTGGCCGCAGGGCTCGACGCCCAGGCCGAGGCCCGCGAGGCCCGTGCGGCGGTCATCGCCGAGCGCATGGAGAAGCTGGGGCTCGACAACGCCCTGGCGCGTGCCCGCGAGCAGGCCGGCCCCCACCGTCCGCTGGGGCGACCCGACTTCGCCCGTGCGCTGGTGGCGGCGGGCCTGGTGCCCGATGTGGCCACGGCCTTTCGCAAGCATCTGGGCAGCGGCAAGGCGGGTGACGTCAAGACGCACTGGCCGGCCTTGGCCGATGTGGTGGGCTGGGTGGTGGCCGCGAACGGCGTGGCGGTGCTGGCGCATCCGTTGCGCTACGGGCTGACCCGGCGCAAGCGCGGCCAGCTGCTCGACGACTTTGCCGCGGCGGGCGGGCAGGCGGCGGAGCTGATCAGCGGTTTTCAGAATGCCGACGTTACCCGCGATCTGGCCCGCCAGCTGGCCGAGCGGGAGCTCTACGCCTCGCTGGGCAGCGACTTCCATTTTCCCGGTGGGCATCTGGCACCGGGCAGCATGAGCCCGGTGCCGCGCACCGCCGTGCCGCCGGTATGGACGCATCCGCGGCTGGCCAGCTTCATTGCGAACTGCGACGAGCCGACCGTCGGCGCGCTATAGTGGGCAGCAAGAACCGACCACAGCAGGGAATCGACATGAGCCAGTTCTTTCAGATCCACCCCGAAAATCCGCAGAAGCGCCTGATCGACCAGGCGGTGCAGATCGTTCGCCAGGGTGGGGTGATCGCCTATCCCACCGACTCCGGTTACGCCCTGGGCTGCCACCTGGGCGACAAGAAGGCGATCGAGAGGATCAAGCGGCTGCGCTCGCTGGACGACAAGCACAACTTCACCCTGGTGTGCTCCGACCTTTCCGACATCGGCACCTACGCCAAGGTCGACAACAGCGTGTTCCGTCTACTCAAGGCCAACACCCCGGGGGCCTATACCTTCATTCTCAACGCCACCTCCGAGGTGCCGCGACTGCTGCTGCACCCCAAGCGACGCTCCATCGGCGTGCGCGTGCCCGACCACCGCATCACCCATGCGCTGCTGGAGGCCCTGGGCGAGCCGCTGATGAGCGTGACGCTGATCCCGGTGGGCGAGGAGCTGCCGATGACCGATCCGGAGGAGATCCGCGACCGCTACATCAACCAGCTCGACCTGATCATCGACGGCGGCGCCTGCCATCTCGAGCCCACCAGCGTGATCGACCTGCGCGAACTGCCGCCCACCATCCTGCGCGAAGGCCGCGGCGACCTGACGCCGTTCGGCGATTGAGCGTCGGCGACGCGAGCCATCATGTCTCCGGCACCCGGTTGGGATCGGGCGTTTCCTCGTCCAGCCAGGTGCCGCACTTGAGGCAGTAGCGCGCGCGTTTCTCGTGGCGGTCGTGGCCGCAGCCGGGGCAGGCCTGGTCGGAGTAACGGTCGGCGCGGATCGAGCGGATCACCTCGGCGGAGAACACCCCGGTGGGTACGGCGATGATCGAGTAGCCGATCAGCATCACCAGGGTGGAGATCGCCTGGCCGAGCGGGGTCACCGGCACGATGTCGCCGTAACCCACCGTGGTCAGGGTAACGATGGCCCAGTAGATCGACATGGGGATGCTGGTGAAGCCGGCCTCGTCGGGCTCGATCATGTAGACGAGCGCGGCGAACAGGGTGACCAGCAGCAAGACGGTGAACAGGAACAGGAAGATCTGGTGCACGCTGTTCTTCAGCGCTTCCACCAGCAGGCGCCCTTCGCCGACGAACTGCATCAGACGCAGCACGCGGAAGATACGCAGCACGCGCAGCAGGCGCACGAGCACCAGGGTCTGGGTGCCTGGAATCAGTAGCATCAGCCAGGTCGGCAGGATGGCCACCACATCGATGATGCCGTAGAAGCTGCGCAGGTAGCGCTGCGGCTTGTCGAGGATGTAGATGCGCACCAGCAGCTCGATGGTGAAGATGAGCGTGAAGCCCCACTCCAGCCAGTAGAAGAGCTCGCCATATGCTGCGCCGAATCGCTCGACGGTATCGAGCATCACCACCAGTACGCTGGTCAGGATCATCGCGATCAGGACGATATCGAAACCCTTGGCCAGCGGCGTGTCCGATTCGAAGATGATCTGAAACAGACGCGTTCGCACGCCTTCGCCGGCCGGCCGAAACGGTTCGCTCATGCGCTCTCTCCCTGTTCACTCTCCCTTTTTCTTTCACGGCATTCCTGTGTGTGCCGATCCAGTCGTCGCGGCCCGTGCGCGGTTGTCAGGCCGCCAGCCGGTGCGCCAACCGCAGCGCCACGCGACCGAAGTCCCGCTCTAGCCAGGCGGGGCGCTCCAGCAGGGTGGCCAGCTGCCCGGCCTCGCTCTCGCCGGCGTCGGCCAGCGCCTGGAACGCCTCTCTGGCCCTCTGCTTCCACTCATCCTCGCCGGTGTCGTCGTAGGCGTCCAATGCCAGCAGGGCGCGATGCAGCCGTTCGCCGGGCTGCGTGCCGGCCGGCAGCGTCCAGCGACCCGACAGCAGCGCGCTGCCACGCACGGCCTTGCTGGCATCGGCGGGGCGCAGCGGCACGCTCTCGGCCAGGGCCTGCGCCAGGCCCCACAGCGCCTGAGGGTCGCCGTCCTTGAGCTCCAGTTCCAGCTCACGGATCGGCACCCGCCGCCCGGCGGCGCGGATCTCGCCCTGGTCCAGCGCCACCTCGATGGTGGCCTCGGCCAGCTCCAGGCGCCACAGGCGGCGCTCGAAGTCGGTGGTGAAGCGCGGCTCGAGCCGCTCCAGGATATCGCCGCCCAGCTCGGCGAAGGGCGGCAGACCGGCCAGCCCGACGACATCGAGCGCGTCTCCCGCCACCGGCCACTCCCACTCCCGGCGACGGCTGAACCCGCCGCTGCCTTCGCCGCTGGTCTTCAGGGTCTGCACCCAGCTGTCGTTGCGTCGGCGCAGGCGCAGCGCCACGCGCGCCGCTTCCAGCTCGCCCCGAGGGGTATCGTAGTAGGTGTTGGCCAGCCGCTGGGCGGCGTCCACGCCGTTGCGCAGCAGCGGGTGCGCAAGCAGCCGCTCGGGCCCCGTCTCGCCCAGCGCCAGCTTCATCTCGATCTCGTGACTCATGCGGTTTCCTGCTCGTCGTGTGACTGCTCTTCGTTTCCAGGCGTGGCCCGGGTGCGGCGGGCATATCGTGTGTCGGAAATATTTCCATGACGTGACAGGGTGCCATTCTTTATACTGGCGCCGCCATTTCACAAGCGCATCCTACGTCATGGTCAAACCCAACCCGTTTTCGGCGATGTTCGGCCGCTCGCCGTTCCAGCCTCTTCTGGCTCATATCGGCAAGGCCAACGAGTGTGCCGACCAGTTGCTGCCGTTCTTCGAGGCCTCGCTCGCGGGCGATTGGGAAGAGGCCGCCAAGATTCGCGAGACCATCACCGAGCTGGAGCACGAGGCCGACCGCCTCAAGACCGAGCTGCGGCTCAACCTGCCCAACACCATGTTCCTGCCCGTTTCCCGCACCGATCTGCTCGATCTGATCACCGTACAGGACAAGATCGCCAACAAGGTGCGTGACATCACCGGCATCATGCTGGGGCGCCGCATGCAGGTGCCCGCCGAGCTGGCCCAGCCCATGCGCGACTACATGCAAACGGCGGTCGCCTGCGTCGCTCAGGCACGCCAGGCCCTCGAGGAGCTCCAGGATCTGCTCGAGTCGGGCTTCGGCCGCCATGCTTCCGACGTGATGCTCAACATGATCCGCGAGCTGCACATTCTCGAGCAGCAGGCCGACAACCAGCAGATCTCCATTCGCCGGTTGCTGTTCGATCTCGAGGATCGGCTCAAGCCGGTGGATGTGGTCTTTCTCTACAAGATCATCGATTGGGTCGGGGAGCTCTCCGACCGTGCCGAACGCGTCGGCAGCCGCCTGCAGATTCTCACTGCCCGGTAGGACACCGCCCGGCGATCCCGGCACGGTGTGCCCCTAACCCGACAGCCACATAGGAACCAACCCCTATGTCGATCATTGCGCAGCACGGTGAAATCTTCATCATCCTGGCCTGCCTCTTCGGCTTCTTCATGGCCTGGGGCGTCGGCGCCAACGACGTCGCCAACGCCATGGGCACCTCGGTGGGCTCCAAGGCCATCACCATCCGCCAGGCGATCGTCATCGCCGTCATCTTCGAATTCCTCGGCGCCTGGCTGGCCGGCGGCGAGGTCACCGCGACCATTCGCGGCGGCATCGTCGACCCGGTACTGCTGCAGGCCAACCCGGAGCTGCTCGTCTACGGCATGCTCTCGGCGCTGCTGGCCGCCGCCCTGTGGCTGCTGATCGCCTCGGCCAAGGGCTGGCCGGTCTCCACCACCCACTCCATCGTCGGTGCCATCGTCGGCTTCGGCGCGGTGGGGCTGGGCATGGAGGCCGTGGCCTGGAACCGGGTCGGTACCATCGCCTCGAGCTGGGTCGTCTCGCCGCTGCTGGCGGGCGCCATCTCCTTCCTGCTGTTCAAGTCGGTGCAGCACCTGATCTTCGAGGCCAAGGACCCCTTCGCCGCGGCCAAGCGCACCGTGCCGTTCTACATCTTCCTGGTCGGCTTCATCGTCTCCATGGTCACCCTGACCAAGGGCCTGACCCACGTGGGGCTCGATTTCACTTTCGGCCAGAGCTTCATGCTCTCGGTGCTGCTGGGTATCGGCATCATGGGCATCGGCATCGTCATGGAGAACCGCGTCAAGCACGAGCGGCGCAGCGGCGACCAGTTCGGCTACGGCAGCGTCGAGCGTGTGTTCGGCGTGCTGATGATCTTCACCGCCTGCGCCATGGCCTTCGCTCACGGCTCCAACGACGTGGCCAACGCCGTCGGCCCGCTGGCGGCGGTGATCAGCGTGGTACGCAGCGACGGCGTGATCGACACCGCCGCGCTGGTGCCCTGGTGGGTGCTCATTCTCGGTGGCGGCGGCATCGTGGCGGGGCTGGTCACCTACGGCCACAAGGTGATCGCCACCGTGGGCACCGGCATCACCGAGCTGACCCCCAGCCGTGGCTTTGCCGCCACCCTGGCCGCCGCTACCACCGTGGTGCTGGCCTCGGGCACGGGGCTGCCGATCTCCACCACCCATACGCTGGTCGGGGCGGTACTCGGCGTGGGGCTGGCCCGCGGCATGGCGGCGCTCAACCTGCGCGTGATCGGCACCATCGTGATGTCGTGGCTGATCACCCTGCCGGCCGGGGCCGGCCTGGCGATCATGTTCTTCTTCATGTTCAAGGGTATTTTCGGCTAAATCCGGATGCGGTAAGGTCCCTAAGACGGCGGCACCGCAGTGGTGCCGCCGTTTTCGTCGCTCTGATATAGTCAAAGACGATACACCCCTCTTTTCACCTGCTGCCGGAGAGCGGCCTTGGACACTCGTTTCCCCTTCGTCGACTGGTTCCGCAATTCCTCCCCCTATATCAATGCGCATCGGGGCCGAACCTTCGTGATCCTGATCGAGGGCGAGGCCATGGCGCGAGGCCGAGGCGAGCAGTTGATCCAGGATCTGGCGCTGCTGCACACCCTCGGGGTGCGGCTGGTGGTGGTGTTCGGCATTCGGCCCCAGGTGGAGCAGGCGCTGAACGAAGCGGGCATCGTGCCGCGGCGCCACAACGGACGCTGGGTCGCCGACGAGGCGATCATGGCCTGTGTCGAACGGGTCGCCGCCGAGCAGCGGCTGTGGCTGGAGGCGCGGTTCTCGCTGGGCCTGCCCAATACGCCGCTGCACGGGGTCGAGCTCACCGCGGTCTCGGGCAACCTGGTGATGGCCAAGCCGCTGGGCGTGCGCGAAGGCATCGACTACGACCACAGCGGCGAGGTGCGCCGGGTGCGGGTCTCGGCGGTGCAGGGGCTGCTCGACCGCGGCTCGCTGGTGCTGCTGCCGCCGCTGGGCTTCTCCAGCACCGGCGAGGTGTTCGATCTGGACGCCGCCGAGGTGGCCCAGCACGCGGCCATGGCGCTGGCCGCCGACAAGCTGATCCTGATGGGCGAGGAGCCCGGGCTCTACGACGAGAACGGCGCCCTGCAGCGTCAGCTCAGCCCCGACGAGGCCGAGCCGCTGTTGAGCCAGGCCGAGCCCGGCAGCGAGCAGGCGCGCCATATCGCCGCCGCCTGCGCCGCGGCACGCCACGGCGTGGCACGTACGCACCTGCTGTCGTGGCACGACCACGACGCCCTGCTCGGCGAGCTGTTCACCCGTGACGGGGTGGGCACCATGATCACCCGGCACCGCTACGAGCAGTTGCGTCCGGCGGAGCTTGGCGACATCGGCGGCCTGCTGGAGCTGCTCGAGCCGCTGGAGCGGCGGGGCATGCTGGTGCCGCGTTCGCGGGAGCGCCTCGAGCACGAGATCGACGACTACCTGGTGATCGAGCGCGACGGCATGATCATCGGCTGCGCGGCGCTGCACCGCTTCGCCGAGGCCGACATGGGCGAGCTGGCTTGCCTGGCGATCCATGTCGGCTACCGCGGCGGTGCGCGCGGCTCGCTGCTGCTGTCGGGTATCGAGCGGCGGGCACGCCGGCTGGGGCTGGCGTCGTTGTTCGTGCTCACTACGCACACCGCCCACTGGTTCGTCGAGCACGGCTTCAGGCCCTCGGACATCGAGTCGCTGCCGCCGCTCAAGCGCGATACCTACAACCACGCGCGCAAGTCGAAGATTCTCGTCAAGCCGTTGGCGTGAGGCTGTCGGCAAACTCCCGTTTGCGTCCTGCAGACCCCTGCCGCCGCCCGGAATTGGCGTTCCCGGCGGCGGCTGTCGCTCTGAGGCAACGGCATCCCAAAGCTTGTCTCGAAAAAGCAACATCCTAACCCTTTGCTTTTCAAGGCCTCTTGTAGCGCTTTGAGAATTGGCGTCGCCAAACGGTGACGAAAACAAGCCTGACGGCCCCTTTCTTCCCTGTTTTTCCCACCGTGCGCTGGCGTGCCAACTTTTTATTAAGTTTAACCTTCTGAAAAATATGAAGTATCGAGTTTCTTGGCACGTTACTGGCAATACTTAGGGTGAGCAACGAAGAAGTGATTCAAACGGCTCGAATCACTTCGGATCGTCGAGAGGCTCGGGGAACCACCACCCCCCCATGCCCTGTGCTACCCGGGCATCGAGACGTTCGGCGTTCGCTCCGCGATGTGTAACTTAGGTTGCGATGAGACGGGTACCGCCGACAGGCAAGGAAAGGTACCAGAAGGGCAAGGATGCCCCGGCATGGATGCCTCATCCCCTTCGGGGGATCGAATTTCGGGTCAGCGTCGGCGAGTTTCTTGCGGCGGTGACGCCAAGGAACGAAGCAGAGCGGCTTACCGCTCGCCCAACCCGGCAGCTCCTGGTGGCAAAGGCCGGTGCGGGGCTTCGGGGCCCTCGGGCCCGCTGAAAGTGTGGGACATGGCTCGACCAGGCGAACGATGCCCATATTTTCAACCCCTTCAGTTCCCTGCGTACTTGGGCCGGCACCTGCCGGCCTCTTTTTTTTCGCAGTGATCTGGAACGGGGCGGAAGTCGGGCGCGTAACTCTGTTATCCTCTTCAGGAACGTACCATGGTGGTTTCTTACCCTCTCCTGAATAGAACATTGGTCATGACCAAACGGGTCTCGCGTCGCTGGCGTCCTCGCTCATTGCTGCAGCTCGTGCTGCTGGCATTCCTGGTGGTGATGCTGCCGCTGGGAGTGCTGATGTACCAGGCCGGACAGGCACTTTCCGAACTCTCTCATCTGGCCGACGTAAGCGCTCGTCAGGCCGTCGAAGAGAGTCGTCGTGCCCGCGTGCTGAGCAACCTCGCCGTGGAAATGGAGCGTAGTGCCCGCCAGTATGCGGTACTGGAGCAGGAGAGCCTGCTCGAACTCTACGCCGAGCGCCACGCCGAATTCACCGAACTGCTGGCCCAGCAGCGTCGCTTCCTGCCCGGCGACCCCGACGTGCTGGCGCTGGAAGAACAGCTGCTGCTGCTCTCTCAGCTGCCCGAACTGGAACCCGAGGCGCTGGAGGTATGGCTGGCGCTGTTCGTGCCCTTTGCCGAGCACACCGAGGCGATGCGGCGTGCCACCAGCCAGCAGATCGATGCCAGCATCGAGATGATCAGCGCCCGGGCCGAGGCGGTGCAGTCGCGCCTGTGGCTGCAGACCACGGCGCTGGTATCCGCCAGCCTGCTGCTCATCCTGCTGTTCAGCTGGCTGATCATCCGTCCGGTGCGCCAGCTCGAGCGGCGCATTCTCAGTATCGGCAGCGGCGTGGAAACCAACGACCGCGACACCATCCAGGGCCCGGCCGAACTGGTTCAGCTCGGCGACCGGCTCGACTGGCTGTCGACCCGGCTCAGCGATCTCGAAGCGCAGAAGCAGCAGTTCCTGCGCCACATGTCTCATGAGCTCAAGACACCGCTGGCCAGCGTGCGCGAAGGCTCGGCGCTGCTGGCCGACGGCGTGGCGGGTGAGATGACGCCCCGCCAGCGCGAGATCCTGACGCTGATCGATGCCAGCGGCAGCGAGCTGCAGCGGCTGATCGAGCAGCTGCTCGACTACAACCTGCTGCAGCACAACCAGCGCGTCACCCTCGAACGGGTGGATCTGGCTACATTGGTCAAGACCGTTCTGGCCAAGCACCGCCTGGCACTGGAGCACAAGGGCATGCGGGTGACCGCCTTCGATGGCCCCATGGAGTGGGTGGTGGACCGCACCGCCGTGGGCCGCATTCTCGACAACCTGGTCTCCAACGCCATCGCCTATGGCGAGGATGGCGGCGACCTGATGATTCGTGCCCACGCCGGGCGCGACCACCTGTTCCTCGACGTGGCCAATACCGGCGAGCCGATTTCCGAGCAGGACCGGCCGCTGCTGTTCGAGCCTTTCTATCAAGGCCGCTCACGGCGCAAGGGGCCGCTCAAGGGCTCCGGGATCGGGCTCTCGGTGGCGGCAGATTGCGCGCGCATCCAGAGCGGCGGTCTGGCGCTGGTCGAGGACAGGGAGTTCGACGTATGTTTCCGCCTGACCCTGCCGCGTCAGGCAATCCCGCTGACAGAAGAAAAAACGGAGTCCCTCGTAAGGGGCATAAGCGCAAGGAGCGAGGAACGATGAAGGGCATGGAAACCTTCGGTAATAGAGAGCCACATGTAAGAGCCACGCAGGTGAAAAAGCTGTTCGCGATGGGCGGCCTGGCGGCCCTGCTGGGCGGCTGCGAACTGCTGCCCGAACACGCCATGCTGGGCACGGAACCGGAAGAGTCGCCGGAAACGGTGGCATGCACCGCAGAGCCCACCTTTGCCGACGAGGCCTGCCTGCTGCACAACTGGGTGGCCTTCGGTCTGACATCGCAACGCGGCGATGGAGAGTGGCGTCGCCAGGCCCTGATGGATATCGAAGCCGCTGCGGGCAGAAGCGAGGCCGAACGAGAGCTGGCGCGTGCCGTGGCCCTGGCCTGGGGCAGCGAGCGCGAGTGGCGCGAGGCGGCAACGATCTATCAGGAATACACGGGTGCCGCACCGGAAGACCTGCAACCGCTGCTGCGCTACTGGCGCAACGAGCTCGAAGGTCGACGTTCGCTGGCCGGCCACAGGGACAACGCCCGGGGGCAGCTGGCGAACCTGCAACGCGAGAATGCCGAGCTCTCCGAGAAGCTCGAGGCGCTCACTGCCATCGAGCAGAACATGAACTTGAGACAACAATCGCCCTGAGCGCTTTTTGGGGCGATAAGGGAGACAGACGTGATGGAAGCGGCTCGATTGTCCGATACACGTAAGAGTGAGGCTCGCAGGTCAGCGGCACGCACCTCGGCGGCGAAAGCCGCCGCTGCCCACATTCTGCTGGTCGATGACGACATTAGCCTGTTGCGTCTGCTGGGGATGCGTCTGGAGAGCCGAGGCTATCGGGTCACCACGGCGGAGAGCGGCCCCGAGGCGCTGCGTAAGCTGGAAGCCGAGCGCCCCGACATCGTGCTCTCCGACCTGCGCATGGACGAGATGGACGGCATGGCGCTGTTCCAGGCGATCCAGCGTGAGGTGCCGGGCCTGCCGGTGATCATCCTGACCGCCCACGGCTCCATTCCCGACGCCGTGAACGCCACCCAGCAGGGAGTGTTCAGCTTCCTGACCAAACCGGTGGACCGCGACGAGCTGTTCAGCGCCATCGACGATGCATTGGCCCACACGCCGGCCGGCAGCAGCCACGAGACCGACGCCTGGCGGGCCAGCATCATCACCCGCAGCCCGGAGATGGAGCGGGTGCTGGAGCAGGCGCGCATGGTGGCCTCTTCCGACGTCAGCGTACTGATCACCGGGCCTTCCGGTTCGGGCAAGGAGCTGCTGGCGCGGGCCATTCACGACGCCAGCCAGCGGGCCAACAAGCCGTTCGTGGCGATCAACTGCGGCGCGCTGCCCGAACAGCTGCTGGAGAGCGAGCTGTTCGGCCACGCCAAGGGAGCCTTCACCGGCGCGGTGAGCGACCACAAGGGTCTGTTCCAGGCCGCCGAGGGCGGCACCCTGTTTCTCGACGAGATCGGCGACATGCCGCTGCCGCTGCAGGTCAAGCTGCTGCGCGCATTGCAGGAGCGCCAGATCCGGCCGCTCGGCTCGACCCAGTCGATCCCGGTCAACGTGCGCATCCTCTCCGCCACTCACCGCGACCTCAGCCAGGCGATGCATCAGGGCGAATTCCGCGAGGACTTCTTCTATCGCCTCAACGTGGTCAACCTAAAGCTGCCGGCGCTCAAGGATCGCGCCGAGGACGTGCCGCTGCTGGCGCGCCATCTGGTGGCCCAGGCGGCGGAGCGGCACAAGCCGTTCGTCAAGGGCTTCTCGCCGGAGGCGCTCAATCTGCTGGCCGCCAGCGCCTGGCCCGGCAACGTGCGCCAGTTGGTCAACGTGGTGGAGCAGTGCGTGGCGCTGACCCGCTCGCCGATGATCCCCGAGGCGCTGGTCGCCCAGGCGCTGGCCGCCGAAGACAGTGCGCTGCCGACCTTCAACGACGCCCGCGCCGGCTTCGAGCGCAGCTACCTGGTCAAAGTGCTCAAGATCACCGAGGGCAACGTGACCCAGGCGGCACGTATCGCCGGGCGCAACCGCACCGACTTCTACAAGCTGCTGGCCCGCCACGAGCTGGAGCCGAGCACCTTCAAGCCCGACTGAAGCCGGCCTCGCTAGCTGAACGCGATACCTGACTTCGATACTTGAAATAGAGCGCCCGACGCCTGCCGCGTCGGGCGCTTTCGTCAGCTTCTTTCGTCAGCGCTTTTCTTCACTCCAGGCGCCGCTTCACTTCCACCTGCAAGCGTCCTTCGCCGAGCCGCGCGGTCAGCGCTTGGCCGGGCTGGGTATCGCCGGCCCGCCGCACCACCTGGCCCTGCTCGTCCTGCAAAATGGCGTAGCCGCGCCCCAGCACCGCCAGCGGGCTGACCGCCTGCAGCTGGCGCGCCAGGCCGACCAGACGCTCGCGCTGGCGTGCCACTTCCCGCTGCATGGCCTGCTCGAGCCGTGCCTGGGCACGGCCCAGGCGCTGCTCGGCGCGTGCCAGCTCACGCTGAGGGTGGCAGGCGCTGAGCCGTCGTTGCAGATGGGCCAACTGACGGCGCTCGGTGGCCAGGCGAACCTGCAACGCGCGCCGCAGGCGGGCATCCAGCTCGATCAGCGTGCGCCGCTTCTGGCCAAGCACCTCGCCGGGGTGGCGCAGGCGGGCGCGCAGATGGTCGAGGCGCTGGCCTTCCCGCTCCAGCCGCGTCTGCATGCCGCGCACTAGCTGGCGCTCCAGCCCGGCCAGGCGACGCCTCAGCTCGCGGCGGTCCGGCACCAGCATCTCGGCGGCGGCGGAAGGGGTGGGGGCGCGCACGTCGGCGGCCAGATCCGAGAGCGTGGTGTCGACCTCGTGACCCACCGCCGACATCACCGGCAGGCGCGAGTGGAAGATCGCCCGCGCCAGGTGCTCGTCGTTGAACGCCCACAGATCCTCCAGGCTGCCGCCGCCACGGGTTATCAGAATCACGTCGCGGTTCGGGTCCAGCGCCTGCTGGCGATTGAGCAGCCCCAGAGCGGCGATCAGCGCCGGCGCTGCCTCGCGGCCCTGTACCGGCACCGCAATCAAGGTGACCTTGGCCTGCGGCCAGCGCGCCTGGAGCACCGCCAGCACGTCGCGGATGGCGGCGCCGCTGGGCGAGGTCAGCACCAGCAGGTGCCGCGGCGGGCAGGGCAGAGGGCGGGCATTGGCGAACACCCCTTCGGCGGCCAAGCGCTGCTTGAGCCGCTCCAGGGCCAGCAGCAGCTCGCCTTCGCCGGCCTGCTGCACCGCTTCGGCGATCAATTGATAGTCTCCGCGGGGCTCGAACAGCGACACCCGACCGCGTACCCGCACCCTGTCGCCGTCGCGCATGGGGGCGGCGACGAAGCGGGCGCGGTTGCGGAACAGCGCGCAGCGCAGCTGGGCCGAGCTGTCCTTGAGGGTGAAGTAGACATGCCCCGAGGCCGGGCGCGAGACCCCGGAAAGCTCACCCTCGACCCACACCTCGCCGATGCCCTGCTCGAGCAGCGCGCGAGCGCGTCGGTTCACTTCGCTGACGGAAAGGGCGCTATCGGTGGGCGGGGGCATGAGCCGGCGTTTCCTGAGCCAATGGATGAACCACCAAGGCTAGCATGCTGCCGCCGCGTTGGCATGGCCGGGAAGCTGCACACGAACGTACACGAAAAAGCGCCGGGACAAGCCCGGCGCAAGAAACGTCATGGGAGGGGTACTTCAGTTCAAACAAGACGTGATCGAGCAGCGACGTATCAATCGAAATCGTCGACGACGTCCTCGTCGGTGTATTCGGCATCGTCGTCGCCGTTGTCGTTCACGCCATCGGTGGCGCCCACGGTGTCGCCGTCGGCTTCGCCGTCACGGAAGGCCGTGCCGCCATCGTCGCCCACGGCGCCGGTGCCGGTCGTACCGGTGGTCTGCCACACGCCTTCCTGGTCGCCACGCTCCTGGGTCCGACGATCCTGTTCGTCACCGAACCACTGCTCGTCATACTCGGGGAAGTTCTCGAGCTCGTCCTCGGTGGCGTCGACCAGAATGCGATGAGTCACACCGTCCTGATCGAAGATGCCGTCGTCGTTGCGCTCGGTTTCCATGGTGAAGTGTTCGATACCGACCACCACGTCGTCGCCGCCCATGCCCCACAGGCCGCCGGCGTTCACGACCAGAGCGCTGACCTGACCGTCGTCATCCAGCAGGATGTTCTCGACGTTACCGACTTCTTCGTCGGGGTCATCGGCGTGATAGACATCCGCACCGATGATGTCATTGGCGGAATAGAGGCCCTGTGCCGCTTGCGGGTCGTCCTGTGCAACGGCCTGAGTTCCGAAGGCGAGGCCACCGGCGATGGCCGCTACTGCAATAGTCAGTGCACGCTTCTGCATTTTTACTCTCCTTGACCTGTCCTTAGACCTTGGATGGTTTGCATCGCTGGGAACCCGTTACAGGTTCCGTGCCCAGTCGTCGACCTGGCGTTCCGCTTCCTCGCGTTCCAGGCCATAACGCTTCTGGATCTTGCCGATCAGTTCATCCTTCTTGCCGCCGACTTGATCCAGCTCATCGTCGGTAAGCTCGCCCCAACTGGTGCGGGCCTTACCTTTCACTTCCTTCCACTTGCCTTCGATCTGATCCCAGTTCATCTTCCGTCACTCCTTTCCTTGAGTGGACCCGTCGTGCACTTTTCAACCTAGATCACGTTCTTGCCGCTGTAAGTCAGAGTCGGTGTCGGACTGTTTCGAAGCGTAATTAGGAAAGGGCGATGGGCGGGGCGATGAGGGCTGGGCGACAGCCTGCCGAAGGCCGCACTCGCATTGCCCGTGCCTTGGCCCGAGCGCTATAATGGTCGATTAACTTTCCCCCACTCCCCCACCAGCACTGGGTGTTGCCGACTATGCTACGTATGGCCCAAGAAGCTCTTACGTTCGACGACGTATTACTCGTACCCGGCTACTCGGAAGTCCTGCCCAAGGACGTCAGCCTGCGGACCCGCCTCACTCGCGACCTCTACCTCAACATCCCCCTCGTCTCCGCCGCCATGGATACCGTGACCGAAGCCCGCCTGGCCATCGCCATGGCCCAGGAAGGCGGCATCGGCATCATCCACAAGAACATGAGCGTTACCGCTCAGGCCGCCGAGGTGCGCAAGGTCAAGAAGCATGAGAGCGTAATCGTCAAGGACCCGGTCACCGTCGGGCCCAAGGCCAAGCTCGAAGACCTGCTCGCCATGGCGCAGGAGTACGGCTTCTCCGGCTTCCCGGTGGTAGAGGGCGAAACCCTGGTGGGGATCGTGACCGAGCGCGACATGCGCTTCCAGCCCAATCACGGCGACAGCGTTTCCGACATCATGACCCCGCGTGAGCGGCTGGTGACGGTGGCCGAGAACACCGGCCTCGACGTGATCAAGGCCAAGATGCAGGAGCACCGGGTCGAGAAGATGCTGGTGGTGGACGACGCCTTCCACCTGCGCGGCCTGGTCACCTTCCAGGACATCGAGAAGGCGCGCACCTTCCCCAACGCCGCCAAGGACGCCGACGGCCGCCTGCTGGTGGGCGCCGCCGTGGGCACCGGCCCGGAAACCCCCGACCGCGTCGCCGCGCTGGTGGAAGCCGGGGTCGACGTGATCATCGTCGATACCGCCCACGGCCACTCCAAGGGCGTGATCGACCGCGTGGCCTGGGTCAAGGAGCACTTCCCGCAGATCCAGGTGATCGGCGGCAACATCGCCACCGCCGCCGCCGCCCGTGCGCTGGCCGAAGCCGGCGCCGACGGCGTCAAGGTGGGCATCGGCCCCGGCTCCATTTGCACCACCCGCGTGGTGGCCGGCGTGGGCGTGCCGCAGATCACCGCGGTTTCCAACGTGGCCGAAGCGCTCAAGGAGTTCGACATCCCGCTGATCGCCGACGGCGGCGTACGCTACTCCGGCGACCTGGCCAAGGCGATTGCCGCCGGCGCCAGCGCGATCATGGTGGGCGGCCTGCTGGCCGGCACCGAGGAAGCCCCGGGCGAGGTCGAGCTGTTCCAGGGCCGTACCTACAAGGCCTACCGCGGCATGGGCTCGATGGGCGCCATGGCCCAGAGCCAGGGCAGCGCCGACCGCTACTTCCAGGACAAGGACGCCGGCGCCGAGAAGCTGGTGCCGGAAGGCATCGAAGGTCGCGTGCCCTACAAGGGCGTGATGAGCGCCATCGTGCACCAGCTGATGGGCGGCCTGCGTGCCTCCATGGGCTACACCGGCTGCCGCAGCATCCAGGAGATGCGCACCAAGCCGGAGTTCGTGAAGATCACCGGCGCCGGCTTCGCCGAATCGCACGTGCATGACGTACAGATCACCAAAGAAGCGCCGAACTACCGAGCCGGTTAACCGCCAGCTCGAAAGAGACAAACGCGGCGGGTATCATCCCGCCGCACGCTTTTTGCATCCGGCCCGCCGCCATACGCTGCCAGTAGAGACGCCCAGATGACCGACATTCACGCCCACAAGATCCTCATCCTCGACTTCGGCTCCCAGTACACCCAGTTGATCGCCCGCCGCGTGCGCGAGATCGGCGTGTACTCCGAAGTGCGTGCCTACGACATCACCGAGGAAGAGATCCGCGAATACGCCCCCAACGGCATCATCCTCTCCGGCGGGCCGGAATCCACCGTGGCCTCCGGCTCGCCCCGTGCGCCCGAGTGCGTGTTCGAGATGGGCCTGCCGGTGCTGGGCATCTGCTACGGCATGCAGACCATGGCGGTGCAGCTCGGCGGCGCCGTGGAAGGCTCCGACAAGCAGGAGTTCGGCTACGCCCAGGTCAAGATCGACAGCGACGACGACCTGTTCCGCGACATCAAGGACCACGTGGACCACGACGGCAAGGCGCTGCTCGACGTGTGGATGAGCCACGGCGACAAGGTGGCCCGCGCCCCTGAACAGTTCACCGTGACCGCCTCCACCCCCAGCTGCCCCATCGCCGCCATGACCTGGCCCGAGAAGCGCTTCTACGCCGTGCAGTTCCACCCCGAGGTGACCCACACCCTGCAAGGCATGCGCATCCTCGAGCACTTCGTGGTCGGTGTGTGCGGTTCCGAAAAGCTGTGGACCCCGGCCCGCATCATCGAAGATCAGATCGCCCGCGTGCGCGACCAGGTGGGCGACCGCCACGTGCTGCTCGGCCTCTCCGGCGGCGTGGACTCCTCGGTGGTGGCGGCACTGCTGCACAAGGCCATCGGCGACCAGCTCACCTGCGTATTCGTCGACAACGGCCTGCTGCGCAAGAACGAAGGCGACCAGGTGATGGAAACCTTCGCCCGCCACATGGGCGTGAAGGTGATCCGCGTGGACGCCGAAGAACTGTTCCTCTCCAAGCTGAAAGGGGAGAACGACCCGGAAGCCAAGCGCAAGATCATCGGCAACACCTTCATCGACGTGTTCGATGAAGAGGCCAGCAAGATCGAAGGTGTCGACTTCCTGGCCCAGGGCACCATCTATCCCGACGTGATCGAATCCGCCGCCAGCAAGACCGGCAAGGCCCACGTGATCAAGTCGCACCACAACGTCGGCGGCCTGCCCGAGACCATGAAGCTGCAGCTGGTCGAACCGCTGCGCGAACTGTTCAAGGACGAAGTGCGCAAGCTCGGCCTGGAACTCGGCCTGCCCTACGACATGGTGTACCGCCACCCCTTCCCGGGGCCGGGCCTGGGCGTGCGCATTCTCGGCGAAGTGAAGAAGGAGTACGCCGACATCCTGCGCGAAGCCGACGCCATCTTCATCGAGGAACTGCACAACGCCGACTGGTACCACAAGACCAGCCAGGCCTTCGCCGTGTTCCTGCCGGTGAAATCCGTCGGCGTGGTCGGCGACGGCCGCCGCTACGAGTGGGTCATCGCCCTGCGCGCCGTGGAAACCATCGACTTCATGACCGCACGCTGGGCCCACCTGCCGTATGAGCTGCTGGAGAAAGTCTCCAACCGCATCATCAACGAGATCCGCGGCGTCTCCCGCGTGACCTACGACGTCAGCAGCAAGCCGCCCGCGACGATCGAGTGGGAGTGAGGCGCACCTAGGCAGAACGCCTGACATAGCTAAGCTGACTGAGATCAAGGGCTTACCATTTGGTAAGCCCTTTTTCTTTGGTGCGCCAGGCATGGCGCGCAGCGCCCGACGGGCGCTGTTTCCGAGGGTGGTGCCTCGGAATGACTTGGGGGTGAAAGTCCCCTACGGACCCTGATAGCGGGAACCGTTAGCCGAACAGCAAGGGTGTCCGTCGCGAGACGGAATCTGAAGGAAGTTGGAGGCAAACTCCCGGCCCGACGAACAGAAATCGCATACGAGGCTGTCGCCACCTGGGCGAGAGGGCCAAGAAACTCGAAGCCCAATAGCTATCCGGAAGGGGCGGCAGTAGATGCGGCGGGTGTATGGGAGGAAGGTCGCGCGTCTTACCCTGGGAGGTCTGATGGTCTGCCACAGTGCT
>NZ_FNVC01000024.1:0-79139 GCF_900108215.1 Billgrantia desiderata | reverse complement strand
GAGCTGGGCTACCTACCGCTGGAGCCGGGTGCGGCCAACCTGTTCTTCCAACTGGTCACCCGGCGCTACGAACGCGGCAGCCTGTTGGTCACCAGCAACCGGGCGGTCAGCGAGTGGGGCGAGGTGTTCGGTGATGCCGTGGTGGCCACCGCCATCCTCGACCGACTGCTGCATCACAGTCACGTCATCACCATCCGCGGTGACAGTTACCGACTGCGAGCCAAGCGCAAGGCCGGGCTGATCAAGCCCGATTCCATTCATCATCACGAGCAGGTCGTCAGAGGGTAAGGGGGTCAGATTTCACTGTCGCCAGGGGGTCACTTTCTGATGTCGCTTGACAGGCAGCGGTTGCCTGGCTTCGAATGGCGTGAAACACTGTCTCAAGCTGTTGCCCAGCATCGCCTTCTCTCTGTTCTGGAGCCCTGATAATGGCGGGAGCACGAGCCGGATACAGCAGGTCTAGCCGGCTATTGGCCATCCCGGAGTTCAACGTGGCGCTATTTGCGTTTCTGTTGAACTATCCGTGGGAATTCCTGCAAGTTCCCTACTTCGTCGCAATGCCTGAGATGGCTCACTGGGATGCGGTCATCTTTTGCACCCGGGCAACCATGGGCGATGTGCTTATTGCCCTGGTGGCTTTCTGGGTCGTAGCGATGTTTCGGCGCCAGCGCTCTTGGCTGCTCCGGCCCGATGCGCGAGCGATCTTCGCCTTCATTGCCACTGGTATCGTGATTACAGTCGGTCTCGAGTGGCATGCCACTGAGCTTCAGCAGCGTTGGCAGTACGCCGAGCGGATGCCGACACTGCCTCTTGTGGGCACCGGGCTGACACCTCTGCTGCAGTGGCTCGTGCTACCGCCGATAATCGTGTGGTTGGCACGCCGCCAGATGCTCGGAGAGCGCTATCTACAACAAATTGATCGCAAATGAGCCGGCAACGGATTTCTGCCTGTCACTCGCCATCAGCGCCGGCGCCACGATGGTATGATGTACTTTGCCTGCCGGAGAGGGGCAGGGAGAGGCAGAAGCTCGTAATGCCATTCTGCGAACTGACCGCAACATCTCCACCATGAGCCTTGACGATGGACCGTGTGATGGCGAGCCCCAGTCCTGCTCCCTCGCCATGATGGCTGCGGATGTTGTCGGCGCGGTGGAAGCGCTCGAACAGTTTGGCTAACTGATCGGTGGGAATGGTCTCACCAGGATTGCTGACACTCAGACGTGCCATCTCCTTAGCTTGGGTAATCGTGATCTCGATCATGCCGCCAGGGGAGGTGTGCCGCACTGCATTGGACACCAGATTGGCAATCGCACGGCGTAGCATCAGGTGGTCGCCGGTAACTGTGGCGGCGCCACTGAGCTGCATCGTAACCTGCTTCTCCTCGGCAAGAGCCTCGTAGAATTCCAGCAAAGCGTCTACTTCCCGCTCCAGATGCACCGGCTCGGCGGGATTGGGCAGCAGACCATGATCGGCCTTGGCCAGGAACAACATGTCGGCGATCATTCGCGCCAGCCTTTCCAACTCCTCCAGGTTGGAGTGCAGTGTGTCCTGGTATTCCCCTGTGCTACGTGGTCGTGACAGGGCAACCTGGGTTTCGGTAAGCAGGTTGGACACCGGGGTACGCAGTTCATGGGCGATATCCGCTGAGAACTCGCTGAGGCGCTGAAAGTCGGCCTCGAGCCTGTTCAGCATGCCATTGAACGCATTGGCCAGTTCGAGCATTTCCGGTGGGGTGGCTTGCAGGTCGAGGCGCTCACCCAGGCGCTCAGCTGAAAGCCGCTTGGCCGTTGCCGTGATCCGCTTGAGGGGGGCCAGACCTTGACGTGCGACCAGCCAGCCGAGCAATGCCGTCAGCAGGGCGGCAAGTGCAATGCCCGTCCAAAGATAACGTCGAATGTCCTGGAGAAAGTGGGCATGATGGGTGATATCCAGGCCCAGCAGGACGCGTACCGGTATGGGCTGTGCAAGAGGAAGGAGCTGCTGAACTTCATGGCCAATGAATTCGTGGCCGGCAACGCTCCAGCGAGCGCTGGGTGAGCTGACCTCTCCATTCTTTACTGGCTCGAGAAAGTCCGGTTGGTAGGCGTAGAGTATTTGTCCCGCTTCATCGCGGATGGAAACGGAGAGTGTGGCATGGCTCGTCAATAGGTCGTCGAGATATCTGGGCAGTGTATTCAGCGCGGCAGGGCTATCGACTCGATCAAGCAGGTTCTCGATCATGTTCAGCTTTGCTGTCAACTCCATATGGTCGATTTCGTCGAAGTGATCCCGAATCAGGTACTCGAGCCACAGGCCAAGCAGCAGCAGCAGGATTGCCACCAGCAAGGAGTAGAGTGTGGCCAGGCGGGCCGTCAAGGAACGTGGGTAAAGGCTCATTAGCTATTTCCCGGCTCCAGCACATAACCCATGCCGCGTACGGTCCGGATCAACTTCTCGGGGAAGGGACCATCGACCTTGGCGCGTAGCCGTCTGACGGCTACGTCGATGACGTTGGTATCGCTATCGAAGTTCATGTCCCACACCTGCGAGGCTATCAGTGAACGTGGCAGAACCTCTCCCTGGCGGCGAATCAGGAGCTCTAGCAGGGCAAACTCCTTGGCGGTGAGGTCGATACGTTCGCCGGCTCGAGTCACACGCCGTCGCAGCAGGTCGAGTTCCAGATCGGCAGCGCGGAACACTTCCGGCTCACGTGCCTTGCCGCGCCTGAGCAGGGAGCGAATCCGCGCCAGTAGTTCGGAGAAGGCAAATGGTTTGACCAAGTAGTCGTCTGCGCCGAGCTCGAGCCCCCGCACTCGGTCGTCCACTTCGTCTCGTGCCGTCAGAAACAGCACGGGTACGTCCTGCCCTGCGCGGCGCACCATCTGCAGGATGGTCCAGCCATCCATCCCGGGCAGCATGACGTCTAGAAGCAACAGATCATATGCTTCGTTCTGGGCCAGGTGCAGGCCATCCAGCCCATCGCGGGCGAGGTCGACGACGAAACCGGCTTCTCTAAGGCCTTGAGCCAGGTAGTCACCGGTTTTTGGCTCATCTTCAACGATCAATATCTTCACAAAGCCTCCGTCAACCTGCTCCGATCGAAAATGACAAAAATGTCATTTTCGAGTCAGTTTCCTGTCCGCTACTGCATCGTACTATGCCTACATGAACAAGCAACAAGGGGGATGAGTAGGCTGAGTGGTTACTCTATCACGCCCGAAGTTGAAATTGACAGTCCTGGCGTTTGCAAGTTGTTAACAGGAAATTTCATTGGAAAAAGAGGTGTGTCATGATCAAGAAGATTGCTTTTGCTACTGCCGTTCTCAGTATGTTTTCCGTTCCTGCATTTGCCAGTTTCGGCACTGCGGCATCAAACGGGAATGTGCTGCAAGAAGGTAGCACGTCCAGCTCGATCATTAATACAGGGCAGCCGCATACTTACCAGCTCGACTTGGACCAGGCTACAACGGTCAGAATTGCCAGCAGCCATCTCCCGGGGGCTCATTCCATGCTTCCCATGAGTGCTCAACTGATCGATGCTCAGGGTAACACCGTGAAGGAAGTCCGTTCTTCAGGTGGAGACTTCGAAATTCGCGAAGCTTTGCAGGCGGGTCAGTATCGCCTGGTAGTGTCAGGAAGTTCGGCACCGGGTGGCGATGGTTGGGATGCTCATCGCTACAGCTTGCACGTCGCTTTCCAATAACACACTTCCATACCTTGGAGATAAAACTGGCCGGCTTGAGCCGGCCAGTTTGGTAAGTGATGTCAGACGGTTTGGTTGATTATTTATAAAGAATATAAAGGGGTGCCGTTTTTTAGCAGCACTCTGGCGAGCGTGGAGGGTGGCTCATGGCATTTCGATTACCAACGATGCTCGCAGTGTTGCTGAGCACAGCATTTCTATTACCTCTCTCGGCACTTTCAGAGCAAGTGTTATCGCTCAGTGAAGCGGAACGACTTGCTCTAATCGACGACCCAGCCACGCTGCGTTATCGAGAGCTGGCGGAGGCTCGCCGCGAGGCCGCCATCTCAGTCAGACAGCTCCCTGACCCCATGCTGATCATGGAGGTCATGGATGTTGCAAGAGATGGTATTTCCATCGATGACGATTCCATGACCCAGCTCCGTGTGGGCGTGCGCCAGACCTTCCCTCGAGGTGACAGCCGTCGGTTGGCCAGCGAGCGGGAATCGGCCATGGCCCAGGCGGAAGCGGCGCGAAGCAGCAATGCAGAACTGGCTGCAGTGCGCGCCGTACGGCGCTCTTACCTGGCGCTTGCCGAGCAGCGCGCCATCCTCGGCGTGCTGGAGCAGAGCCAGCCCTTGTTCGAAGACCTGCGTGAAATCACTGAGCGCGAGTTCGCTTCCGGCTTTGCCGACCAGCAGGATCTGCTGCGCGCCGAGCTGGAGCTGAGCCGATTGCATGACCGCATGTTGAATGTCCAGGCGCAGGAGGCAGTAGCACAGGCTCAGCTAGCGCGCTGGGTGGGTCATGAAGCCCTCTCGCGCCCCTTGTCTCTCGACCTTCCCGAGCTGGCCGAGCCCGCGGGAACCTTGCTGGCGCATCCACTGCTGGATGCCGAGCAGGCCGTTATCGATGCCGGCAACCATGGCGTGGAACTGGCTCGTCAAGGATACAAACCGCAGTGGTCGGTCGAGCTGACCTACGGTACGCCGACGCAACGGGGCATGGGCATGCCGGATCGCATGTCGGCGATGGTCATGGTCGACCTGCCGCTTTTCACTCGTCAGCGCCAGGATCGCGACCTATCGGCCAGCGTGCATCGACGTGAAGCCGCCCAGTATGCCTGGGATGAACAGGCCCGCGAGTTGCAGCGCCAACTGGGAGAGAGCCAAGCCAGATGGCAGCTGCTGAGCGAGCGTGAACGCCGTTATCAGCAGCTTCTGCTGCCCCAGGCCAGGGAGAACGCCGAAGCCGCCGAGCATGGGTATCGCAACCGTACGACGGATTTCAATTCGCTCGTGCGCGCCCGCCTGACCGAACTGGAAACACGCATCGAGGCCGTGCGTATCGGCACCCAGCGCCGCCTCGAGCAGGTGGATCTGCTCTATCTGTTGGGAGAAAACGCATGAAGGCATTGGCTGTTATCGTCCTGCTGGGGGCAGGGGCGGCGGCAGGCGCCGCCGCGGTGATCTATTGGCCGGATTCACATGCCCATGTCGCGCAAGCGGCGGGCGCGGCCAATGGTGAGAGGCAGGTCCTCTACTACCGGCATCCCCATAACCCTTCCGTGACCTCTCCTGAACCGCGTAAGGATGAGATGGGCATGGATTTCATTCCAATCTACGCGGGTGATGGCGACGCGACGCCCGGCACCGTGAGCATCAGCCCTGTCGTTCAGCAGAACATGAACGTACGTATCGGCTCGGTGGCTCGTGGCGATCTGGCGCGCCTGGTCGAGACAGTCGGCTTCGTCGACTACGACGAATCGAGACTCAGCCATATTCACCTGCGTACCCAAGGCTGGATAGAGGATCTCAGCGTAAGAACCACCGGCGAGCGGGTAGAGGAGGGGCAGCTCTTGTTCCGCCTTTATTCGCCGGAACTGGTCAATGCCCAGGAAGAGCTGCTGCATGTCATGCGGCGTGGTGGTAGCCCAGCTCCGGCACGGGAGCGCCTCAGGGCGCTGGGGATTAGTGCCGCCGAAATTGCCGAGATCGAACGGGCCGGCCAGCCGCGCCGACTGATCTCCGTACGGGCGGGGCAGAGTGGGGTAGTGGAGTCGCTGAACGTGCGTGAAGGCATGTATGTCACACCGGGCACCGAGGTGATGACCATTGCCGACCTCTCGCAGGTATGGGTGATTGCCGACCTGTTCGAGCATCAGGTGGATGCCGTGGCTCGAGGTGACGCCGCCCATGTGAAGCTGCCATTCCGCCCGGGCGAGCGTCTCGAGGGCAAGATCGACTATATCTATCCGAGCCTGAACAGCCCGACGCGAACCGTTCAGGTTCGCCTGGCCTTCGACAATCCCGGTGAGCGACTCAAGCCGGGAATGTATGCCGATGTCCAACTGACCACTCGACCGCTGCAGGGCGTCCTGTACCTGCCGGCCGAGGCCGTGATCCGTACCGGCAGGCAGGACCGCGTCATCCTGGCGCTGGGTGAAGGGCGTTTCCAGGCGCGTGAAGTTCAGGTAGGGCGTCGTGCCAACGGCGACCTGGAGATCATCGAAGGCCTCAAGGAAGGAGAGCGCGTGGTTCTCTCCGGCCACTTCCTGCTCGACTCCGAAGCGGCAGCCAGCGCTGAGCTGGCGCGCATGACCGAAGCCGAGGAGGAGAGCGCCGACGACGACATCTGGGCCGATGGTCGTCTGCTTGGTATCGATCGCGACGCCCGCATGTTGAACGTCGACCATGAACCGATCCCGCTATTGGGCTGGCCGGCAATGGTCATGGACTTTGCCATGGCTGATGGGCTCGAGCTCGATGGGCTGCACGACGACATGCCGATGCGCTTCCGCATGCGTGAGCGCGAGGAGTTCGTCTTCGAAATCACCGCTATCGAGCCGCTGGCTCACGACCACTGAGGAGTCGTTTCATGATCGAAAGGATCATCACGTGGTCGTTGCATAATCGCCTGCTGGTGCTCTTGGTGACGGCTATTTTCGTCGTCTGGGGGCTCTTCACAGCCAGGCAAATGCCGCTGGATGCCATCCCCGACCTCTCCGACGTCCAGGTGATCGTGCACACCAGCTATCCCGGCCAGGCACCTCAGGTGGTAGAGGATCAGGTCACCTACCCGCTGTCGACGGCCATGCTGGCCGTGCCCCAGGCGCGGGATGTGCGAGGTTTCTCCATGTTCGGTGATTCCTACGTCTACGTGCTGTTCGAGGATGGCACCGACCCCTACTGGGCACGCTCTCGCGTGCTGGAATACCTGAGCCAGGTGGCACCCCGCCTGCCGGCTGGCGCCACGCCGGCGCTGGGCCCAGATGCTACCGGGGTGGGCTGGGTCTATCAGTACGCCTTGGTGGACCGCAGCGGTAAGCTCGATCTGGCGGACCTGCGCTCACTGCAAGACTGGTTTCTGAAGTTCGAATTGCAGTCCGTGGTAGGCGTTTCCGAGGTCGCTACGCTAGGCGGCATGGTCAAGCAGTACCAGGTGGTGCTCGATCCGCATCGGGCGCGCGCTTATGGCCTGACACTTGCCGGCATCCGTTCGGCCATCGAGGGCGCCAACCGGGAGGCGGGCGGTTCGGTTATCGAGATGGGTGAAGCGGAATACATGGTTCGCTCCCGTGGCTATCTGACCGGCATCGAGGAGCTTCGCCTGGTGCCGGTTGGCCTTGGCGGTGACGGTACTCCAGTACTGCTCGAAGATGTGGCCGAGATCCGCATCGGCCCCGCTGCCCGCCGCGGCATCGCTGAGCTGGATGGCGAGGGCGAGGCTGTGGGAGCCCTGGTAGTCATGCGTCATGGCGAGAATGCGCTTGCCACCATCGAGCGTGTCAAGGCCCGCCTCGAAGAGCTGCGGCCGAGCCTGCCGGAAGGCGTCGAAATCGTGGAGACTTACGACCGCTCAGTACTGATTCAGGAGTCGGTGGACAACCTGACGGTCAAGCTGTTGCAGGAATTCCTCATCATTGCGCTGGTCTGTGTCGTCTTTCTGCTCCATTTCCGCTCTGCTCTGGTGGCGATCGTTGCACTGCCGATCGGCATCCTGGCGGCACTGATGATCATGCAGGCCAAGGGCATCAACGCCAACATCATGTCGCTGGGCGGCATTGCCGTGACCATCGGCGCCATGGTGGATGCCGCCATCGTCATGGTGGAGAACCTGCACAAGCGACTGGAAAAGGCGCCGCCAGGGGAGGATCGCTGGCATACCGTGGCGGAGGCGGCCAAGGAAACAGGGCGGCCGATCTTCTTTGCGCTGTTGATCATCGTGGTCAGCTTTCTGCCGCTCTTCACTCTCCAAGGGCAAGAAGGCCGCATGTTCCAGCCCTTGGCCTTTACCGGTACCTATGCCATGGCAGCGGCGGCCGGGCTGGGTATCACCCTGGTCCCGGTGCTCATGGGCTATCTGGTGCGCGGGCGTATACGCCCTGAGTCTGCCCATCCGCTGAGCCGCATGTTGATCGCCATCTACCGCCCCGGGCTCGATGCCCTGCTGCGCTACCCTTGGGCAACCATTGCAGCAGCAGTGTTGGTTGCCGCCAGCGTGGCCTACCCGGCCAGCAAGCTTGGCAGCGAGTTCATGCCTCAGCTCGACGAAGGCGATCTCATGTATATGCCGTCGCTGGAACCTGGCGCCTCGATTGGCAAGGTGCGTGAATTCGTGCAGCAAACCAACCGGTTGATCATGTCGGTGCCGGAAGTGGAAGGGGTCTTTGGCAAGGCAGGGCGGGCCGATACGGCCACCGACCCGGCCCCCATCGGCATGCTGGAAACCGTCATTCGCTTCAAGCCACGCGACCAGTGGCGCGATGGCATGACCAAGGCCGATATCATTCGCGAACTCGATGAGGCAGTCAGTTTCCCGGGGGTGGCCAATGTCTGGGTGCCGCCGATCAAGACGCGCATCGACATGCTCTCGACCGGCATCCGCTCGCCGGTGGGCATCAAGGTGGCTGGATCCGACCTGGCAGAGATCGAGCGTGTTGGGCGGGAGATCGAACGCGTGCTCCAAGATGTGCCGGGTACAGCGTCGGCGTATGCCGATCGCACCGCCGCCGGGCGTTACGTCGAAGTGGATATCGACCGGCGAGCCGCCGCGCGCCATGGCGTCAATGTCAGCGACCTTCAGGCCATCATTCAAACCGCCGTCGGGGGGATGAATGTAAGCGAAACCGTCGAGGGGCTGGAGCGCTACCCCATCAACCTGCGCTATCCCCAGGACTGGCGCGACTCGCTGGAGAGTCTGCGGGATCTACCGGTGATCACCTCGGCGGGGGCCTACCTTCCCCTGCAGGCGCTGGCACAGGTGGACATCGTGGACGGACCGGCCATGATTCGTACCGAGAACGCACGTCTCAACGGCTGGGTGGTGGTCGACATCCGCGGGCGCGATATCGGCTCCTATGTGGCCGAGGCGCGGCAACGGGTGATGGAACAGGTCACGTTGCCTGCCGGGTACTCGGTGACCTGGTCAGGCCAGTACGAGTACATGGAACGGGCCAAGGAGCGCCTGCAGTGGGTGGTCCCGGTGACCATCGTGCTGATCTTCCTGCTGCTATACCTATGCTTCCGTAACGCTGCCGAGACTTTCATGCTCATGGGTTCGCTGCCATTCGCCGCCGTCGGTGGCGTGTGGCTGCTCTACTGGCTCACCTATGACGTCTCGGTGGCCGTGGCGGCGGGTTTCATCCTGTTGATAGGCCTGGCAGCAGAGTTCGCCGTGGTGATGCTGATGTATGTCCGCGGGGCAGTGGAGCAGCGGCGGCCCCGTACCCGAGGTGAACTGCGTGAAGCGATCATCGACGGCGCGGTCATGCGGGTACGTCCCAAGGCCATGACCTCGCTCACGGTGGTGCTGGGTCTGAGTCCGCTGCTGCTGGATTCCGGCCCAGGATCCGAGGCCATGCAGCGTATTGCCACGCCCGTGGTCGGCGGCATGATTTCTGCCCCCCTGGTATCGCTGCTGCTCATTCCCGTTCTTTATTGGCTATGGCAGCGACGACACTTCCCCGAGTCCGTCTCATCCGAGGCTGCGCTCAGCAACTCCAAAACCGAAGGAAACCTTTGATATGAAAAACAGTATGCTTCAGTTGGTGGTCGTGATGGGACTCATTATGGCAGCTCCGGCAGTGGCGAGCAGTGATCATGGACATGGCAAGCACGCGGCTCATGGTGCCCAGACTGGTCATGAACATCAGGAAATGCGCACGGCGGAAGGTGTCGGGATCGTACGGTCGATAGCGCAGGATGGCAGCAGTGTGCTGGTAGCACATGAACCTATCGCCGAGCTTCGCTGGCCAGCCATGACCATGGAGCTGGCGCTGGCAGATCCGGCGCTGGCCGAGCTGGTGAATACGGAAGACCAGATCATCTTCGTACTGCGTCAAACCGGCGAGACCGACTACGAAATCGTCTCTCTCGAGACCATCGACTGAGATTGGGTGCGCTTCCTGCAAGAAGCCGGACGGCCGCTCTCTTCGGAGGCGGCCGTTCTTACTTCGGCAAGGGCTCCACCAGCCCCAGCGCCACGCAGAAGCGCACCAGCTCGGCCAGGTTGCCGGCACCCAGCGCCTTCATGCCTCGCAGGCGGTAGATCTCCACCGTCTTGGCGCTGACGTCGAGGCGCTCGGCGATCTCACGGCTGGTCAGGCCCTCGGCCACCAGCACCAGGATTTGGCGCTCCTTGGGGCGCAGGGCGTCGTAGCGCGCGCGCAGGGTGTCGATGCGCTCGCTCACGGCGCGCTGGCGCCGATACTCGGCGAGCGCCTGCTGCACGGCGTCGATCAGCTGCTGCTGGTTGAAGGGTTTCTCGATGAAGTCGAAGGCGCCGGCCTTGAGGGCGGCCACCGCCATGGGCACGTCGCCGTGGCCGGTCATGAAGATCACCGGGGCGCTGTCGCCACGCTCCAGCAGGCGCTGCTGTACCTGCAGGCCGGAGAGACCGGGCATGCGTACGTCGAGCAGTACCGCATCGAAGCTTGCCGGGTCGGCGGCGAGAAACGCCTCGCCGTCGGCAAAGGCGCGCGTGGCCAGGCCTACGGAGTCGAGCAGCCAGGCCAGCGAGTCGCGCAGTGCCTCGTCGTCGTCGACCACGGCGATACGGGGGGCACGAGTAGGCTCGGTCACGGCTGGCTCCGGGGCGGCTTGCTGCGGTGGATGGGGCTTGGTTCGGCCAGCAGTGTACCGGTAAAGGTGGCGCCCTCGGAACCGTCGGTCAGTGCCAGGCTGCCGCCCATGGCTTCCATCAGCGAGCGGCTGATGGCAAGGCCCATGCCGAGGCCCTCCGGACGGCTGGAGTGGAACGGTGCGAAGATGGCCTGAGCGTCGTCGTCGGTAACGCCGGGACCCTGGTCGCGGACGCTGAAGGTCACCTCACGCCGGCCGCTGCGTCGTGCGCGGATCTCGACCCGCACGGCGGCAGGCCGTTCGCGGCTCGCTTCCAGCGCGTTGAGCAGCAGATTGACCAGCACCTGCTCCAGGGCGATGGGGTCGGCCATCACGCGAGGCAGCGTTTCCGGCAGGTCATGGGTCAGGCTCACTCCGGCCTGCTGGTACTGCCACTCGCACAGCCGGCAGGCGGCATCCACCACCTCGAACAGCACCACCGGGCGCGGGCGGGTCTGCCCCTTGCGCACGAAGGTGCGAATGTGGCGCAGCCGCTGCGCCAGTCGCTGCACCTGGGTGTCGATCCGCTCGAGGGGCAGCGCGAGGTCGCTGGCCGGGCGATTCGGATCGGCATGCAGTTGCAGCAGCGCGCCGCTGACGTAATTGGCAATGGCCCCCAGCGGCTGGTTCAGCTCATGGGCGATGTTGGAGGCGAGCTCTCCGGTGGTGGCCAGCCGGTTGGCGTGGGCGATCTGTTCCTGATGGCGTCGCGCCTGGGCCTCGGCGGCCTTGCGCAGGCCGATGTCGCGATTGAGCAGCGAGAGGTGGTCGGGCTCGGCGCCGGGGCCGCGGTGGGCCAGCACCACGCTGAGCACCGGCACCGGCCCCTTGGGGCCCGGCATCTCCAGCTCGCCGCTCCAGGAGCCGTAGCGGGCCACGGCGGGCAGCACGATCTCTCGCAGGATGGCAAGCGAGCTCGGGGTATAGGCTCGCTCGAGCCGGGCATCGAGCCCTTCGCGCGGCAAGCCCAGCAAGCGTCGCGCCGCCTCGTTGGAGTAGAACAGCCGCTCTTCGCCGTCGCAGAACAGCACGTAGTCGGTGGTCGATTCCACCACCCGGGCCAGGCGCTCGCGATTGGCCTCGGCGCGAATGCGCCGGCCCACGTCGCGGGAGACGCAGAGCACGTCGATCAGCTCGCCGGTGGCCGGGTCGCGGCGGGTGCGGCTGGTGGTCTCGAACCAGACGTAGTGTCCGTCCTTGGCGCGGAAGCGGTAGGTCTGCTGATAGAAGCCGTCGTGGTAGTAGACCCGCGGCGACTTGTTGAGCAGATCGGCGAGGTCGGATGGGTGGAACAGGTCGTAGGCCGAGACGCCGATCAGCTCCTCGGGCTCGTAGCCGAGCAGGTCGCGGGCGGCCTGCGAGGCGTAGAGGAAGGTGCCGTCGCGGGCGTGGCGCGAGATCAGGTCGGTGGTGCTCTCCGCCAGCCAGCGATAGTGGCGCTTCTCCTCGTCGAGCTCGGCGACTCTCGCTTCGAGAGCGGCCTTGCGCGCCTCGAGTTCGGCCAGCCGGGCGCGCAGCGCCTTGCGTTCGTCGGCCATCAGCGCGCCGGGTCCACCAGGCCGCCCAGCGAGGCGTTGCGCCGGAACCAGCCGGCGATGCTGGCTCGCGGCAGGCGGGTGGGCAGCACCTCGTGGGGCACGGTCTCGGCGAGAAAGCAGGCGAAGTTGCCGGCTTCCGGGCGTACCCGGGCCACTTCGCGTTCCGGTTCGTCGGCGGCGAAGATCGCCATCTCCCCGCCGCCGTCCGCCGGCCAGGCGGGGTTGAGGTAGCCCACCGTGGAGACCACCCGGTTGGCGCGTCCGCGAAAGCTGTCCAGATGCTTCTTGTAGAAGGCCCCGGGCGGGTAGTGGGCAAAGTGCGCCTCGTATTCGAACAGCCCCAGGAACAGCGCCTGATTCAGTTCGCGCTGCAGCTCGCCCATGGCTTCGAGGTAGCGGCGCTGGGCCAGGCTCTCACGGTCGAGCCAGCGGATGGCGTCGCCGCGGATGTCGCGACGCAGCTGGTGCTCGTCGCCGCGGCCGATGCCGGCGGCAGCCAGGGCGTCGCGCTCGGCCATTTCCATCAGCTCCCGATGCAGCGCCTGGCACAGCTCGGCGTCGAGAAATCCCTCGCCGACGAACCAGCCCTGTTCGACCAGAGCATCGACCAACTGAGGCAGGGCATTGGCCGCAAAGGCCGGGCGGGTGAGCAGCGACATGAATGCGACGAACCTCCAGGAAGGCGGGCAGCAGGATCAGGAGCGGCGCGTAGCGGTATCCGGACTGCGCAGCAGACGTTCGGGAAAATAGCATAGCCGACCCTGCGGCGGCTCATCGAACAGGCTGATGGGACGCTCGAAGCCCTCCGCCAGCAGCTCCACCAGCATCATGGCCGAGAGCCCCCAGATCACCTGGCCCTGGGTGTGGTAGCTGGGCACGTAGTGGGGGCGTCCGTTGACCGGAATCACGTCGGTATGGTGACGGCGGTCCTCGAGGAACAGCTCGAGCGGCACCTCGAAGATGGCGTCCAGCTCGGCGGGGTCGGGCGTGAGCGGCAGGTCCGGCGGAATCAGCCCCACATAGGGCGTGACCAGAATACCGTGCAGTGAAATCACGTCCGACAGGCGGCCGAGCAGCTCGACCCGCTCCGGCGGCAGGGCGATCTCCTCGTGGGATTCGCGCAGCGCGGTGAACAGCAGGTCGCGGTCGGCCTCCTCGCGCTTGCCGCCGGGAAACGCCACCTGGCCGCTGTGCGTATTGAGATGCCCTGCACGGCGGGTGAACAGCAGCGTCGGTTCGGGGCGCTCGACGATCGGCATGAGTACCGCGGCACGCGGCATGTCGAGGCGCAGATGGCGGGGCTCGTGCGCTTGCAGGCGCTTGCGAAGTTTCTCTAACATGGGGTTTCCGTCGGGTTTGATTCCTTCTACCCGGGGGCCTTTGCCGACGTCAAGCCTGCCAGGGAGACTCATGAACTTCTGCAGCCACTGTGGCCAAACCGTGCGTTTCGCGATTCCGGCAGGAGACGATCGGCCCAGGTATCTGTGCGATGCCTGCGGTTCGATCCACTACCAGAACCCGCGCATCGTGGCCGGCACGCTGCCGGTGAGCGGCTCGCGCATCCTGCTCTGTCGCCGCGCCATCTCGCCGCGCAAGGGCTTCTGGACCCTGCCGGCGGGCTTCATGGAGAACGCCGAGACCACCGTGCAGGCGGCGGCCCGCGAAACCTGGGAAGAGGCCTGTGCCGAGGTCGACATTCATGGACTCTACACCCTGATCAACCTGCCGCACATCAACCAGGTCTACATGATCTTCCGCGCCGAGCTCACGGGCGGCTTTTCCGCCGGCCCGGAGAGTCTCGAAGTGGCCCTGTTCGAAGAGCACGAGATCCCCTGGGACGAGCTGGCCTTCCCCACCATCGAGCGCACCCTGCGCCATTTCTATGCCGACCGCGACGACGGTCACTACCCGCTGCACATCAGCGACATCACCGCCGAGGATCGCGAACGCTACTTTGGTTCTGCATGACGAGGCTTCGCTTGAGGGGCTTTGCATGATTGGGGTTCGGCCTGATGGGCAATCGATGAGGGGTGGGTAACGTGGACAAGTTCGAGCTGAAGCTGGACCAGGCGGCCCGTGCGGCGTGGCTCTCCTACGTGGGCGGGCGCACCCAGGACGAGATCGCCAGCCAACTGGGGGTGTCGCGCCCCGGCGTGCAGCGGCTGCTGGCCCTGGCGCGCCAGGAGGGGCTGGTCAAGGTGCACATCGACCACCCGCTGGCCAACTGCATGGTGATGTCGGATGCCATCCTCAAGCGCTTCGGGCTCGAGTTCTGCGATGTGGTGCCGGCCGACCCGGAAGCTCCCGAGAGCAGCGCCCACTACCTGGCGGTGGCCGGGGCAGAGCGCCTGGCGAGGTTGATCGAGCGCTCCGAACCGCTGACCCTGTCGCTGGGTACGGGCCGCTCGGTGCGCGCCACGGTGGAGGCGCTCAGCCGCATCGAGCGTCCCCAGCACCGCTTCGTCTCGCTGGTGGGCAACGTCGCCCGCGACGGCTCCGCCAACCGCTACGACGGGGTGATGGTGCTGGCCGACAAGACCGGCGGCGAGCGCTTCCTGCTGCCGGCGCCGGTGGTGGCCGGTTCGGTGGAGGAGAAGGAGGCGATGCTCGGCCAGCGCCTGTTCCAGGCCATCGTCGAGGTCGCCAAGGAGGCCGAGGCGGCCTACATCGGCGTGGGCCGCATCGACCGCCAGGCCACCCTGTTCCAGGACCACTTCATCAGCGAGGCCGAGCTCGACGAACTGCTCAGCCGCAACGCCGTGGGCGAGCTGCTCGGCTGGCCGCTCGACCGCAACGGCGCCGTCATCGAATGCTCGATCACTCGCCGCGTCACCAGTCTGCCGCTGGAGATGTTCCGCCATCAGACCCTGGTGGCGCTGGCCGGTGGCCGCGACAAGGGGCCGGCGATTCTCGCTGCGCTGCGCGGCGGCTGGCTCAAGGGGCTCATCACCGACGAGAGTGCCGCACGCTTCATCCTCGAAAGCGAAGGGCTTTCCTGACCCGATTCGACCTGGCTTAACCTAAAGTCTAAGGGCCTTGCCTTTGCCTTTTGCTGCTTGCTGTCCGATCATTTGATCGTCATATGATTAAATGATCAAAACAGCGACTCCCGGCACCCAACAACAATTCCCGGCACCCAACAACAATTCCCGGCACCCAACAACAATGCCCCCAGCGGGGACGCCAAGCACACAGGAGCCCGACATGAAGTTCGCCTACGCCTTTCCCCTGGCCGGCCTGGCAGCCGCCTTCGCTACTGCCGCCCAGGCCGAGACCATCACCGTGGCCACGGTCAACAACAACGACATGGTGATCATGCAGAGCCTGACCAGTGCCTTCGAGGAGGCGCATCCCGGCATTCGGGTCAACTGGGTGGTGCTGGAGGAGAACGTGCTGCGTCAGCGCCTGACCACCGACATCGCCACCGACGGCGGCCAGTTCGACGTCATGACCATCGGTACCTACGAGGCGCCTATCTGGGCCGAGCGCGGCTGGCTGGTCGCTCTCGACGACCTGCCCGAGGCGTATCAGGAGGAGGACCTGCTCAAGCCGGTGCGCGACGGCCTCTCCCATAATGGCTCCCTTTATGCGCTGCCGTTCTACGCCGAGAGCTCGATGCTCTACTACCGCACCGACCTGTTCGAGGAAGCCGGCATCGAGATGCCCGAGCAGCCGAGCTGGGAAGAGGTGCGCGAATGGGCGGCCGAACTCCACGACCCCGCCAATCAGCTGGCCGGTATCTGCCTGCGTGGCAAGCCGGGCTGGGGCGAGAACATGGCCTTCGTCTCCACCCTGGTGAACACCTTCGGCGGGCGCTGGTTCGACGAGGAGTGGAATCCCGAACTCGACTCGCCGGCCTGGCAGGAGGCCATCGGCTTCTACGTCGATCTGCTCGGCAACTACGGCCCGCCGGGGGCCAGCTCCAACGGTTTCAACGAGAACCTGGCGCTGTTCTCCCGCGGCAACTGCGCCATGTGGGTCGACGCCACCTCGGCGGCAGGCAAGCTCTACAACCCGGCAGAATCCCAGGTTGCCGATCGCCTCGGCTTCGCTCCGGCGCCGGTGGCCGAGACGCCCAAGGGCGCGCACTGGCTGTGGTCCTGGGCGCTGGCCATCCCCGCCTCTTCGGAGAAGCAGGAGGCCGCTCAGACCTTCCTGACCTGGGCCACCTCGCAGGAGTACATCGAACTGGTCGGAGAGACCCAGGGCTGGACCAGCGTGCCGCCGGGTACCCGTGAGTCCACCTACGCCAACGAGAACTACCAGCGTGAGGCACCCTTCGCCGGCTTCGTGCTCGATGCCATCAACAGCGCCGATCCCACCGACTCGACGCTGGAGCCGAGCCCCTATGTCGGCGTGCAGTTCGTCGGCATTCCCGAGTTCCAGTCGATCGGTACTCAGGTGGGCCAGACCATCGCCGCGGCGCTGACCGGCGATACCGGCGTCGAGCAGGCGCTGCAGAACGCCCAGCGTGCCACCGCGCGTACCATGCAGCGCGCCGGCTACTGAGCCGCGCCACTCGTCTGCCGTCGGGGTAGTGCCCGGCGGCCAACCTCGCGACCTTTCGTGGTGAAGCTATGAGCAAGACACGCGCCTCCGGGCGTACCGTCGGCGGATTGCGCTCGCTGTCGCTGCAGGCGCCTGCGGTCACGCTGCTGCTGCTGTGGATGCTGGTGCCGCTGGGCATGACCGTGTGGTTCTCGCTGCAGCGCTACAACCTGCTGATGCCGGAGATGGTCGGCTTCGCCGGCCTCGAGAACTACGAGTTCCTGTTCACCGATCCGGCGCTGTGGCGCGCCATGGGCAACACCCTGGTGCTGGTGGGCTCGGTACTGACCATCACCGTGGTCGGCGGCGTGCTGCTGGCGGTGCTGTTCCAGCAGGAGTTTCCCGGTCGCGGCATCGCCCGGGTGCTGGCCATCTCGCCGTTCTTCGTCATGCCCACGGTCAGTGCGCTGGTGTGGAAGAACATGATGATGCACCCGAGCAACGGGGTGCTGGCGTGGCTCGCCGGGGTGTTCGGGCTGCCGGCGGTGGACTGGTTCTCGGCGTTGCCGATGACCTCGATCATCATCATCGTGGCCTGGCAGTGGCTGCCGTTCGCGCTGCTGATCCTGCTCACCGCCATGCAGTCGCTGGACGAGGATCAGGTCGAGGCGGCACGTATGGACGGGGCAGGGCCCATCGCGGTGTTCTTCTACATCACCCTGCCGCACCTCAAGCGCGCCATCAGCGTGGTGATCATGATCCAGATGATCTTCCTGCTGACGATCTTCGCCGAGATCTACGTCACCACCTCGGGTGGCCCGGGGCTCGCCACCACCAACCTGGCCTTCCTGATCTACATGCAGGCGCTGCTCGACTTCGACGTCGGTCTGGCCTCCGCGGGCGGGGTGGTCGCCATCATCCTGGCCAACATCGTCGCCATCTTCCTGGTCCGGCTGGTGGCCAGGAACCTGGAAAGCTGAGGCGAGGAGCCGCTCATGACCACACTCAAGACCAAGGTGCTGCCGGCCGATGGCCATCTGGCCGCCACGTCCAGCGGAGCGCGGGCCCGCCATACGCCGCTGATGCCAAGCGCCGGAATGCGGCGGGTATGGCTCACGCTGCTGGGCTGGGGCATTGCGCTGATCATCTTCTTCCCCATCCTGTGGATGGTGCTGACCGGGTTCAAGACCGAGGCCGAGGCCATCGCCGACCCCAGCCTGATCTTCACCCCGACGCTGGAGAGCTACGTCGCCGTGCAGGCCCGGGCCGACTACTTCAAGTTCGCCATGAACAGCGTGGTGGTGGCCTTCGGCTCGACCCTGCTGGCGCTGCTGATAGCCATTCCCGCCGCCTATGCCATGGCCTTCCTGCCCACCCGGCGCACCAAGGCTACGCTGCTGTGGATGCTCTCCACCAAGATGCTGCCGCCGGTGGGGGTACTGGTGCCGATCTACCTGATCTTCCGCGACCTGGGCCTGCTCGACACCCGCTCCGGGCTGATCATCGTCTACACCCTGATGAACCTGCCGATCGTGGTGTGGATGCTCTACACCTTCTTCAAGGATCTGCCGCGGGACATTCTCGAGGCGGGGCGCATGGACGGGGCGAGCACCTTCCAGGAAGTGGTCTACCTGCTGCTGCCGCTGACCCTGCCCGGCATCGCCTCCACCGGGCTGCTGTCGGTGATCCTGAGCTGGAACGAGGCGTTCTGGAGCCTCAACCTGACCTCGTCCAACGCCGCTCCGCTCACCGCCTACATCGCATCGTTCTCGAGCCCCGAGGGGCTGTTCTGGGCCAAGCTCTCGGCCGCCTCGACCATGGCCATTGCGCCGATCCTGATCTTCGGTTGGCTGACCCAGAAGCAGATGGTCCGCGGCCTCACCTTCGGCGCCGTCAAGTAACGAGGTTTCCCCATGGCAACGCTACAACTGCATGACATCGTCAAGCGCTTCGACGACACCGAGGTGATCAAGGGCGTCGATCTGGAGGTCAACGACCGCGAGTTCGTGGTCTTCGTCGGCCCCTCCGGCTGCGGCAAGTCGACTCTCTTGCGCATGATCGCCGGTCTCGAGAGCGCCACCAGCGGCGACATCCTGATCGACGGCGTACGCATGAACGAGGTCGGCCCCGCCGAGCGCGGCCTGGCGATGGTGTTCCAGAGCTACGCGCTCTACCCGCACATGACCGTCGAGGACAACATGGGCTTCAGCCTGAAGCTCTCCGGGGTGCCCAAGGAGGAGCGTCGGCGCAAGGTGCGCGAGGCGGCATCTATCCTGCAGCTCGAGCCGCTGCTCGAACGCAAGCCCAAGGCGCTCTCCGGCGGGCAGCGCCAGCGGGTGGCCATCGGCCGCGCCATCGTGCGCAACCCCAGCATCTTCCTGTTCGACGAGCCGCTCTCCAACCTCGACGCGGCGCTGCGGGTGCAGATGCGCATCGAGCTGGCGCGCCTGCACGAGGAGCTCGACGCCACCATGATCTACGTCACCCACGACCAGATCGAGGCCATGACCATGGCCGACAAGATCGTCGTGCTGCAGGGTGGCGTGGTCGAGCAGGTGGGCTCGCCCATGGAGCTCTACCACCACCCGCGCAACCGCTTCGTGGCCGGTTTCATCGGCTCGCCGAAGATGAACTTCCTGGAAGTGGAGCGGGTGAGTGCCGCCGCTACCGGCGTCGAGGTGCGCCTGCCCGATGGCGATACCTGCACGGTGCCGGTGGACGGCAGCGGCCTCGACGATGACGCCCTGACCCTGGGCATTCGCCCCGAGCACCTGCAGCTCGACCCGCAGGGCCCGCTCTCGGGGCGCATCGAGGTGATCGAGCGCCTGGGCGGGGTGACCTCGCTCTACGTGCGCATGCAGAACACCCTGGTCACCGTGAGTGCCGACGGCAACGTCGACAGCCGGGTCGGCGACAGCCTGCGGTTCGGCTTCGAGCGCGACTGCGCGCACCTGTTCGACAGCGAGGGATTGGCGCTGCCCAGCCTTGCTCGACATCCTCTGGCCGGGCTCAACCGCCAGGACAACCGTGCTCCGGCCGCGGCGGGTCGTCTATGAACGGGACAGGCATGGAAACGCTGATCTTCGACTGCGACGGTGTGCTGGTGGACAGCGAGGTGATTGCCGAGGCGACGCTGTTGCAGCAGCTCGGCCAGCTGCTGCCGGACATTCCCGAGGATGTCGCCCTGCGCCAGGCGCTGGGCATGACCACCGGGGCGATTCTCGAGCGATTGGAGCGGCAGAGCGTCCATCGCCTGCCCGCCGACGCGCTGGAGCGTATCGACGGCGCCATCGAGGCACGCCTGGCCAAGGAGCTACGCGCCGTCGAGGGCGTGGCGGATACGCTGGCCGGCATCGAGCTGCCGCTGGCCATCGTCTCCAACAGCCGGCGTCGGCGGGTGCTGGCTTCACTGGCCGTCACCGGGCTCGATGCCCGGCTGGGTGAGGTGCCGCTGTTCACCGCCGACGAGGTCGAACGGCCCAAGCCGGCACCCGACCTCTACCTGTTGGCGGCGCGCCGCATGGGGCGGGCGCCGGCCGATTGTCTGGTGGTGGAAGACAGCGTTTCCGGGGTCACCGCGGCCCACGCCGCCGGCATGACAGTGATCGGCTTCACCGGTGCCAGCCACATCGAGGAGGGCCATGTCGCACGATTGCTGGAGGCCGGGGCGTGGCGGGTGCTGCCGGCCATGCATGGCCTTGAGAGCTTGATTCAGCTGTGGCGTGAACGGCGACGTGCCGGTGCAAAGGCGGCCACGAATGAAACCAACGAGGAAACCCCGAGATGAAACTGCAGGATAAGGTGGCGGTGATCACCGGCGGCGCACGCGGCATCGGCCTGGCCATCGCCGAGCGCTATCTCGCCGAAGGGGCCCGGGTCGCCGTGGCCGATATCGACGTGACGGCGGTGGAGGAAGCGGTGGCCGGCCTGCGTCCGCTGGGCGCCGAGCGCGTGATGGGCGTGCGCCTGGATGTCTGCGACCGCGACTCCATCCAGGCGGTGGTCCAGGCGGTCACCCAGCATCTCGGTGCCATCGATATACTGGTCAACAACGCCGCGGTGTTCGATATGGCGCCGGTACTGGAGGTGAGCGAGGCGAGCTTCGATCGCCAGTTCGCCGTCAATACCAAGGGGCTGTTCTTCACCCTGCAGGCGGTGGCGCAACAGATGGTGAGCCGCGGCCAGGGCGGGGCGATCATCAACATGGCCTCCCAGGCGGGGCGTCGCGGTGAGGCGCTGGTGAGCACTTACTGCGCTACCAAGGCCGCGGTGATCAGTCTCACCCAGTCCTGTGCGCTCGACCTGATCAAGCACGGCATTCGGGTCAACGGCATCGCGCCAGGCGTGGTCGACACGCCCATGTGGGACGAGGTCGACGCGCTGTTCGCCCGCTACGAGGGCCGCCCGCTGGGCGAGAAGAAGCGCCTGGTCGGCGAGGCGGTGCCCTATGGGCGCATGGGCAAACCGGAGGATCACGCCGGCGCGGCGGTATTTCTGGCCAGCGACGATAGTGAGTATGTGGTCGCTCAGACAATCAATGTGGACGGCGGTAACTGGATGAGCTGAAAAAATGAACCCCAACATTCACGATATGGCGGTGCGTTTATTGGAGGCTGCCGAGAACCGGCAGCGCTTCATCGTCGCCTTGGCCGGGCCGCCGGGGGCGGGCAAGTCGTTCCTCTCCGAGTGGCTGTGCCGTGAGCTCAACGAGCGGGTGCCCGGCATTGCCGCGGTGGTACCGATGGACGGTTACCACCTCGACAACGCCATTCTCGAGCCGCTGGGCCAGTTGCCGATCAAGGGCGCCCCGGAGACCTTCGACCCCGAGGGCCTCAGGCATGACCTGGAGCGCATTCGCCGCGCCGACCGGACCGTGGCGGTGCCGGTGTTCGACCGTCCGCTGGATCTGGCCCGGGCCGGTGGGAGGTTGATCACCCTGGCGCACCGCATCGTCATCGTCGAGGGCAACTATCTGCTGCTCAACCGCGACCCCTGGCGCGAGCTGCGTCCGCTGTTCGACATGACGCTGTTTCTCGAGGTGACCGACGAGGTGCTCGAAGCGCGCCTGATCCAGCGCTGGCTGGGCATGGGCCAGGACCACGAGGGCGCCATCGACAAGGCGCGTCACAAGGACATGCTCAACGCCCGGCTGATCAAGCGCGAGTCCGTCGCGCCGGACCTCTACTGGCGCTGACCCGCAACACGACCGGACCGCCAATCCATTTTTCGTTCATTGCCGCCTGCGGCAAGGAGTGCCCCTATGCCTGCTCTCAGCAACGCCACGCTCTCTCACCTCGATTCGCGGGTGGCCGTGCCGCGCTACGACCGCCGGGAGGTGACCCCGGGGATCGTGCACATCGGCGTCGGCGGTTTTCATCGTGCCCACCAGGCCATGTATCTCGATGCACTGATGAACCGCGGCGAGGCGCTGGACTGGGGCATCGTCGGCGTCGGCGTGATGCCCGGCGACCGCCGTATGCAGGAGGTGCTGGCCGCTCAGGATCATCTCTACACCCTGGTGGTGAAGCATCCCAATGGCGAGCGAGAGCCGCGGGTGATTGGCGCCATGCTCGACTACCTCTACGCCCCCGACGACCCCGCGGCGGTGGTCGAGCGCATGGCTGACCCCGCCATTCGCATCGTTTCACTGACCGTCACCGAAGGCGGCTACAACTTCCATCCGGTAACCGGAGAGTTCGATCTCGCCAACCCCGACGTGCGCCATGACCTCGACTCTCCCGCAGCGCCGCGCACCACCTTCGGTCTGGTGGTGGAGGCGCTGGCTCGCCGTCGTGCGCGAGGCCTGGCGCCGTTCACGCTGATGTCCTGCGACAACATCCAGGGCAACGGCGAAGTGGCGCGGCGCATGTTCGTGGCCTTTGCCCGGGCCCGCGACCCGGCGCTGGCCGAATGGATCGAAGCCGAGGTGCCGTTCCCCAATGCCATGGTCGACCGCATCACGCCGGTGACCCAGGCGGTCGACATCGAGGAGCTGGCCGGCGAGTTCGGCGTCGAGGATGCCTGGCCGGTGGTGTGTGAGCCCTTTACCCAATGGGTACTGGAGGATCATTTCATCTGCGGCCGGCCGGCGTTCGAGCGGGTCGGCGTGCAGGTGGTGGAAGACGTGGAGCCTTATGAGCTGATGAAGCTGCGCCTGCTCAATGCCAGCCACCAGGCGCTGTGTTACTTCGGCACTCTCGCCGGCTACCGCTATGCCCACGAGGTGTGCCGCGACCCGCTGTTCGTCGACTTTCTGCTCGGCTACATGCGCCACGAGGGCAGCCCGACCCTGGCCCCGGTGCCCGGAGTGGACCTCGAGCAGTACCGCCTGACCCTGATCGAGCGCTTCGCCAATCCCGAGATCAAGGACACCCTGGCGCGGCTGTGCGCCGAGAGCTCCGACCGTATCCCCAAGTGGCTGGTGCCGGTGATTCGCGAGCAGCTGGCAAAGGGTGGCGAGATCCACCGCAGCGCGGCGGTAGTCGCAAGCTGGGCGCGCTACGCCGAGGGCCTGGATGAGCAGGGCGAGCCCATCACCGTGGTCGACCGCCTCAAGCACGAACTGGCTGCCCTGGCCGCCGAGAATCGCACGCGCCCCGGCGCCTTCATCGAGAACCGCGAGCTGTTCGGCGACCTGGCCGAGCATGAGCGCTTTCGCCAGGCCTACCTCATGGCGCTGACGAGCCTGCACGAACGCGGCGCACGCGCTACGCTTGAAACGCTGGTCGGGGAGTGAGGAGTGGTGGCATGTACATCGGGGTGGACTGCGGCACCCAGAGTACCAAGGTGGTGGTGGTCGACGTCGAGGGCGAGGCAATCCTCGGCGAGGCGAGCCGTGCCCATCGCCTGAGCGAGGGCGACAACGGGCGTCGCGAGCAGCAGCCTCAGGAGTGGGTCGAGGCCTTTCGCGGCGCCTTCGAGGAGGCCGTGACTCGGGCCGGCATCGAGCGCCATGCGATACGCGCCATCGGCGTTTCCGGCCAGCAGCACGGCATGGTGGCGCTCGACGCCGAGGGGCTGCCGGTGCATCCCGCCAAGCTGTGGTGCGATACCGAGACGGCGGCGCACAATGCCGCCCTGGTGGCGCGCCTGGGCGGGGCGGCGGGTTGCCTCGAGCGGCTTGGCCTGGTGCTGCAGACCGGCTACACCGCCTCCAAGATCGCCTGGCTGCGCGATACCAATCCATGTGCCTATCGCCGTATCGAGAGCGTGCTGCTGCCCCACGACTACCTCAACTTCTGGCTCACTGGCGAAAAGGTGGCGGAAGCGGGGGATGCCTCGGGCACCGGCTATTTCGATACCCGCACCCGCCGCTGGCGTCACGATGTCTTCGCCGAGATCGCCCCCGAGCTCGACCCCACGCGGGTACTGCCGCGGCTGATCGACTCCCGCGAGCCCGCCGGCACGCTGCGTCCCGAGCTCGCTCGCGAGCTGGGGCTTTCGCCTGACGTGGTCGTGGCCAGCGGGGGCGGCGACAACATGCTCGGCGCCATCGGCACCGGCAACATCGCCCCCGGTATCGTTACCCTGAGCCTCGGCACCTCGGGCACGGTGTGCGCCTATTCGCCCGAGTCGGTGCGTGCCGAGAGCGACATGGTGGCCAACTTCTGCGCCAGCCACGGCGGCTGGCTGCCGCTGATCTGCACCATGAACGTGACCTCCGCCAGCACCCTGGTGCGCGAGCTGTTCGACCTCGACCTGGCCGCCTTCGGCGAGCGCCTGGCCGCGGCGCCCATCGGCGCCGAGGGGGTGACGGTACTGCCGTTCTTCAACGGCGAGCGGGTGCCGTCGCTGCCGCACGCCACGGCCAGCTTCCTGGGGCTCGACAGTCGCAACCTGACCCAGGCCAACCTGTGCCGGGCAGTGGTGGAGAGCGCCACCTTCGGCCTGCGCTACGGCCTCGAGCTGCTCGGCCCGCTGGCTGCCGGCGCCAGCCAGATCCGCTTGATCGGTGGCGGCGCGAGAAGCCCGGTGTGGCGCCAGATGGTGGCCGACGTGACCGCGACCCCGGTGATCTGTCCCCAGGTGACCGATGCCGCGGCATTGGGAGCGGCGCTGCAGGCGGCCTGGTGCGAGCGGCACGACCTACCGCTGAGCGAACTGTGCGAGCGCCTGGTACACCTCGACGATGCCTCGCTGGCCGAGCCCAAGGCGGCCAGCGTCAGGGCCTACGAGACGACCTATGCTCGCTACCGCGAGGCGCTGGCTGTAAGTCATGGACTCGCTGAATGATCGCTTTCGCACGGGCTGGCTACGCCTTATAGCGAAAGCCGTCTCGATTCCATGATGTGCGTCAATTTTCTCTCATTTTCATGGGTTTAGCAGCAAACCCTATCTGAGTGCGACCAGCAGAAAAGCCTTTGACGACATCTATGAGCTATGTTTTTTCGGAGCTCCCTCTAGTGAGACGAACCTGGCGCGGAATTATCCCCTGTTTGACCATCTTAATAGTGGTTGATTTTCTTAATTGAACTGCTTTTTTTGGTTGTTATTTGTTTTATTTTGCTAGCTTTAGTGGGTTTGACCATATTTGCTGTCGGGGATAAATAGAGCGGGACAATCACAATCCCGCAAGAGAACCTGCCATGACCGTCGATCGCAAGAGCCCCCTCCTGCCTACCCTGGCTGCCGTCCTGCTTCTGGGCACCACTTTCTCCGCCAACGCTACCACCCTGCGCATGGCCACTGATTCCGGCACCAAGGGGTCGCCCGCTGGCGACGCCCTGGAACGCTGGGCGCAGATGATCGAGGAGAAGTCCGATGGCGAAATCAAGGTCAACGTCTTTTTCCAGAATGAGCTGGGTGGGCAACAGGAGGTATTCGACCTGTTGGTCTCTGGTGATGTTCACATGATGCTGAACTGGCCAATGACTTCCTATGATCGCCGAATTGGAGTGATCTATACCCCCTACATGACGCTCTCCTGGGAGGAGGCCTTCGATGCCTACAGCCCCGGTGGTTGGGTCAATGAGCTACTGGGCGATATCTATGCCGATATCGGCCTGAAGTTCTTTGGGCCCTGGCCTGAAGGCTTCAACGGAGTCGCCTCACGGGGCAAGTACGCTCTGACCATGGAGGATGCTGGCGACCTGATGGTGCGCACCATGACCGTCTTCCCGGCCCCCCAGACCATGCAGGCGCTGGGCTATCGCACTGCTGCCATCGACTGGGGCGAGGTCTATACCGCCTTGCAGACCGGGGTGGTGGACGGCGAGGCCGGCAACGTCATCTATTGGCCTTATGAGTACTTCCGCGACATTCTCGACTACTACGTCCACACCAAGCACTTCTTCATGACCGGCATCCTTACCATGAACCTGGATGTCTACGAATCGCTTCCCGAGGCACATCGTCAGGTAGTGGCCGAGGCGGCCGAGGAGATCATGAACCAGCAGTTCGTGGCCGCCCGGGAGCAGGATGAGTATTACATCGACAAGGCCCAGGCAGACGGCATGCAGTACTTCGAACTCTCAGACGAGCAACTGCGCGAGTTTGCCAAGCGTGCTCGGGAGGAGGTTTGGCCGCTCATGGCCCGTGAACTCGGCGAGGAGATCGTCGAGGTGATCCGCACCAACGCCTCGCCGCTGTAAGAAATCAGCTCCGCCGCTGTCCCGACAGGCCCGCGTGGGCGGCCTGTCGGGGCGCGACGTACCGTCCCGGTAACTGGGCAGAGCATCACGGGTACACCAAGGGGTAGCAATGAACGTGTTTTGGTCGAAGGTGGATCGGGTGATCGGCGGGGTGCTAAACCTCGTTGCCTTCACTGCGAGCCTGCTGGTGGTCGGACTGATGGTTTTCCTGATCTTGGCGCGCTACGTTTTTGGATGGTCGCTGGTTGGCACTCTCGAGTTGGTCATGCTCGCCGGCATGTGGCTTTACATGAGCGGAGCCCTGATTGCCAGTAGGCGCAACGAGCATTTGGTGGTGGATTTCCTCGAGCTGCAGATCCGCGATACAAGGATCCGGGCGCTGCACAGGACCCTGGTCGCTAGCATCGTGGTGGTGATCTGCGCCTGCTTCGTCTACTGGTCCTACCGGATGCTCTCTTGGGGCATGGTGCGACCGCAGCGCACCCCGGAACTGGGTATTCCGCTGTGGATCTCCCAGGCCTCGATCATGGTCGCGAGCACTGGTTGCTTCTGTTATGCACTGCGTGACTTCATAGCTGGACTGCGTCAGTTCACTGGAACAGGCGTCACCGCGCCCATGGCCAGTGAAGGAGAGCGCTAATGGCCGGCCTGTTCGCGGTTCTGTTGCTGGTGGTGCTGATGGGGCTGGGAGTGCCGATTGCCTGGTCCTTCGCCGGGGTGCTGGCTTATCTGGCGCTTGTTTACGACGCTAACTTCAATACCTTGATGATGCAGGGCTTTCGCTCGGTGGACTCGGTGATCCTGATCGCTCTGCCGCTTTTCGTGCTGACCGGTTACCTGATGCAAAGTGGCGGGATTGCCGCTCGCCTGGTGGTATTCATCGAGACCTTGGTGGGGCGTCGGCGCGGCGGTATGGGTGCCTCCATGGTGCTTGCTTCGGGCATCTTCGGGGCTATTGCTGGCACTGCCACTGCAGCGGTGGCCTCCATCGGCACCATCATGGTAGGCCCGCTGGAGCAGCGCGGTTACCCGCGTGGCTATTCCTCAGCGCTGCTGGGCATCTCCTCGCTGCTGGGCATACTGATCCCGCCCTCGATCACCATGATTCTGTTCGCCGTGGTGACCCGCCAGTCGGTGGCTGCGCTCTTTGCCGCCACCCTGGGGCCGGCGCTGCTGCTAATCCTCGGTCTGATTCTAGTCAATCGCTTTGCCTGTGGGCGGCTCTTCCAAGAAATAGTGGGGCCGGGGGGGCTCAGTGGGGCCAAACCGATGTCGCGCACCCGGGCGAGTCTCAACGCTTTCCCAGCGCTATGCCTGCCAGTGATTATCCTCGGTGGCATCTACGGCGGCGTCTTCACTCCCACCGAAGCGGCAGCGGTGGCGGCCTTTGCAGCCATCGTCATCGGCTTTCTGGTCTACCGGGACCAGACCCTCAAGGGCTTCTACCGCAGCGTGATCGCCGCCTCGGAGACCACAGGCTCGATCATTTTGATCTTGCTCTTCTCCTTTATGATTGGTCGGATCCTGGCCGCCGAGCGGGTGCCTCAGGAGCTTACCGAGCTGATCACCCTACTGATCAGCGATCCTTTGCTGATCCTCATCGCGGTGAACGCTTTCTTGATCCTGGCTGGGGCCATGCTTGACGACGTCTCGGTTACCGTGGTGATTGCCCCACTGTTCCTGCCGCTGATGGTGGAGACCGGCGTGCACCCGGTGCATTATGCTTCCATTGTCGCCTGCTCGGTGGTGATAGGCGCCAACAGCCCGCCGGTGGCACCGATCCTTTATATGGCCTGCCGCATCGGTCAAGTCTCCATCCACAAGACTTTCTCTCCCGCGCTGATGCTGATCGCCTTGGTGGGCATCCCGGTAATGCTGATCACTACGTTTGTGCCGGAGCTTTCTCTCTTCTTGCCGCGTCAGTTGGGCTTTATCCGCTGAGCGGGGCCATTTAACAGCGAAGATAAGTGTCTGCCGCGAGAGAGGTTCGGGGCAGGCACTATTGCCTCAGAAGGTCTCCAGCTTCCACACGTCGAAGGCCGGTTCCTCATAGGGGTGTGCGGCGCGCAGAGCCTCGACGGCATCGTGGATGAGCGCGTCCTCGCACACCATCTCCACTTTCACTTCCTCGACCTTCTCCAGGTCACCCACCTGACCGATGTGTGGGCTGGCGCCGTCCAGCGGACGAAACTGACCGGTGCCGCGGGTTTCGAAGCAGCACGCTTCGTAGTCGCCGATGCGCCCGGCACCGGTGACGAATACGGCTTCCTTGACGGCCTCGGCATCTTCCAGCGGTACGAAGAAGGCAAGCTTGTACATGATTGTCTCCCTGTCACGATTTCGGGTGGCTCCGTCACCCCCCTTTTTGCCACAGCTGGCAGGCAGCGTCAGCCCCTTGGCTATTCGCACAGCAGTCAGTGAAAAAATACTTGTCCAATAGCTGTACAGTAACTATTGTCTGTATAGGGTTGGGCTCGTTCATGACGCACCGCCCTACACGTACACACTGAGGAAATGACCCGATGAAACTGATTCATGTGGTAGCCACGAAGTGGATGGGAGCAGGTTTGGTTGGCCTCATGCTGGCGGGCGCCGTCCAGGCCGGCAGCCACGGCGACAAGCAGGACATCGTGGACACCGCCGTCGCGGCTGGACAGTTCGAGACCCTGGCGGCAGCGCTGGAGGCCGCCGGGCTGGTGGAAACCCTCAAGGGCGAGGGCCCCTTCACCGTGTTTGCTCCCACCGATGAGGCCTTTGCCGCGCTGCCCGAGGGCACCGTAGAGAGCCTGCTGGAGCCCGAGAACATCGAGCAGTTGCAAGCCGTGCTGACCTACCACGTGGTGGCGGGGAAAGTCATGGCCGAAGAGGCCATGAGTCTGGACAGCGCAACCACCGTTCAGGGCCAGGACATCACCATTACCACCGCCGACGGCACGGTAATGATCAATGACGCCACCGTGATTCAAGCCGATATCGAGGCAAGCAACGGTGTCATTCACGTCATCGACAGCGTGCTCCTGCCCGAGTGATCACAGCCAGCCCTTGCTGTGTCCAGCTTGCCACCCTGCGGGGTGGCCTTTTTGTATCAGGAAGGCGTTCACGAACGTCGGCGCCCTTCGCCAGCATGACGCAGTATGACCTCGTAGGCGGTGTGTTTCAGTTTCAGCGCCGCGTCCCAGTCGCTTCCCTGGGGCTCGAGGGCGGCGCTGATCTGCACCGTCACCCTGCCCGGATGGGGCCGCCACTCCTTGCCTCGCAGCAGCTGCCGCGAGCCGGCGATAGCGACCGGGACCACTGGCACGTCCGCATGCGCTGCGGTGAGGAACGCGCCCATGTGAAAGTCGCCGAGTCCGGGCTCGGCGGTGAAGGTGCCCTCCGGGAAGATGGCGAGAATGTCGCCGTTGGCCACTGCCCGTTCGGCCTGCTGCATGTCCTGTTCCGCCTGACGCGGGTCGAAGCGCTCGACGAACAGCGCTCCCATGCGAGTCAGCGGCAGCCGGGTTGCCGTGCGGCTCTCCAGTTCCTCCTTCGCCAGGTAGCGTACGCTGCAGGGCAGGGCTGCGGTGAGTATCAACACATCCAGGTAGCTGGCATGGTTGGCGACCAACACGCAGGGGCGCTCGCGCGGGAGGTGCTCGAGACCGCTCACCTGAATACGGATACCGGCCAGCCGAGCCATGGCTCGGCACAGGTAATGAGCGACGCGCCAGCGCCAGGCGAGCCGCGGCAGTGGAAGGCCTGCCAGGGCGAACAGCGTGAAACCGACCCCGAAGAGCGACCAGGCGTAGAGGTAGTAAGCCCAATAGCCCGCCGCCGATAGCCCCTGGCGTGCGCGTCCGGCCCACGCACGCAGCGTCAGCTTGACCACCTGACGCCAGACCGGAAGCGGCTTCTCGCCCAGGCGACCCTGGCGATAGAAGTCGCGGGTCGCGGCGCGCCGGATCTTGCCGCTGGAGGTCTTGAGCACACTGTGGGGCGGCACCAGGCGAATATCGTCGGCCGGTACGTTGACCACATCCACCACCGTGTCGGCGATGGCACGGCACAGCTCTTGGCGCTTGGCCGGATCGTCGATTCGGGTCTCCGCCACCACCACCAGCGACTCGCTGCCGGTCGTCGGGTCGGGGTCGCCGAACACCGCCACGCAGCCTCGGCGCACGCCTTCCAGTCGACCAACCGCCGTCTCGATATCGTAGGGGTAGAGGTTGCGCCCGCCGCGTACCAGCATGTCCTTGCGTCGCCCGCTGATGTGGAGATCGCCATCGGCCAGGTAGCCGCGGTCGCCGGTGCGCAGCCAACCGTCGTGGTACAGCTTCTCGCTCTCCTCGGGATTGTCGAAGTAGCCGCTGGTGGCGGAGGGGCCGCGGAACTCGAGATCGCCCTCCTGGCGCTCGGTGAGCTCATGTCCCTCGGCGTCGATGATGCGCAGGGCATAGCCGGGCAGCGGCGGGCCGCAGTTGACGAAGGGCTGTGCTGCCGCCGGGTCGCTTTCGGGGCGTGCCTCGCCGCTGGACGCGAAGCGCTCACGGTTGATCCGGTCGATCACCAGGCCGCGGCCGGGCCGGGCCACGCAGAGGCCAACCGCCGCCTCGGCCAGGCCATAGACCGGCATCAACGCTTCCTGTCTCAGGCCGCAGGGGGCCAGCCGTTCGGCGAATTGCTCCATGGTAGTGGCACTGACCGGCTCGGCGCCGTTGAAGGCGACCCGCCAGCGGCTCAGGTCGAGAGCCTGGACCCGCTCCGGGGTAAGGGCTCGCAGGCACAGCTCGTAGCCGAAGTTGGGAGCGCCGGAGATGGTGCCGCGATGGCGGTCGATCAGCTCCAGCCAGCGCAGCGGGTGCGACAGAAAGGCCAGCGGCGACATCACCACCAGCGGAATGCCGTAGTAGAGGCTGGCCAGCCAGGCTGCGATAAGCCCCATGTCGTGATAAAGCGGCAGCCAGCTGACGAAGACGTCGTCCGGTTTGGCTTCCAGCCGCGTGCCCATGGCGCGGATGTTGGCCAGCAACTGGGCGTGGGTGAGCTGCACCCCCTTGGGGTCGCCGGTGCTGCCCGAGGTGTATTGCAGCAGGGCCAGGCTCGAGGCGTCGGGAGGGTTGGGTAGGGTTGCATCGTCAGCGCCGGCGTCGAGCTCTGCCAAGGTCATGACATGGCGCAGGTGCGGCGCATCGGCATGCAGCAGATGCGCTACCTTGCGCGCTTCTTCGACGGTGATCAACAGTTGTGCGCCGGCATTGCTCAGGATGCGACCGTGGCGCCGAAGGTGCTCCTCGAGCTGGGAAGGGCGGGCCGGTGGGTAGATGGGAACCGGCACGGCACCTGCGCGCAGTATGCCGAGAAAGGCGGCGAAGTAGTCGGAAGAGGTCGGCAGCATCAGCGCTATGCGGTCGCCGTGACGAATGCCGCGTGCCGCCAGCGCTGCGGCAATGGCCTGCGCCTCCCGGTTCAGCTCGCCGTAGCTGAGTACCTTTGGTGTGTCCTCGTCGCCATAGACATAGAGGTGAGTGCGGTCCGGATGCCGCTGCAAATGCCAATCCATGGCGGCATTGAGGGTATCGGCGTCGCTCGGTTCGCCGCCTGGCCCGATCTCATCGGTAGTGGCTGCTTCATGGCTCGGCGACACGGGTTCCGCCGCGACCCGGCGTGACGAATCCATCGCGGAAGAGTGCAGCAGCTGCAACAAGGTGCCCGGGGTCTCGGCCAGCAGTGCCGACTCGGGCAGGCGGCTGCCGAACTCCTGCTCGATACGCAGCAGCAGCTCGGAGCGGGCCAGGCTGTCCAGCCCCAGGTCACGATCCAGGCGCGACGCCAGCGAGACGCGAACGTCGTCGCCACGGTCGGGCCGAATCTCCTTCACCAGCGCTTCGAGCAGTGCCAGTAAGCGCCGCTCGACCTCCCTGTCGGCCATGTCATGGCTGTCGTGGTTCACCATACTTCACCTCTGTAGGTGCCCTTGGGTAGTGGACTCCGACATGGCATGGTTTCTCCCATAGGAAACGCTGCACAAATGTCTGCGCGGGCAAATCGCTGCGTTGCGCGGTGCCGAAGCGTCGGACCGTCGGAATCCTCACATATACCCCATATGCTCCGGTTGACTCGCAGCCTTCGGCTTCTCGCCCCTTCGGGGCCAGCCTACGGCTGTTTGTCGCTTCGCTCGGTACTGTGCTCCGTGCGCCTTGCGACCCACAGGGATGTGGGAAGTGCGTTGGTTCGTCGGGAACGAACCTAGCCGCTTCACTCCGCTCGCCTATTTGTTCAGCATTTCCTTACTGTAGACGTCTACTCACGTTACCAGACTGGATGCCCAGATCAGACGGTCAAGGAGAGGGGGCAATGGATCGAAAACTTGCGCTGCTGCTGGAGGCACGAGGTCTCTCGCCCCGGGGGGCGCTACGCCCGCTTGGCGGCGGCGACATGGCGGCCGTCTACTGGCTGGAGACAAATCAGGGGGCGGTGGTGGTCAAGCAGGACGATGCCCAGCGCCTGGCCGGCGAGGCCGATGGACTGCGGGCGCTACACGAGGCGGGCACTTCGCTGCGGGTGCCCGAGGTGCTGGCGCTGGGTAACGGCTGGCTGGTGATGGAGGCGCTGCCCACCGGGTCGCGTTCGCCACGTTCTTCCGCCGCGCTCGGCGAGGGGCTGCGCCAGTTGCATTCGCACACCGCGAGCGAACACGGCTGGCCTCGCGACAATGCCTGCGGCCGTACCCCTCAGCCCAATGCGCCCATGGCCGATGGGCGAGCCTTCCAGCGCGAGCGGCGTCTGCTGCCGCTGGCCCGGGCCTGCCATGCGCGGGGGCTTCTCGACGCCCCCTTGCGCCGGCGTATCGAAGTCGTGGCAGAGGCGCTAGAGAGCTGGCTCCCCGATGCGCCGGCGAGCCTGCTGCACGGCGATCTCTGGTCCGGCAACGTGCTGCATACGCCTCAGGGGCCGGCGATCATCGATCCCGCGGTGTACCGCCATTTCCCCGAAGTGGACCTGGCCATGCTGACCCTGTTCGGCTCGCCCGGCGAGGCCTTCTTCGAAGCCTACTGGGACGGCAACGAGCCGTTCGACTGGGCGCGCCGCGAGGCCCTGTTTCAGCTCTATCCGCTGCTTAATCACCTGCTGCTGTTCGGCGGCGGTTATCGCAGCGGCGTGGAGCGCACGCTGGAGGCCGTCGAATCTGGCTAGCGAGGAGCGTTTCATTCAAGGGTACGTTTGAATCACCTTGCCGAGAGTGATGAAAACTACATACACTCGTGTATGTTTGGCTCGCTCAAGGAAGAGACCTTATGAATCGAGGCATCGGCGGTTTCATTCGGGGTGTCGCCATAGGCTGCCTGCTAGCCACGCCGGCATTTGCCGGTTCGGGCGTCGTGACGCTGCAGGTGGACAACGACGGCATGGTCAGCAGCGACGACGACCATTACACCTCCGGGGTGGAGCTTCACTGGACCCGGGAGGTTTCCGCGCAGCACTGGAGCCAGCGCGTCGCCGACGGCCTGCCGGGCGTATGGCGCGGCTCGGTGGATGCCATCAGCTATCACCTGAGCTATCGCATGTACACGCCGGTTGAGGTGGAGCGCCGCGACCTGATCGAGGACGACCGCCCCTACGCCGGCTTGATCCTGGGCGGCCTGGCGCTGTACGGACGCGAGCCGCTGAGCGGTGCCTGGCACCGAGAAGAGGCATTCCAGCTCGACCTCGGCGCGGTCGGTCCCGTCACCGCAGCGGACAGCGTTCAACGCGAGGTACACCGCTTCACCAACAGTCAGCGTCCCCGCGGCTGGTCTCACCAGCTGGGCAACGAGCCCATCCTCAACCTGGGATATCGGCGCCACTGGTGGCAAAGCCATTCGCTGGGGTGGCTGGAGATGCAGCACGGCCCGGGCGTGTCGGCCTCTCTCGGCAACCTGCTGGTTCAGGCCGACGGGGGCTACGGCCTGCGGTTCGGCCGCGGGCTGGATGCCAGCATGGGCTGGCCCTCCCTGAGCATAGAGCGCGGCGGCTATCGACAGGTTGCCACCTCGCCGGGCAGCGGCTGGAATGTCTTCGCCGCGCTGCAGGGGCGCTACGTGGCGCACAACCTGCTGCTGGACGGCAACACCGTGCGCGACAGCCACTCGGTCGACCGTCGCGAGTGGGTCGGCGACGCCGTTGTCGGCGTGGCGCTGACCTGGGAGCGCTGGGAGGTGAGTCTGGCCCACGTGTGGCGCAGCAAGGAGTTCGAGGAGCAGCAGAACAGCACCGTGCACGGCGCGCTGTCGCTCAGCTATCGACTGTGAGGGGGACGCTGGCCGCCTGGGCGGCCAGCGTGATCCCGCTTACCAGGCCTTGTAGGGCAGGAACTTGCCGTTCAGGGTAAGCAGTACGCGGTCCCCCTTGGGGTCCTCGATCTTGTCCATTTCCATGGTGAAGTCGATGGCGCTCATGATGCCGTCGCCGAACTTCTCCTGGACCACGTCCTTGAGGGTCTCGCCGTAGACTCCCACCACCTCGTAGAGGCGATAGATGAAGGGGTCCTGCGGAATCGCTTCATCCCAGGCCTTGGTGGGGAAGGCCTGCAGCGCCTCGGCCACCTCCGTGTCCACCTCCAGCACGTCGCACAGCTTGTGAGCCACCGCTCGGCTGGCACTGTTCATGCCGTAGCAGGCCGAGGCGGTCCACACCGGCGACATGCCGATGGCACTGCCGATATCGTCCCAGCTCAGCTTCTTGCGGGCCTTGGCGGCGAGCAGGGTGTGGCGCATTTCGAGCTTATCCATGATGTTTCTCCTTGGCGCTGAGGTTGACCAGCTTGGGTGAGGCGGATGCCGGCGCATCGGCCTTGTGGTACGTGGCCGGGGCGCTTGCCTCGGCGACGGGGTTTACCGGCCGTGGATAGTGCAGGCCGCGTGAATCCTGGGGGAGCGTGCGCAGGTCGCTGGCGCGATTGACCAGGAAATCGACCAGGTAATTGCGCAGGGTGTAGAAGTGCGGATGCTTGACGATCTCGCCGCGGGAGCGCGGCCGCGGCAGGTCGATCTCCACCGCCTCGGCGATTCGTGCCTCGGGGCCGTTGGTCATCAGGAAGATGCGGTCGGCCAGCAGGATCGCCTCGTCCACGTCATGCGTGATCATGAACACGGTCTGGCGGTCCTGGCTCCAGATCTTGAGCAGCTCGTCCTGGATCACGCCCCGGGTCAGGGCATCCAGCGCACCGAAGGGCTCGTCGAGCAGCAGCAGCTCCGGTTTGGTGGCGAAGGCCCGGGCGATGCTGACCCGCTGGCGCATGCCGCCCGAGAGCTGGGCCGGCTTGCGCGTGATCACCTCCTTGAGCCCGACCATCTCCAGGTAGTGCAGGCTGTGTTCGGTGACCTGGCGCTCCTTCCACTCGGGCCAGCGGGCGCGTACGCCGAAGCGCACGTTCTCCAGCGCCGTGAGCCACGGCAGCAGGCTGTAGTTCTGGAACACCACGCCGCGCTTGAGACTGGGGCCGTCGATCTCGCGGCCATCCATGATCATGGCGCCGTCGCTCAGGCTGTCGAGCCCGGCCAGGGCGTTCATGATGGTCGACTTGCCGCAGCCGGAGTGGCCGATGATGCAGACGAACTCGCCCTTCTGCAGCTGAAAGCTGACGTTCTCGAAGACCGTGAGATCCGCGCTGCCCTTGGCGCCGGGAAAGCGCTTGGCGGCCTGCTGGACTTCCACGAAGGCATGACTCATGGCGCTTACTCCTGATAGGTGACCAGCCGGGCGATGGAGGAGAGCGCGAGGTCGAGCAGCATGCCCACCACGCCGATCACTAGAATCGCGAAGATCACGCTGGTCAGGTCGAGGTTGTTCCATTCGTTCCACACGAAGTAGCCGATACCGGTGCCGCCCACGAGCATTTCGGCGGCCACGATCACCAGCCAGGCGATGCCGATGGAGATGCGCATGCCGGTGAGGATGGTGGGGGCCGCGGCCGGCAGGATGACCTTGAAGGCCGTCTTCAGTGGCGACAGCTCGTGGGTACGGGCCACGTTGACCCAGTCGCGGCGCACGCCCGCCACGCCGAAGGCGGTGTTGAGCAGCATCGGCCAGATCGAGCAGATGAAGATGACGAAGATGGCCGAGGCCTCGGCGTCACGAATGATGAACAGGGCCAGCGGCATCCAGGCCAGCGGCGAGATCGGCCGCAGCACCTGGATGTAAGGGTTGAGCGCACGGTACATCAGCGGCGACATGCCGATCAGGAAGCCCACGGGAATGGCGATCACCGCCGCCATCAGATAGCCGGTGAGCACCCGGTAGAGCGAATAGCCGAGCTGTATGCCGATGCCCTTGTCGTTGGGGCCGGCGTCGTAGAAGGGGTTGGAGAGTTCGACCCAGGCGCGCTCGAGAATCGCCGAGGGCGGCGGTACCCGCGCCGTCTCGTCGGCCCCGCCCATCAGCAGCTCGTACTCGCTGAGCTCCTCGCCGCCGCCCAGCACGGGTGCACGCTCGAGGCCTTCCCACAGGCCCAGGCCCACGACCAGCAGCAGCACGGCCAGCAGCGTGGCGCGGGCGTTCAGGCTCAGTTTCCATTCGGTGGTGGTGCGGTCCATGTCAGCTCCTCCTCAGCGCGAAGCTCTCGACGTAGGCCTCGGGCTCGGTGTAGTCGAAGGTCTTGCCCATGATCTCGAACCGGCGGGCGTTCTCTTCCGGGGCGTCGTAGCCCAGTTCGCGCATCACCTCGCGGGCATCGGTGGCGAGATAGACGTCGCGGGCGATCTGCTGGTAGTCGATGTCGCCGTTGATGTAGCCCCAGCGCTTCATCTGGGTGAGGATCCATATCGCCATCGAGTGCCAGGGGAAGGGGTCGAAATCGATGCGATCGGGCACGTTCTGCACGCTGCCCAGGCCGTCGGCGAAGCGCCCGGTCAGCACCTGTTCGATCACCGTCACCGGCTGGTTGAGATAGGCGGCGGGGGCGATGGCCTCGGCGATCTCGGCGCGGTTGGCCGGGTCGGAGGAGTACTGGGTGGCATCGACGATGGCGCGCAGCAGGGCGCCATAGGTGTTGGGGTTCTCGCGAGCGAAGCGCGCGCTGGTGGCGAAGGCGCAGCACGGGTGGCCGTCCCAGATCTCCTTGGTCAGCAGATGGATGAAGCCGATCCGCTCGTAGACCGCACGCTGGTTGAACGGGTCGGGGGAGAGGAAGCCGTCGATGTTGCCGGCGCGTAGGTTGGCGACCATCTCGGGGGGCGGAATGACGCGGATCTGGATGTCCCGATCCGGATCGAGACCGTGCTCGGCCACGTAGTAGCGCAGCAGAAAGTTGTGCATCGAGTACTCGAAGGGCACGCCGAAGGTGAAGCCGCGCCACTGCTCGGGGTCGCGTTTGTCCTGATGATCGTTGTGCAGCACGATGGCCTGGCCGTTGACGTTCTCGATGGCCGGGGCGATGAAGTGCCGCGAACTGGAGCCGGCGCCCAGGGTCATGGCCAGCGGCATCGGCGTGAGCATGTGGGCGGCATCGAAGCGGTCGTTGAGCGAGTTGTCGCGGATCAGCGCCCAGCCCGCGGCCTTGATCACGTTCACGTCGAGACCGTAGCGTTCGTAGAAGCCCATGGGGTGGGCCATGATGATCGGCGTGGCGCAGGTGATGGGGATGAAGCCGATGTCTAGCTGGCTCTTCTCCAGCGGCCCCAGGCTCTCCTGAGCGGCGGCCTTGATCGCGCCCAGCGGCAGGATGGTAGACAGCGCTGCCGCCACGGTACCGCCGCCGACCAGCTTCATGAACTGGCGGCGATGCATGTCGCTGTGGCCGAAGATGCCGCGTACCAGAGCGCTCTCCACGACGCGATCCATCATCGCCTCGCTGTCGCGGGGTGCATCGTCAGGGTCTTTGGCGCGGGAGGTCGAGCACTCGCCGCAGCCGCAGTGGCGGCCATGGACCAGCGACTGTCGATGATCGAACGGGTTTCCCAGACTGTTGTGATCGTTGTTCATGTGGTTCCCCTCGAGAACGCAGGTGATCGATTGCCTGCACTCGCCTGGTGCATGGGGACAAGGCGTGCGGGCACTCTCCGTTACCTAGCGATTGCTGTGCCACCTGCCGCCTCCCTGGCTTTACCCTTTCAATAACAAGGTGTTGTGCGGATCCAGGGGCGAGGAGAAAGAGGGCGCCGGGCGTGACGATTTTTCGTCATTGACGATATCTCGTTGCTTTCTCGACGAAATCTCGTCATTGGTACGCCGCTTGTATGAACCTGGGCAGGCTTTCCCAGGAGTTGTGCCATGTCTCTGCCCCAGGTGCCGGACCGTTTCGCCTTCGAACAGGCGCCCATCGCCATGCTGCAGGTCGACCCCCGGGCCGACCGGCTGCTGGCCGCCAACGCCGAGGCGTGTCGCCTGCTGGGTGCCGGCTTCGAGCGGCTCGCCTCACGCCCCTTCAGTCACTGCCTGGGACCCTCGCTGCCGATGTGGGTGGCCTTCAGCGACGAGACCCTGCAGCGCTCGCCGGCCTGGTCCGACGACCTGCTGCTGTTCGACGTACAGCGTGCCCCGCGGCGGGTGGAGGTGTACGGGCAGGCGCTGGACGAGCATTGCCTGATGTTCGGCGTGATCGAACTCGACAAGGCCGAGCAGCGCCGGGCGCGGGCCGAGCTCTGGCGGCGCCACCGCCGTGGCCATGTGGGCTGGGAGCGGGTCGAGCAGGTGTTCGAGCGCATCGAGCGGCAGAACCAGCTGATACTGGGGGCCGCCGGGGAGGGCATCTACGGGCTCGATGCCGAAGGCCGCACCACCTTCGTCAACCCGGCCGCCGAGCGCATCCTGGGCTGGAGCAGCGAAGACATGGTCGGCCATGACGCCCACCAGATGTTCCACCACACCCATGCCGACGGCAGCCACTTCCCGGTACAGCAGTGTCCGATCCACGCCTCCTTCAGCGACGGTCAGGTGCATCGGGTCGACAACGAGGTGTTCTGGCACAAGAACGGCGAGGCGATCCCGGTGGAGTACACCAGCACGCCGATCTTCGAGACCGGGCGGCTGGTGGGCGCCGTGGTGCTGTTCCGCGACATTCGCGAGCGCAAGCGGGCCGAGCAGCAGCTGCGCGATGCCCTGGCCGAGGTGGAGTCGCTCAGGCAGCGCCTGGAGCTGGAGAACCAGTATCTGCAGGAGGAGATCACCGCCGAGATCAACCATCGCGAGATCGTCGGCGAGAGCCCGGCGGTGGCCCACCTGGTGCGGCAGATCGCGCTGGTGGCGCCCACCGACGCCAACGTGCTGATCACCGGCGAGTCGGGCACCGGCAAGGAGCTGATCGCCCGGGCGATCCACGCCGGCAGCGGTCGCAGCGACCGGCCGCTGATTCGCGTCAACTGTGCGGCGATTCCCCGCGACCTGTTCGAAAGCGAGTTCTTCGGTCATGTGAAGGGCGCTTTCACCGGTGCGGTGAGCGATCGCCCGGGACGCTTCGAGCTGGCCGACGGCGGAACCCTGTTCCTCGACGAAGTGGGGGAGATACCGCTGGAGCTGCAGAGCAAGCTGCTGCGGGTGCTGCAGGATCAGCAGTTCGAGCGCGTCGGCGACGACCGCACCCGGGAGGTGAACGTGCGTGTGATCGCCGCGACCAACCGTGAACTGGGCGAGATGATCGCCGCCGGCCAGTTCCGTGAAGATCTCTACTTCCGCCTCAACGTCTTTCCCATCACCTCGGTGCCCCTGCGCGAGCGAATCGGCGACGTGCCGCTGCTGGCCAACCACTTCCTGCGGCGCGCCTGTCAGAAGTTCAACAAGCCCGGCATGCGCATCCCGCCGACGCAGATGGAAGCGCTGAAACGCTACCCCTGGCCGGGTAACATCCGCGAACTCGAGAACGTGATCGAGCGTCAGGTCATCGTCGCCCAGCGTCGCGACCTCGCCTTCGAGGAGCTGCTGTCGACAGCGGGCGCCGACGCCCTGGCACTGCCGAGTTCGACGGCGCCGCTCGGGCGGGTGGGGGCTGCGGAGGTACGCGAGCCGCAGACCGAGCAGGAGATGGCACGGCACCTGCGCGCCAATGCGATAGCCGCTCTGCGTGCCTGCGGCGGCAAGGTCTCGGGGCCGGGCGGTGCGGCAGAGCTGCTGGGCCTGCCGCCGACCACCCTGCGCTCGCGGCTCAAGGCCTGGCGTATCGAACCGCGGGATTATCAAGCCGAGCCGCCGGGCTATCGCACCTCGCCGCGGGGCCATCGCATCTAGCCGGGAGCGCCTCTATGCCTATACTGGAAGCCTGAGCGGTGACGACGCCGGGGGAGAAAGCGATGCAGGCATCGATCAAGCGCTGGTGGGGTGGTGTCGGCGGGCTCCTGCTGGCGGGCTGTTTCGCGGCCGGCTCTAGCGCCTGGGCCGCGTCGGATGAGGTCGTGGCCGACACCCGCGGGGCACTCTTCCTGCCCGTGCAGCACCCGCTGGCCTGGCACCGTGAGCACTGGCGTCAGCGCCGCCAGTTCGACCCTACGTTCACCATCGAACTTCCCTGGTTCCTCTTCGACCCCTACCTGCGTTGGGGCTACGCTCCGCGGCCGGACGAACCGGAGCGACCCGCTACCATCACCCCGCGCGAGCGCGGAACCATCTGGCGCGACGACGTGGTAGGAACGGGCAGCGGGGAGCGGCTGGAGGTGCATCCCGAAGGGCGGATACTGCGCAGCCGGCCACGTTAGGGAAACACTGCACAAATGCCTGCGCGAGCGAATTGCTGCGTTGCGCGGTGCTCGGAATCCTCACATATACCCCATATGCTCCGGTTCCTGTGCTCCGTGCGCCTTGCACTTCATCTCGCTCGTCTATTTGTTCAGCGCTTCCTTAGCGCCGCTTGGAACCAACTCGCTTTACGGTTGCTAAAAAGGGTTAGTCGGCGCTCTTCAAAGCGGTGCTCCGCCTGGCCCAGGCGATCAAGCGTTGCCACCAGCCTCGCTCGGCGTGCTGCGCATGGCGTGCTGATTTCTGTGGGGGGCGGGTGAGAAATTCAGCGATGGGGGCTACCTGGCTGCTACGGTCGAGCATTGGCGCATGGCCGCAGCCGGGAACTTCCAGAGTAACCAGATCGGGCTGTGCCTTGGCCATGCTCACGACACTCTCGGCATCCAGCAGCGGCGATTCGGCGCCGCGTATTACCATCAGCGGGCAGTCGATCGCTCGCCAGTCGGCCCAGGTGTCGCGTGGTGTGTCGTTGATGAATTGTTCGGCGATGCGGGGATCGTAATGGTAGGTCCAGCTGCCGTCAGGCAGACGCCTTGCGCTGCCAAGTGCCAGTCGACGCCAGGCTTCGTCTCCCTCGATGCCGAAACCGTGATAATGCTCGGTCAGCTCGGCTTGCAGCTGAGCGAAGGTGGTAAAACGATGCGGCCTGCCGAAATAGAGTGCCAACTGCATCAAGCCTTGGGGATTCAACTCGGGGCCGACGTCGTTCAGCACCAGACGTTCTATGCGATGCGAGCTTTCGGCTTCGGCAGCCAGGAGCATTCCCAACAGCCCACCCATCGAGGTTCCGACCCAGGGCGCTCGCTCCAGTTCGAAGTGATCCAGCACGGCCAGTGCCACACTCATGTAACTGCGATAGAGATAGTCTCGCGACGGAATGGGCGACCAGCTCGAAAGCCCTCGGCCGGGGGTGTCTGGAGCCAGCACACGCCACTCAGGACCGAGTATGCGGGCGAAATTTTCGAAATCGCCACCGTGGCGTGCCAGTCCATGCCAGGCGATAACGGTTTTCGGCGCCTCCGGGTGCCAGATGCGTACCGCTATCTCCAAGTCTTTCAGCGTGACCAGTTCCATCGCATCCATCTGTATCGGCCTCCTCCGTCGCCACCTTATGCTGCTTTGCAGCATAGCCTGTTTTCTCGGCCCTCACCTTGCCCAGGGGAAACGATGTAAACGGGGTAGGCTAGTATACATACAAGGTTGTAGATATAATCCGGCGCCAGCTAACCACCTGCCATGCGACCCCTGCTACAAGGCGTGTTGCTCTGACGAACCACGATATCCAGCGGAGATCCAATATGCATTTGTCACTTCCGGGAGCGCGCCTTCCCGTGAAATGGATACTGGCTGTCGGCCTCTTGGTCTCCCTGCTGACAGGGTGCGAGCAGAATGGAAACGACGGTGCCCCCGCTGGCGCTGGCGGACGTCCACCGCCCGACGTCTACGTACAGCGCGTGGAGCCGCGTTCGGTTGACGTGGTGGAGGAGTACGCCGCCCGCGTGCGCGGCTCGCGTGAAGTGGAAGTGCGCGCTCGTGTGCAGGGCATCCTGGAAGAACGACTCTATACCGAAGGCCAGGTCGTGGAAGCGGGCGAGCCGCTGTTCCGTATCGACCCTGAGCCGTACCAGATCGAGCTGCAGCGGGCTCGGGCGGAGCTGGCCAATGCCCAGGCCGAGCTGAACCAGGCTCAGCGCGAGTGGCGGCGTATCTCGACGCTGTTCCAGCAGAACGCCGTCAGCGAGCGCGAGCGCGACTCGGCGCTCTCCGCTCGCGAGCTGGCCGAGGCGCGCTACGCTCTGGCCGAGTCCGGCGTGGCCACTGCCGAGCTCAACCTCGACTACACCGAGGTACGCGCGCCGCTGGCCGGCATGACCGGGCTCGAGAGTTTCCCCGAGGGCAGCCTGATCGAGCGGGGCACACTGCTGACCACAGTGACCCAGCAGGACCCGGTGCACGTGCGTTTCTCGCTGCCCGAGGGCGATGCCGCTCTGCAGCGAGCGGCCCGGCGCGCCCTGTCCGCCAACGGCCAGTCCGAGCAGCGTGAGGCGCTGCTGACCCTGCCCGACGGCCACGCCTACGAAGAGAGTGGAGTGGTGGACTTCACCGACAGCACCATCGATCCGCGTACCGGCAGCGTGTCGGCCCGTGCCGTGTTCCCCAACCCCCAGGGAGAAGTGGTACCGGGGCAGTTCGTGCGTGTTCGCGTGCTGGTACAGGAGCTCGAAGACGTCTTTCTGATTCCCCAGCAGGCGGTGGGACAGGGGCCCCAGGGAGCGCGTGTCTTCATCGTCGAAGACGACACCGTTCACGCGCGGAGCGTGGAGCTCGGCCCCGTCGTCGACGGACGCCAGGTGGTGCTGACCGGCCTCGAGGCCAATCAGCGCATCGTGGTCAACGGTCTGGTGGGCTTGCAGGATGGCATGCCGGTTCGGGTCAATGAATTGAGCCCCGAAGAGGCTCAGCAGGCGGCCGAAGAGGCCGAGGCCTCAGCGGCGGAAGCCGAAGCCGAGACCGACGAGGAGGCGTAATGCTCAGGTTCTTCATCGACCGGCCGATCTTCTCCTCGGTCATCTCGATCATCATCGTGCTGGTGGGTACGGCAGCGCTGCGCGCGCTGCCGGTGGAGCAATACCCCAACGTGGTGCCGCCCGAGGTCGTGGTCCAGGCGCAGTATCCCGGTGCCAGCGCTCAGGTGATCGCCGAGACCGTGGCCGCCCCGCTGGAACAGGAGATCAACGGCGTCGACGACATGCTCTACATGGAATCGACGGCCACCGATGCCGGCAGTTTACAGATCACCGTCTCCTTCGAGATGGGCACCGACCCGGACCAGGCAGCGATCAACGTTAACAACCGGGTGCAGGCCGCCCTCTCACGTCTGCCGCAGCAGGTACAGACGCTAGGCGTGCGCGTCGAGGCGCGCTCCACCAACATGCTCATGGTGCCGGTACTGTATTCGCCGGATGGCTCCCGCGACCCCCTATTCCTCTCCAACTATGCTCTGCTCAACGTGCTCGACGAGCTGGTGCGTCTGCCCGGGGTGGGCGATGCCTCGCTGTTTGGCGCCCAGGACTACTCCATGCGCGTGTGGCTCTCGCCGGACAAGCTGGCGCAGTACGACCTGACGCCTTCCGACGTAGCCGCCTCCATTCGCGAGCAGAACGCCCAGTTCGCCGCCGGGAGCATCGGCGCGCAGCCGGCCCCGGAGGAAGTGGCCTTCACCTTCGCCGTTTCCACCCCGGGCCAGCTGTCCGAGCCGGAGGAGTTCGAACGCATCATCCTGCGCGCCGACGAGCAGGGTGGCACCCTGCGTCTGGGCGATGTGGCACGTGTCGAGCTGGGCTCACAGAGCTACGCTTTCTCTGCCACCTACAACGGCCAGGGCGCGGTGCCCATGGGGGTGTACCTTCAGCCTGGCGCCAACGCGCTGGATACCGCCACGGCGGTGCACGAGGCACTGGAGAACATGTCCTCGCGCTTCCCCGAGGGGGTCGGGTACGTCGTGCCCTACGACACCACGGAGTTCGTCGAGATCTCCATTCGTGAGGTGTTCATCACGCTGCTGATCGCGGTGGCGCTGGTGGTGGTGGTGACCTTCGTCTTCCTCCAGCACCTGCGTGCGACCCTGATCCCGGTGGTGGCGATTCCGGTGTCGCTGATCGGCACCTTCGCCGGCATGCTGGCGCTGGGCTTCTCCATCAACATGCTCACCCTGTTCGGGCTGGTACTTGCCATCGGTATCGTGGTGGACAACGCCATCATCGTGCTGGAGAACGTCGACCGACTGATCAAGGAGCAGGGGCTCAAGGCGCGGGATGCTGCCGTGGAGACGATGAAGCAGGTCGCCGGAGCGGTGGTGTCGTCGACCCTGGTACTGGTGGCGGTATTCGCGCCGGTCACCTTCCTGGGTGGACTCACCGGTGAGCTCTATCGCCAGTTCGCCGTGACCATCGCCATTTCGGTAGTGGTGTCCGGCGTGGTGGCGCTCACGCTCACGCCGGCCATGTGCGCGTTGATGCTCGACAAGCAGAAGCACGAGGTGGCCAAGCCCTTCCAGTGGTTCAACGCCGCCTTCGACAAGCTCACCAACGGCTTCGCCTGGCTAGTGAGCAAGCTGCTGCGCCATGCGCTGCTGGGCATGGTGCTGTTCATCGGTGTGATCGCCTTGACGCTGTTCTCGCTGACTCGCCTACCCTCCGGCCTGGTGCCGCAGGAAGACCAGGGTACGGCGCTGGTGGTCTACAATCTGCCGCCGGCCTCGGCGCTGCCGCGTACCGAAGCGGTGCGCGACCAGATCACGCAGATGCTGCTGGGCATGGACGAGGTGGATCAGTTCACCACGGTGGCGGGCTTCGACATGATTGCGGGTTCGCTGCGCACCAACGCGGGTATCGGTTTTGCCAACCTCGCCGATTGGGGCGATCGCACCGGGCCGGGGCAGGACGCCGCTTCCGTGGCCGGGCGCATCATCGGTATGGGAGCTGGTATTCCCGAGGCGATGGTGATCGCCTTCACCCCGCCGCCGATCATGGGACTTTCTCTCACCGGCGGGGTGGAGGGCTACCTCGAGGTGAGTGGCGATGTGACCACCGAGGAGCTGGAAACGCTCGGTCAGCAGCTCAGTGCCGCTGCAAACGAGCGACCGGAACTGACCAACGCGCGCATCACCCTGGACAGTGGCATTCCCCGCTATCGTGCCGCGGTAGACCGTGAGAAGGCGCGGGCCATGGGCGTGCCGATCAACCAGGTGTTCGAGGCGATGCAGAGCACCTTCGGTTCGCTCTACGTCAACGATTTCACCCTGGCGGGGCGCAACTGGCAGGTCAACCTGCAGTCCGAGGGCGAGTTCCGCAGCCAGCCTGAGGATCTCAACAAGGTCTTCGTGCGTTCGGAGTACGGCGAGATGCTGCCGCTCTCGAGTCTGGTGAGCCTGGAGCGCACCAGCGGGCCGGATATCATCAACCGCTTCAACGTCAACAGTGCGGTCAACTTCCTTGCCGATGCGGCCCCAGGCTACACCACCGGCCAGGCCAAGGAGGCGATGGAAGAGGTCGCCGCCCAGGTGCTCGATGCCAACAGTTCGCTGGGCTGGATCGGAGAGGCCTACCAGCTCGATGCCGCCGCCGGTGCGGGCGGGCTCGCCTTCGGCCTGGCTATGGTGATGGTGTTCCTCATCCTGGCCGCCCAGTATGAGCGTTGGACCCTGCCGATTGCGGTGGCCACGGCGGTACCCTTCGGCGTGCTGGGAGCGGCGCTGGCAGCCATGCTGCGCGGTTTTCCCAACGACATCTACTTCCAGGTGGGACTGCTGGTGCTGATAGGCCTGGCGGCGAAGAACGCCATCCTGATCGTTGAGTTCGCAGCGCAGAACCGACGCACCGGCATGAGCTCCTTCGATGCGGCACTGGCCGCAGCCCAGCAGCGTTTCCGCGCCATCCTGATGACGGCACTGACCTTCATCATCGGCACCTTGCCGCTGGTATTCGCCACCGGAGCGGGGGCCAACAGCCGTCAGGAGATCGGTACCGTGGTAGTGGGCGGCATGATCATGGCCAGTTCGCTGGCGCTGATCTTCGTGCCGCTGGCCTACAAGGTGATGGAAGATCTGGCTACCTGGCGGCGTGAGCGCAGCCAGCGCAACGCAGAGGGCAAGGCAAGCCGGGCATGATGTTCGGCCTGGCGCCGGGGTCAGGGCGACTCCGGCGCCTTTGCCAGCAGCATGAGCTGCGTATCGACCAGTTGCGTGCCGCGTTCGACCAGCGAGAAGTGCTCGTGATTGCGCAGCCAGTCGTGGAACAGCCCGCCGAGGGTCGCCTGCAGTAGCCGGGCGGCGACTTCCGGCGACAGGTCGTGACGCAAATGGCCCATGCGGGCAGCGGCGGTGAAGTACTCGATGAGAGCGCCGCACGCCTCCTGGGCAATCTCGTTCTGCATTGCCAGCGGATCGATCTCGCCGAAGGTCTCGCAGTGGTGGATCAGGATGGCATGTACGCGCCGATAGCGCGGCTGTTCGAGGCGGGCGAAACCGCGGTGGCAGGCCTGACGAATGGCTTCCAGCGGCCGCTCGGCCAGCCCCGGATCGCCGATCTCCTCGACCAGTTCCTCGAACGGCATGCGTACCCGCAACAGCATGGCCCGGAACAGGTCGGCCTTGTTCTTGAAGTGCCAATAGACGGCGCCACGGGTCACGCCGGCCTCACGGGCGATCTGCTCCAGCGAGGTGCGTGCCACTCCGCGCTCGAGAAACACCTCTTCCGCGGCATCGAGCAGGGCTTCGCGGGTGGCGGCGGCTTCCGCCTTGGTACGTCGCGCCATGGTGTGTGGTGTCTCCTCAGGCCTCGCTTTAGCGCCATTCTATCGTAGCGCCGCACGTCTTACCTTCATCCATGTATGGTCGTGTCCCGTGACGCTCGTATTCCACGGTGGGGCAGGGTATAACAGAGCGAACACTGTTCGTATTGGAATCAAGGCCATGCCCCGCGCACCCTTCGAACTCGCCGGTGCCACCATCAAGCCCGGCAGTCGCCTTCAAGTCGACGTGCCGGTGGCGCGGCTGTATACCCACGCCCCGCTGCACATCCCTGTGGAAGTGGTGCACGGGCGTCGTCAGGGGCCGGTCATGCTGGTGTGCGGCGGCATTCATGGCGACGAGATCAACAGCGTCGAGATCGTACGCCGGCTGATGCGCTCCAAGCAGATCCAGGGCCTGCACGGCACCCTCATCGCGGTGCCCATCGTCAACGTGTTCGGCTTCATGCAGCACAGCCGCTACCTGCCCGACCGGCGCGACCTCAACCGCTGCTTTCCCGGCAGCGAGACGGGCTCGCTGGGGGCGCGGGTGGCCGCTCTCTTTCGCGAGCAGATCGTCGATCACGCCACCCACATCATCGACCTGCACACCGGCGCCATTCACCGCACCAACCTGCCGCAGATCCGCGCCCAACTGAGCCCGGGCAGCGAGACCGAACGCATGGCCAACGCCTTCGGCGCGCCGGTGATTCTCAATGCGGAACTGCGCGAGGGCAGCCTGCGCCACTACGCCCAGACACGGGGCATCCCGGTGCTTACCTACGAGGCCGGCGAGGCGCTGCGTTTCGACGAGTGGGCGATTACCCCGGGGGTGCGGGGCGTGCTGCGGGTCATGCGGCGGCTGGGCATGCTGGCGGGCGAGCATCGCCGTCGGCAGCCACCGGCCGCCGAGCTGGCCAACGGCTCGAGCTGGGCGCGGGCGCCCATCGACGGGATCCTGCGGCCCAAGGTGCGCCTCGGCGCGCGGGTCAGCAAGGGCGACGTGCTGGGTAAGGTGGCGGACCCCTTCGGCAACGCCGAAGCCAGTGTGAAAGCCATGGCCGACGGCATCGTGATCGGCGTGAGTCGGCTGCCACTGGCCAACGAGGGCGAGGCGCTGTTCCACATCGCCCGCTTCGACGCCATCGAAGAGGCCGAAAGCGCCATCGAGACCTTTCACTCCAGCCTCGAGCCGCCTCCCGACCCGCTCTATTGACCCCGCTCAGGCCGTTTCGGCGGGCTCCCGCTCCGGCACCAGGCTCAGTGCATCGTCGTACACCCGCAGGCAGGCGCCGTCCAGATGGCCGTTCTCGGAGAGATGGCGACGGAAGCGGCGCCCGCCCGGCTGGCCCTGGAACAGGCCCAGCAGGTGGCGGGTCACGTGGTTGAGCTTGGCGCCTTCCTCGAGCCGACGGGCGATGTAGGGGCGGAACGCCCTGGCCGCGGCGTGGCGGCTCTCGGCCGGCCCCTCGACGCCGTAGATGGCCCGGTCCACCCCGGCCAGCAGCCAGGGGTTCTGATAGGCCTCGCGGCCCACCATCACGCTGTCGACGCAATCGAGCTGCTCACGGCATTCGTCCAGCGTCTTGATGCCGCCATTGATGCCGATGTGCAGCTCCGGCCGGCTGGCCTTCAGGCGGTGTACACGGGGGTAGTTGAGCGGCGGGATGTCGCGGTTCTCCTTGGGCGAGAGCCCCTGCAGCCACGCCTTGCGCGCATGCACGATGAACACCTCGCAGCCGGCGTCCGCCACCTGGGCGATGAAGCGCTCCAGATCGGCATCCTCGTCCTGGTCGTCGATGCCGATGCGGCACTTCACCGTGACCGGGATCTTCACCGCCTCGCGCATGGCGCGCACCGCTGCCGCCACCTTCTCCGGGTGGCCCATCAGGCAGGCGCCGATCATGTTGTTCTGCACCCGGTCGCTGGGGCAGCCGACGTTGAGGTTCACCTCGTCGTAGCCCCATTCCTCGGCAATTACCGCGCACTCCGCCAGCTCGCCCGGGTCGCTGCCGCCCAGCTGCAGCGCGATGGGATGCTCCACCTCGTCGTAGCCGAGAAAGCGCTCCCGCGGGCTGCCGTGCAGAATGGCACCGGTTGTCACCATCTCGGTATAGAGCAGCGCCTGACGGGTCAGGGTGCGGGCGAAGGCCCGGTAATCACGGGTCGTCCAGTCCATCATGGGGGCCACGGAAAACCGGCGCGCCCGAGCCAGCGGGTCGTTTCCAGTCGTGTTGCTCATCTATGGCCTCCAGAGGTCCTGCCGTCGTTACCGTTTGATCCGGCTCATTTCGCCACGTGCCTGCGTTCGGTACTATCGAGACAACGAGGTAAGGTATCGATACGTAACCGGCTCGCCGGACGCCGCATGGCGCGCAGCGTGACGAGAAGCAGGGAGCAAATGAGATGGCCGGCCATTGTACGCAAGAAGGAGCGGCGCGCCCAGAGCAGAGGTGTTGTTGGCGTGCGGTTGGGGAGTGGTATCGGGGCGCGTGGGCAGTTGCTGGAGGGCGCCTGGCCAACCGCGACATTCGGCAGGAAGGGGTTTTCTGCTGGCGGTGAGTGGCGCAGCAGCGCCGTAGCCAGAGCATATTAGTGAAATCTCGCAAGTGGCGAGATGCTGGATTGAAGCGTTCGCAGGTAATAAAAAATAAGGAGTGTACACATGGCAGGTCAACCATTGGAAGGCGTTCTTACGCAGGGGCAGCGTGATACCCTGGAGATAGTTGACTTTATTTTTCATATTATCGATCCCGATGCCCCGGGAAAGGTCGTAAAGCTTGATGAAGTACATTTGCAGGACAAACAGAAAGCGTTTTTCCTCGACCGACTGCGCGATATCGCCGAAGGGACTCAATACATTTTTGACCCAAATGCCGTTAATTTACATGAGCAGAGTCAGCGACTGATTGATGATCGAGATGGTTTCGTAGAGCTTTCTTACCAAATGACCCAAGAGTTTGCGCGCCTCCACGGTGGAAATATGTCGGCAGGCGTATTCATCGTCTCGGTGGTGAAGTATTTAGCCAACGCGCACGACTGGCAGCAGCTGGTGTTTTTGGTAAAGATGGATCAGCAGGAATCTTTCACCTATAGATATGAAGATATAGAGGGGCGGCGAGTCGCTATTGTCGACGAGGTTCCAAATGCACTTAACGAAAACAAACGCGCAATCCAGAAGAGTGCCTTGATAGATTCTACTGATCGATTTGCATGGGATGTGCTGGCTTTCGATCGAGTAAAGAAGCCGGTGCTGGGTGACTATTATCAAGCTTTTCTTGGGGTAATCGAACGTCAACAAGACTCAGCGCTTACAAGGTCGGCATATCAGACGGTACGTAAGTGGGCAAAGGATATACCGCAAGATCAGCTACCCCCTGGTGAGGATGTGAACACGTATCGAGGGCGAGCCCTCAACTACCTCAACGACCATGATGCCTTCGATACGGATGCGTTCCTGGACACCGTGGTACGGGATGCGAACCCTGAAAGGAAGGCCGAACAGGTGCGGTCTCTTCGGGATGCTCTGGCCGAGGCTGGAATAGCCGGACAAATCTTCCGGCCGCGCCCCGATTCCCTTCCCAAGGCGCAGCGCAAGCAAGTCTACGAAACATCCGAAGGCGTCACGATCACCTATGAAGGGACCCCAGAGCAAGTAGGTATGCTGATTGAGCATTTGGATAGTGGGAGGTCGCGCGTTACCATCGAAACTCATCAGCTGATACCGAAAGGCTAGTTGCTATGACCACTGTGGTGGATCTGCTACAGGCCATTGAGAAGCTACGCTCGCATGCTTCGCAGGCGATTGAAGAGAGCTTTCGCTTGATTGTTGAGGGGGAATCGCTGAATGAGTCGGTTCGAGCGAAGCTTTCTCATACCTTAGCGGTTGTCGAACAACTGGAAGTGTCACCGCCAACGATTTGGGCGGCTGATACCAATGAGAGTATCGATCCAGATGATCTAAAGAGTGATTTTTACGATGATAGCCCATGGCGATTAGTGTTGGGAAAGACACCCATTGCTGAATTTTTGCAGGCGAGAGAGAACGAGACCACGCTAATATTTTTTAGCTTGGATGGTTTCCATCAGTGGCTTAAAGATTGGGACCCTCTTCTACAGCCTGCTGGCAATGTCCCTGATTTTTCCAGCCCGACAACGATACGGGTTCATGGGCTTTCACATGGTGTTGGTGGCCCGTTGCTTTGGGTAATGCCGCCCGAGGGATCGCCCCCAAGCATTGATGAAGTAGCCTTGCCAGAACCTGCGGATGTACATCGCTTAATACACATCAATGCCACCAAGGCGCTGCGGGTTTGTCCCAAGGCTTATGCTCTGACCTGGGGAAAATTCGATAGTCCTGAGGTGGCGCCCTTGGTCACATTGAGCGCAGGTGTATTGTCGGCCTGTCTCGTCCAAGAGCTGCGGTGTGTCGATGGTTCCTACGAAGCCACACTGCAGGGCACCAAGCGTCTTTCTTTGCCAATATGCGACGCCAATCAGTCAGTATGCTCCGATACGCTGCAGCGATTAATCGAAGCGGTTTCCTGGGTATACCAAGAGCGACCCGAGACTCGGCTTGGGTTATTGATGGACCGGCTGTCGATCGATATCGAACGCGGTCAGTCGCTCTTATCTGGAATGGAAGACCATATTGAAGCTGCGTTACACCAAGCGCGTGACAGCTACGCTTTCGTTATTCTCGATCGCAAGGATGCCTACCACAAGGAAGTCCGCGAGCTGATGAAGGACATGAAGGCTCAAGCTGATCTATACGCGGCAAAGGTACGGGATCTCGTCAGTACACTAACCCGTGATGCGCTCGGTATGCTGGTGTTCATCGCCTTCTCATTCATTGCGAGGTTCGATCGACAGAACTTCCAGGAGCTATTGGAAAGCAATGAGCTGGCCCTACTGGTCAAGTTGCTAGCGGGTTTCCTGGTTTTGTCTTTCATCTTTCAGGCGATTGCCCACCTGCGCGATGTTACCCTTGCTAGCAGGGAGAGTGAGACATGGCTCGATGTACTACAGCATTACTCTTCGCAAGCCGATAAACAGAGCCGCTTTCTTGAACCCATCAGAAAGCGTCGCCAGACATTCTATGTGGCGCTATTCATCGCAGGTATTTCCTATGGACTGCTTGCTTGGGCGTCTTGGAATTTGCCTGAACTTATCAGTTCATTGCTACCCGGCGGTTCCCCGTGAGACGCTTAACCGGTAAATGCCAACGATCTCTTACAGGCTCGTCAGACATTGAACATGGGCGCGGTACTGATGAGTCGGCAGTCTGGCTGTGGCGCTTCGCCATGCGGCCGATTCGTTGCGGTCGCCAGGGATGAAAGAGGTGCCATACCAAAGCCCCTGCTCAGAATGAGCAGGGGCTTTTCAATGTGCCGATACGAGGATGAGCGCTTACTCTGCTGAGATGTTATTTCCTTCGTCGTCGTAGGTTTGATCGGAGCCGCAGGGGCTGCAGGTATGATCTACATCGATCCGTATGTAGACCGTGTCGTATTCCGCTAGATGCTCGAGTGCCTCCTTATCCAAGATGATTTGGCTGGCTTCCACTTGTTCCTTGGTGAGTTCGGTACCTCCTTCATCTTCGATCTCTTCTAGCTGGTCTTCAGTCAGGCCCTCTACGTCGATAGCAACCTTGACAGTCTTGGTACAGTGGCAGTCAGTGCCATCGGCACAGTTCAGCTCATACATGGGCATGACTAAACCCTCCTGGTCAATGCGCTGGCCAAGCGCGTTGGTATAAGGGTACCCAAAGCAAAGATTAGTACAGCGTTCTGTTTCGTCCAGAGGTGGTTGGATGAACCGTACTGAGCAACCAGGTTGGCTTTAAAACGTATCACCATCTGCACGCTGCTGGTAAGGCCCTCATAACCCAGGTAGTGAGTCACTTGGGTGACGGATCCAGGGCGTAGCGTCGATCTCTCCTTTCCAGCCGCGCAGGCGCACCGGAGTTTTCAGCATCAGAAGCGGGTCGCCTTTGGCCAGCACCAGGGCGAACTCGGCGTGGCCGCGCTGGCGGCGGCGGCCAGGGCGTCTGCCTGACTGGCGTAGACGGATTGCAGGCGCTTTGGGTTCTCCTCGGTATCGATGACACCGTGAATCGCGGCGTCGTTGGAGTCGTGCCACTGGGCGATCACACAGTTGTCGCTGTCGTGGCTGGTGGTGTGATGCTGGTCGCCGTCGCGGCGGGTGAGGAGGTACAGATCTGATTTCTCGGTTTGGTCGTTGTGGCGCTAGTAAGACTGCCGCTGCAGCTCCTGGTAGGCTGTAGTGGATAAGCAGACACGAACCCGTAAGCCATCACCATGAGCGAAATCACTTATGAGTAATGAAATGAAGTTCAACCTGCTAGTGCTGGGTTTCGTAATTGTGGTGTCCTACATCAGCTTGATTTTAAACGACTGGTTATATGCTGTTCGCATGGTGCAAAGCGGGCGGCATGAACCCTTGTACATCCTCTTGGGACTAGTGCTTGGCTTCACCATGCGAGCGAGAACCGACGAAGACTCCATCAGCGCTCTGCTCTGTGCTATAGGCATGGCTGTTCTAGGTCTTCTGGTCGGTGGCCTAGATATCAACAACCCTGGTTCTGCCGTGATTGGCTTCATCCTGACCTGTTTTTTTTTCTCTGCCATGCTTGGAACCGTTGTTTACTTGTTAAACGCTTTAAAGAAGCGAATGAAACATGACGAGCCCACGATAGATTCACTTGATGAGTAGTCAGTCGGTGTCGTAGAGCGCTGAGCGCTGGCGGGCACGCCTACGCTGCTCGCGCCACGAGCATCTGTGACGTGGTTCACGGTGCTGTTGGTGCTCAAAGTCGGCGCCCACGGAGACGTCTATCGTTGACGAGTATGAGGTAGAGAAGCATGGGTACACCACAGTTCATCCTGACACCCACTGGCGAGCGCCTGGTGGTGCTGAGCGAGCAGGACTACGCCAAGCTGCTTGAGCAGGCGGAAAACTATCATGACATTCAAGCGGCGAACGAGGCCCGAGCCCGCATCGATGCGGGCGAAGAGACCTTTCCGTCCACTGTCGTCGCGGCATTGCTCGACGGCGTGGCGCCGGTGCGGGTGTTCCGCGAACATCGCGGCATGCGTGCAGGCGAACTCGCCGATAAGGCAGGTATCAGTCAGGGCTATCTGTCGGAGATCGAGTCGGGCAAGAAAGCCGGCTCGCTGAGCGTGCTGAAGCGGATCGCTGAGGTCTTGGGCGTGGAGCTGAACGACCTGACGTGACGGTTGCCTCACCTGAATGCCGAGCTGATAGATCACTGGCCGGCGAGCAGGGCCAACGGTAGGCCCTGCAACAACGCGCAGCCGAAGCGATGTCACCCACCCAGCAGCGCTACTTCTTCTTTCTCATGAACGGGAGCACCTTGGCCATGGCGTCTGCCAGCACCTGGTCGAGCGGTTTGTGCTCCAGGCTCACCGCGGCGCGTGCGGCGGTATAGGTCCCTTTGTACTCCCGGGCGATTTCGCTGTCGCTCATGCTGTCGGGTAGCTGCTCCTTCTCGCGGATCACGTCGATCACGGCCTTGTCCATGTCGCCCTCCATAGATGTCGCTCCATTCACTGTGGAGGGTAGTGCAGAATCGGGATGAGGGCGGTGCGGGCCGCCTGCCAAAGTGCTTTGTAAGATATTTCCTACAAAGCGAAGCGGCAATGTCTTACACCGTTTCATATCGTGCGTTAAACCATGTTCCGCTTGGAGCGGCTACCTTATGGATATCGGGGCAACGGAGAGCCCCACAGGGAAGGCAGAGCCAGGGATTGCTCAGACCAGGGATGCTCGAGCATTATGCTCGGGAAGGTGGGAAAGGAAGCGAAGATTCAGCCCGGCCTCACGGCCGGGTTTTCGCGTTATAGAGCCCTGGCCTTGGGCAGTTCATCCCAGCGTGTCGTGCTCCGGTCCGAGCGATGGGCGCAGCGCAAATGCCACGCCGCCCCGGGGGTGGGCATGCCCAGTTTCACCGTATCGCGCCCCATCTTGCGGTTCAGGTCATCCATCACGTCCATCAGCTTCTGGCTGCGCTGCCGCTCGGCGTCGCTCTGGGGCGTATCCAGTAAGGAGAGCTGCTGCCGGTCGGCATCGATCAGGTCGAGCAGCATCACGCCGCCTTTCTGGTACAGGTGACCCTTGCGATAGATCCGCTCCAGGGCGTTACCGGCGGCATGCAGTATCTCGCGGCTGTCGGCGGTGGGGCGGGGCAGTTCGAGTACCAGGCTCGGTGAGTGTGGCAGCAGGTCCTGCCGGTGTGGGTTGGTCTTGAGAAAGACCAGCACCGCCTTGGCGAGGCCGTTCTGGCGGCGCAGCCTCTCGGCGCTACGCTGGCCGTACTGTCGGATCGCCTCGCGAATCTCGTCCAGGTTGCCGGTGAGCTTGCCGAAGCTGCGGCTGGTCATGATGTGCTGGCGGGCTTCATCGAGGTCGCTCATTTCGATACAGGGCACACCGCGCAGCTCCTGGGCGGTGCGCTCGAGAGTGATCGAGAAGTGGCGCCGGATCTCCTTCGGGTTGGCCTGGGCGAGCTCCCAGGCGCTCTTGATGCCCATCAGGGCCAGGCGCTCCACGAGCCGCCGGCCCACCCCCCATACATCGCCCAGCGCGGTGTTCTGCAACAGATGGCGGGTTTCCGCGCTGCCGGCGTGAAGTATGCAAACGCCCTGGTAGACCGGTAGCTTCTTGGCGGCACGGTTCGCCAGCTTGGCTCTATACTCCAGAGTGGACTCTTTCTCATCAAAGCTACTGTAGTACAGTCATCGGACATGTGCAGGTAGCAACAGTATTCTTGGCTCTGGGGAGGTAACCGTTTATGCCGGTTTATCGAGTCCTGCATGCCGAAGGTTGCTATCCCTTTCATGTGGTGGATCGCGATGGGTTACCGCACCCGGAGCTGACCCTCTATGCCTGCCTGTCCGTGCGTCATCATGCATCGCTGACGGCAAGAGCCTACACGAGGGAAGTGGTCTCCTTTGCTTCCTGGGCGGCAGATCATCCCGTCGTGCTTCGACAGGGTTGGCAGTTGCTTGGTCCACCTACTCAGGTGCGGGCACTGTTGGCTTTCTTCCTCGCTTCGGAAATGAAGTGCATCGTGGCGTTGGGTCGAGATCGCTGCGGATTCGAAACCCGTCGGATCGAACCGACTTGGCAGACTGGCCGGCGCCTGGAACGGCTCCTGGCGGCGCTGAGATCGTTCTACACGGTACTGCATGAGCACGGTCGCTATCACCATGGCAATCCGATGGATGCCGACGGTGCCCGCCGATACATCGAGGAGGAGCGCCGCCGGCAACTCCAGGTGTTTGTCGATGCCCATGGTCGAATGCCCATGCCGGCTGACAGTGGCGTAGACGGCGTTCGAGAGATGCGCCTTTCCGCCAGTTACTTCCGGCTGAAGGGGAATCAATGGTTACCCGAGATCCTGGATGAACCGGCCCTGATGAACAGGGTCATGTCAGCTGGTGAGCAGTGGGGGTGGACACTACGCGAAACCGGCCTGGTACGTATCCTTTTTGATACCGGCTGCCGTGTGCACGAGGCTTGTCAACTCAGCGTGGCGGACTGGGTGCAGAGTGGTTTTATGCGAGAGATGTTGTCGATCAGCAAGGGAAGTCATGGACGCCGAGTGAAAAGGCTGTTCATTACCGACCGCACGGCCAAGGTCCTGCGACACTATGTGGACGAGCAGCGTGCTCGGCTAGATCCCCGAGGGTATGGGCTGGCGGAACTCACTACACTGCCTGTGGAAGCTCTTCATCACCTTCCGCTGTTCCTGACTCGACGTGGCACATCAATGAACCCGGACCACTTCCGCCGCGACTATTGGGCACCGGCTCTCAACGCCGCCGGCCTACAAGTGCGTTGCCATCAGGTCCGCCACTGGTTCGTGACACAGGCGCTCAACGACATCCACCAGCGTGCCCGATCCGCTGAGGAACTGCTGAGCCTGCGTGGTGCCCTACGTGAACTCATGGCCTGGAAAAGCGACATGCTGCCAATCTATGACCAAGCTATCTGCCGACATAATCTGCCGGAGCTGGCTCATCGCATTCATGCTCGCATCGAACGTGAGCACCGGCATGATCGCGCTCGCCGTTCCCAGCCGGCTTCTCCCCCCGAGTCACTTACCGAGAGCCAGCGAATGTTAGATGAGATGCTGAAACCATGACGCCGCCGGCCCGGCAACACCGCGCCAATCCGGAGCATCGGCGGCTTACGATACGTGCCGAGCTTGATCGTCGACGCGAGCGGGGTGAGGCCTTCGTGAATCGGGAGGTGATGGCGGTTACCGGCTACGATCGCAAGACGATCAGTGGCGTTACCCAGCGTTATGTTCGTGACCTGGCAGCGGAGTTGCTGCAGACGGTGGTCGAGAACCGAGAGGCTCATGAACGCTGGGTACGTGACTACCGCACCTTTCGCCCCTTTATTACGCGCACAACAAGTGGTCCGGTGCTGTTCCGACGCTTTGTGCGGCTGGTCATCGAACAACTGCATCGCGAGAACACGTTGATGACGGTGAACGCAGTTGAAGCCATTACGGGAGGGCGAAGACGGATCCTCAATGAGGAGTTGGTTCTCTGGGAGCAGGAGACCGGTCATCAGGTAGCGCGCACGGTTGCCTGGAAATCTCTCGACACCTACGGTACCACCGTCCTCGTGGGCGAAAATCATGCGCTGAACCAGCGAAACGAATCGATCACGGCGGAACTGGACCGTCGTCGCCGGCTCGGCACTCCCTTCAAGCTGGCCGATATCAGCCGGTGCCTCGGGTACAGCGTAGCCACCGTGTCGGGGTATTCGCGCCATTACGTGGCAGCATTGGCCGATGAACTCCTGAGCACCCCGGTCGACAGTCGTGAGGCCTATGAGGGCTGGCGTCGGGACTTCAATACCTTTCGCTATTCGCTTCCCAATACGCGGCGTTCACGTGAAGTGCTCACGCGGCTCACACGTCTGACCATTGAGCACCTACACCGCGAGGGACATACGGTAGCCTACAGCGAGGTACTGCGGATTTCCGAGCACAATGATCGTCACATTAAACAAGAAATCCGGCGTTGGGAAGAAGAGACGGGGCATCAGGCCAGGCCATTGCGGGTATGGAAGGAGATCACTCTGGAGATGGTGCTTGACAGAGTAACACCGGCACTCCACCACCTGCCGCTGACCTTTCTGGAATCACCGACCATGGGGCGGCCCTTCAATGAGTCCCAGCGCCGAATGATCCACTCCATTTCGCAACCGAAACTACGGGATGTGGCATTCTTCGTCATGACCTTCGCCGATGGCAACCGACGTAACGACATCACCTTCTTTGCCAGCATGTCGCGCTATCTAAAACGGTTGGAACTTGCAGATATCGATGAGCTGGACCCCGAGGCGTTCTATCAAAGATACCATGATGGTGAGGTATTGCCGGAAGAGGGTACGCCCAAGCGCGGCCGATTTCTGCAGACCTATTTCCGCTTGCTGCGCAAACAAGAGGATTACCTACTCAAGTTGACACCCGAGCAGCGCCGGGCCGTAGCGCCTTGGAAACTCATTGCTCTGAAGGATGACCACTTCTGGCACCGCTCCACTATTCATAGAGAAGTAAGAGCCGAGCAGAGGATGCGCCGTAAGGCCGCTACCGCCGTTGTACATGATCGCTTCTATCTGCTCCGTGATATAGCCGAGCGTCGATGCATTCAGGTCGAGCGACTGTACACAGCCTTCCGAGATGCCATTGCCCATCATGAACGGAAGGGAGAGGCCCTGCCGATATCATTCTCGATCACCGATGAGACGGTATCGGCCTCAGGCCGCACTCGACCGACACAGCAGCATTTCAGGCTCTGGGACGCAGCGACATTGCGTTCTGTGCATGAGCCCGTGGCAGAAGACTTCTACTATCATCAGGATCAGCGTCAGCGCATGCGTGCGGCGGTATGCGACCAGGCAGGTTACTTCCTGAGCTATGAGGGCGGCCATGCCCGTGATGACGCTGATGCTGTAGAGCCCTATTGGTTCATCGAACTGCTGCAGGCGAATGTGCTGCGCTCTCAGGTTGTCGATCCTGATTTTCTGACGCGAAATGGCTACTCGAGAAGCTCATTTCAGCTCCCTCCACAATCGACTTGGGGAGCATCAACCAATAACTGGTTGGAACGTATCTCGCGAGATATTGGCATGCTCTTTATTCCACTTGATGCGCTCAAGCTTGGCGCTCTCGTCGGGCATGCGGCCATTCAGATCATGACCAAGACCGGGGCTCGCATGAACGAGTTCCTGCAAATCAGGTTGAGTCAGGAGCATCTATCACGAGTGCTGCTCGCCAAGGGCCGTGAAGCGATCGCCTTTCGCGCAATTCCCAAGGGACGCCGGGCAGAAGAGCCCTACTATATTGACGAGCGCTGCATGAGAGCGCTACACGCTTGGTGGAAGTTCCAGCGAGAGCGGGAGCAGAGCCTGGAGACCATCCCTGCTACTAGGAATTTGCGGCATAAACTTCGACCGGCGCCCTACTTATGGCAGCACGCCGGAAGACATTTCAGCCATAAGGACATCAATGCGACGATGTCCATCATGCTGCACGGTATCTCGCTGCAAACGCCTGACGGTGAGGCCGTGCGGGTCACTTCCCACCTGCTGCGTCACGGCTTTGCCACGGAGATGCGGGCGTTGAACACGCCTGTGGATGTGATCGCACTCCTCATGAAGCAGCGAGATATACGAGTGACCGAATACTATTCCCAGCCGACGCCGGCCAGGCTGGTGGAGCTGCAACGGAAGATCTTTGAAAGCCGTGTGGACCTGTCCCGTACCCACATACGATCCCCAGCGCAAATCCGGCGGCAGGTCGAAGCCGCGCAGGAGCAGGTGGGTGCACTGATCCCGGTTATCGGTGGACGTTGCACAGTGGCCAGTCAGTGTCCCATCAAGTTCGCCTGCATCGGCTGTGCCGGGAATGCGCCCGACTGGCGCAAGCGTGACCAAGTCATCATCTACCGGCAGGCCTGTGCGCAGATGGCGGAAATGGCGGAAGCACAGAATCTGCCCGCTGAAGAGCGCAAGGCAAAGGAAGCCATGGCGAGCTGCAATGATGTGCTGGCCGAGATGGAACTTCTTGAGCGAGCTGATCAGGCGGCAGCAGACCCCGTCATACTGACCATCGGGAGGAAGGAGGGATGACGCGACAATCCAGTAAGGCACGTTCCGAGGCTGCAATGGCCGGTTTGAAACGCAGTCATCAGCAACGTCGCAATCGAAGCGTGGCGATCGTGCGTCAAGCAATCAGCCGGCTACAGGAGACCGGCAGTCCTGTGACGCTGGGACGGATTGCGAGAATGTCGCGTGAACTCTCCGATACGGGAATGGGGATTTCCGAATCCACCATTCTTCGAAATCCTGAATGCTGCCAATTATACGAGGAAGCTGCTCAACCCGTTCGAAGGCGGCGTACCATTGGACGCCTACTGAACAGCGATGTGGAAAGACCCACCGATGCGGAGCGGCGACGTATGCATTATTTGATGCGCCTGACAAAGGCTGAGCTGGCCGCTCGCATTCTCGCTGTTGAGCGGAAGCTGGCTTTATCGGAAAAATCGAATGGCGTCCTGCGCGATCAGATTCTTCGGGAAAACTTGGGTCTATAATCACCTTTTCAATACGGGTATCCGGATTATCTGGTTGGTATGCGAGAGAGAAAGGTGGCCGACAAACTCAACCCACAACGGATTAGCTGGTTGATGGCTCGCTCAGTACGCTCACTTGCTAGAGAGCAGATACTTCACCAAACAGGCGATGCCCAGGACCAGCAGCAATAGTAGGGCAATTCCGATCACTGGCATTATCCAGCCCATCGCCCCCATCATCCCGCAATCGGGTAGTATCGTGTTCATCGTGACAGAGCTCCCTGTGGTGTCCATGCCCAAAACCCGTGGTGCCGCCGCCCAGTGGCACCACGGTCGCGCTCATATCGTTCACCCGGCACAGCAGGACAACTGCGTCACATCCTTGGTGAAAGTCTGGGCACAGAGCTTGAGCCCTTCCACCATGGTCAGGTAGGGAAATAGCTCATTGGCGATGTCGTGTACGGTCATGCGTGCGCGTAGCGCCATCACCGCCGTCTGGATCAGCTCACCGGCTTCCCCCGCCACCGCCTGCACCCCCAGCAACCGGCCCGAGTCGCGTTCGGCCACCAGCTTGATGAAACCACCGGTGTCGAAATTCACCAGCGCACGCGGCACGTTTTCCAGGTCCAGCTCGCGGGTATCGACGCTGAAGCCTTGCTCGATGGCCTCGGCTTCCGTCAGGCCGACGGTGGCCACCTGGGGGTCGGTGAAGATCACCGCCGGCATGGCGCTCAGGTCCAGGGTGGCTTCGCCCCCGGTCATGTTGACGGCAGCCCGGCTGCCCCCGGCGGCGGCGACATAGACGAACTCCGGCTGATCGGTGCAGTCACCGGCGGCATAGAGCCCCGGCACCGTGGTGTGCAGATGCTCATCGACCAGAATCGCCCCACGTGCGGTTTCCACGCCGAGGCTCGCCAGGTTCAGGGCCTCGGTATTGGGTGTCCGTCCGGTGGCCACCAGCAGTTGATCCGCCCGCAAGGTGCCGGCGTTGGTGTCGACAATGAATTCATTGTCGGTGTAGTCCACGCGGCTCGCCTGGGTCTGCTTGAGGACCTCGATGCTCTCGCGGCGAAACGCCGCCTCCACCGCATCCCCTACCGCCGGGTCTTCCTGGGAGAGCAGGCGGCTGCGGGCCAGCACCGTGACCCGGCTGCCCAGCCGGGCGAAGGCCTGGGCCAGTTCCAGGGCCACCACCGAGGCGCCGATCACAATCAGCCGCTCGGGAAGGGTGTCCAGGGCCAGCGCACTGGTAGAGGTCAGGTAGGGGGTGTCGGCAAGACCCGGGATCGGCGGTACTGCCGGTCGGGCGCCAGTACCGATTAAGGCGCGGTCGAAGTGGACGACCTGCTCGCCGCCCTCGTTCAGCTTGACCATCAGGCTATGGGCATCGATAAACCGGGCCTCGCCGTGCAGGACCGTGATGGCCGGGTGGTCGCGCAGAATCCCCTCGTACTTGGCGTCACGCAGTTCCTCGACACGTCGCTGCTGCTGCTCGAGCAGCTTGGCCCGATCCACCACCGGCGCCTGGGCGCTCAGGCCTGCATCGAAGGGACTTTCCGTACGCAAGTGGGCAATATGGGCCGCGCGAATCATGATCTTCGAAGGCACACAGCCTGTATTGACACAGGTACCGCCGACGGTGCCGCGTTCGATCAGGGTGATCCGGGCGCCGCGCTCGGCGGCTTTCAGGGCCGCCGCCATGGCGGCGCCGCCGCTGCCGATCACCGCGATGTGCGGGGCGTCTTCATCACGGCCCTTGGACACCGATGCGCCTGCCGGGGAAGTGGGCCCACTGTTGGCCAGTCGAGCTTGGTAGCCAAGTCGGGTCACGGCAAACGTCAACGCCGAGGCCGGTGTCTCCGGATCAACGGCTACCGATGCCGTCCCCTGAGGATAGGATACCTCCACCGACTGCACGCCGGGCAGCTTCTCCAGGGCTTCCCTGACATGATCCGCACAGCGGTCACAGGTCATGCCACTCACGTTGAGTTCAATCATCACGTTTCTCCGAGTCTTCATTAGTAAAGCCGGCATCCTGCTTCCGCTTGTGGTATCGCGCGTAGAGAGGTAAGCCGATGGCCAGGGCGGCAAACAGCAGGTAATCGAGATAGCCTGCCAACGCGGCCAGGCCCGCCGTACCGAATAGCACCAGGGCGATTGGCGCGGCGCAACACAGCACCATCAACCCGGTGCCAAGCACGACGCTTAAAAATTTCTGCGAATCTTTCACGCTTATTCCTTCACCGTGGCGGGCAAGCTCGTAAACAACTCACCCGATGACCGCGATGTGCAGCTGCTTGATGTCACTCAGGGGGCGTATTCCTTGATTTGATAGAGCCGTTGTCACAACAGGCGTCGAACTGCTTCTTACGCCAAATCGCATAAATGGTCAGGCCGATGAAGAAGGCCAGGGCCGGCAATAACACAACGTCGAGATAGCCCGTCAGCCCCGCCAGGCCCACCGTGCCAAGCAGGATCACCAGGATCGGCGTAAAGCAGCACAATGCCACCAGGACGGTGCCGATCACGCTCACGCGCAGCAGGGGCTTGGGATTCTTCATGATCACTCTCGATCCGCTTGCGAGGATGTCGGGGTTGATGGATACCCAGCGTTGATGGTGGCCTCGGTCAATGCCTCCACCGACGTTCGGGCGTCGTCAAAGGTGACCACGGCCTCGAGATCCGCGTAGCTCACGTCGACTTGCGAGACGCCGTCCACCTTGTTGAGGGCGGCCTTGACGGTGATCGGGCAGGCGGCACAGGTCATGCCCGGCACCGACAGCGTCACGGTCTGCAGGGCCGCTAAGGCGGGCGTGCTGAGCAGGGCGAGTAGCGCGATGAAGGCGAAACGAGCTTTCATGGTAGATCTCCTTTTAATAGAACAGGGGCAAGATGTAGGGGAATACCAGGGCGATTAGCACCAGCAGCGATACGAGCCAGAAGATCGCCTTGTAGCCCGTCCTGACCCGTGGCACGGCACACACCTCTCCCGGCTGGCACTTTTCCACTGGCCGAAAGACGCGACGCCAGGCGAAGAACATCGCCACCAGCGCGACGCCGATAAAGAGCGGGCGATAGGGCTCCAACGCCGCCAGATTGCTGATCCAGGCGCCGGAAACGCCCAGCGTGATCAGCACCAGCGGGCCGAGGCAACACGCCGAGGCCAGGAGGGCCGCGACTCCTCCGGCGGCCAGGGGCCCTCGCCCCGTTTTAGATGTCCGCATTGACGATTCTCCTTTCGGGATGGGGGGAGCTACGATAAGGTTACTTCCGTAGCTTGGTACGGAGTCAAGCATCATGAAGAGACATGCAGATAAAGTGGCGGACACCATGACCATTGGCGGCCTGGCCAAGGCGGCCGGCGTCAATGTCGAGACAATCCGCTATTACCAGCGACGAGGGCTATTATCGGAGCCCGAACGCCCTCCCGGAGGTATTCGACGCTATAGTGCCGCCGATATCGACAGGTTGACGTTCGTGAAAACGGCGCAGCAGCTGGGCTTTAGTCTGGATGAGATCAGTGACCTACTTCGGCTGGAAGATGGCGCCCACTGTCAAGAAGCCAGTGCTCTCGCAGAGCACAAGTTAGGGGACGTTCGCGAGAAGATCGACAGGCTTGAAAGAATTGAGAAGGTGCTGAGCGAAATGGTCGACAGATGCCATGCACAACAAGGCAATATCACTTGCCCGCTAATTGCGTCATTGCATGAAGGGCTCAGAGAAGCAGAAGACCCAAGGGAGTAACTCACCTTCAGTTCGTTGAAAACAACGCGGTCAAAGAGTCGCGATCATCTATGGACCATGTCGACAAGGAAAGTTTGCATGACTAGCTTGCCTGACAACATCCTTCACCTTCCCGAGTACCACGTCCTAGGCACCAAGATGGAAGAGCATGATCTCCACTACCAGGTCGAAGCTCCTGAGCCTCTAGCTTGCGAGGAATGCGGCGTTGAGAGTGAGTTTGTCAGGTTCGGCAAGCGCGATGTGGCCTATCGCGACCTACCCATCCACGGAAAGCGGGTCACCCTCTGGGTGGTCCGTCGCCGCTACACCTGCCGGGCGTGTGGAAGGACGTTCCGGCCAGCTCTTCCGGAAATGGTAGACGATCACCGCATGACGCGGAGGCTTTACAACCACGTCGAGAAGGAAGCCTTCAATCACCCCTACGCCTACGTGGCTGATACCACGGGCCTCGACGAGAAGACTGTCCGCGAGATATTCAAGAAGAAGGCTGAGTTCCTGGCAGCCTGGCATCGTTTCGAGACACCCCGCTGCCTGGGGATCGACGAGCTGTACCTGAACCGCCGCTACCGCTGCATCCTGACCAACCTGGAGGAGCGTACCCTACTGGACCTGCTGCCCGGTCGCCAGCAGGACGCGGTGACGAGGCGCCTCATGAGCATGACCGAGCGCCACCAGGTCGAGATCGTCAGCATGGATATGTGGAAACCCTACCGCCGTGCTGTCCAGGCGGTACTGCCGCAGGCTCGCATTGTGGTCGATAAGTTCCATGTGGTGCGGATGGCCAACGAAGCCCTGGAGAAGGTGCGTAAGGGACTCAGGAAGGATCTGAAGCCAAACCAGCGGCGGACCCTCAAGGGCGATAGGAAGATCCTGCTGAAGCGTGCCCACGACGTTTCAGATCGCGAGCGGCTTATCATGGAGACATGGACAGGGGCCTTCCCTCAGCTCCTGGCGGCCTACGAGCACAAGGAGCGGTTCTACCACATCTGGGACAGCACCACCCGGCGTGATGCCGAAAAGGCGCTGGCCCGCTGGATTGACGACATTCCACAGGGGCAGAAAGAGGTGTGGAAGGATCTCGTCAGCGCCGTCAGCGGATGGCGCGAGGAGGTGCTGGCCTACTTCGAAACCGACACCCCAATCACCAACGCCTTCACGGAGTCGATCAATCGGCTGGCCAAGGACAAGAACCGCGATGGCCGGGGCTACTCATTCGAGGTGATGCGGGCCCGGATGCTCTACACCACCAAGCACAAGAAGAAGGTGCCGCAGATCAAGGAATCCCCCTTCCTGGGCAAGGCCACCATGACCTACAGCATGGGTCTTCCCGAGCCTGAGAAAAACTACGGCGTCGATCTATCAACCTTCTGGGAGAGTTAAGGGTTCGAAGGAGCAAGGGGGCTCCATCTACCACTTAATCCGGATACCCTTCAATACTTAGACCCCACAGCTACTCACTTTGCATCGGAAATGAGGCTCCCTCGCTTTCTTCCGCCTGATGACGTTGTTGCTCTGGCGTCCATAGCGTCTTGAGGTAATTAATTACGGAGCGGATCTCGGCAGGGGTGAGCACGTCCTCGAAGGCCGGCATGGTCAGTCGTTCGGTCTCGTTCCAGGGGTCGCGCCACCCTTCGGAGACCATCCGATACAGCATGGCATCGGAGTGCTTCCAGGTATGCCCTTCTGGCCCATGTGGTGGGGCCGGCAACTCACCCATCGCATTGGGTCGCTGCCAGTTCGGCATCCCCTCGCCATCGATGCCGTGGCAGCTGGCACAATGCTGCTGGTAAATCTGCTCCCCCTCTATCGGCTGAGAGGCATCGTGCGAAAGAGGGGCATCATCCGCCATGGCCTGCCCGGCAGTACTTAACAGCAGCCAGGTTGTGACGAGGACCCCGCGGTTACGCATCGGGAATCGCCCTCCAGTTCCGGCCTTGGTCATTACTGCGCACGAGTTCCCCCACGCGATCCAAACCATAGAGGGTACCTTCTGGCGCCAGAGTGATCGCGACGAGTTCAGGAGCGTCGCCTTCTATCCGTAGCCACGCCTTGCCACCATTGTCGCTGACCCACAGGCCTCGATCCGTGGCCACATAGACACGTTCGGGCTCGTCGAACTCGTAGGCCACATCGTAGACGGTATCGGCATCGAGCTCTCCGGTCGGTCGCCAGCCGCAAAAGCAATCCATCGACAGGCGCACCGCATCGTCAGACACCGCATAGAGCCAACCGGTCTGCATGCTGCCCTCCATATCGGAGTGGACGAGCCGGCGAACAGGTTGGACAGGGCCGCTATCCTTCTTCCGCCATGATTCGCCGGCATCGTCACTTTGGTAGATGCCGTCGTCAGCGATCTTGGCGTAGAGCGTCTCGACTTGATGTCGGTGGGCACTGAAAGCGATGACGTTCCGGCTGGGCAGGCCCTCATCGACCCGGTACCAGCTGTCGCCATTGTCGTCGCTACGCTGCACTCCAATCGATGGGCCGGCGATATAAAGCGTCTGCTCAGCGGCAGCCGGCGCCACCACCAACTGCCCGGTCCTTACGGCCTCGGGCAACGGGATGGCCTGCCAGGAGTCGCCACCGTTCGTGCTTTCAAACAGCTGGCTGGAATTCACCTTGAGCAGACGAGCTCCGGTCAGGTCATACTCCAGCGCCGGCAAGACATCTTCGGCCGCTGCGGCCACGGAGGCGATGCCAAGGCCGATGATGGCCCCGCTCGTGATTGATAGGGTATGCCAGAAGCGACTCATCATTTTTTTCATATCACTATTTCCCTGGATAACGGTTAGCCGATGGCACCTAAGGCGGGAAAGGTGCGCAATAGCCAATACGAGAGCTCGGTCAGTTTTCCGGTCATCATCAAGATGCCCATCAGGATCATGATCAGTCCTGCCGCCAGGTGCATGGCTCGGCCCCAGCGGCGCAAGAATTTCTGGTGGTGCAAGAAGCGATCGAGCGAAACGGCGCTCAGCAGGAAGGGCACCCCCAGGCCTAGCGAATAAATGCCGAGTAACGCCATGCCGCTCGAAGCATTGGCCGTCGAGGCGCTGACGGTCAGGATGGCGCCCAGGATCGGGCCAATACAGGGGGTCCAGCCGAAGGCGAACGCCACGCCCAGCAGATACGCCGCACTACGCCCGCCACCCTCTGCCTTGAGCCGGCCGATAAAGCGCCACTCTCGCTGTAGCCCATGCAGCGGGATGAGGCCGGTCATGAAGGCACCAAACAGGATGACGATGATACCGCCGACCAGATTGGCTTCCTGGCGATAGGCCAGCAGCAAGCGACCGATGGCCGTGGCACTGGCGCCCAGCATCAGGAAGACCGTAGAGAACCCCAGCACGAACCATATCGACTGGGTCAACACCCGGAACCGTTCGCGCCGGTCCGCTTCCTGTAGCTGCCCCAGCGAGCGGCCGGCGACGAAGGAGAGGTACCCGGGTACGAGCGGCAAGACACAGGGCGACGCGAATGAGATCAGGCCTGCCAGAAACGCCGTGATCAGGCCGATGTTGGCGACTTCCCACATCCCTCCTTATCCCCCTCCTTATCCCGCGGCTAGGCTTGAAGCTTGGACAGGGGGTGCTCTGATGATGACACCTGCTGGTCAGCTTCGTGGGGAATAGCGGCTTCCGCTTGCTTGGGCGCTGCCGGATAGGCTTCTACCTCGGCTTGTATTTCAGAGGATTCCGCCTTGGCCTGTACGTTGGAGACTTCGCCCTGGTCGGTCGCTTTCCCTTTCTTGTCCTGGCATTTCATCATGCACAGCCCCAGCCCACACATGATGAGGCAGGGCAGTAGGCTCACCAGCAGGGGGGCGATACCCAACAGGACCAGTTGCTCCCAGCCCATGGCCAGGCCAGCGAGAACTCCCAAGGCAGTAGGTAGCCCAGAGCAACGTCGAGGTCAATAGCCCTTCCCTCCCCAGAATCGGTATGCCAAAAGCAAGCCTAGGAACCTACCGTTCCATGCGGCAAGGTGGGGCTATAAACGCAACGCCAATGGTCATGTAGAGCGCTATAGATCCTGGATCAGCCACGACCGAATACCCAGTGTCACGAGACCGACAAGACTCGCCTTGTCGTTGTCATAGTCTGCGCAGCGCGATTTCTGCGTAGATCCCCTTGTAATCAGTATCATGCGTTTTATCCGGCTCCGGCCTGGGATTCAGGGCTACTATTCGATCGCTGGGATCATTCAGCAGGCCGCGAAGCTGTTCATAATCGAAGCTCCAGCCCTCGGCCTTGCGCTGGTTGAGGCGTGTGACGGTCTCTACCAACGTGGACATGCTGTGCCCCTCTCCCTCCAGAGGCGAGAATGCCTGAATCAGCGGTTGCCCTTCATACCAGCCGATCTTGATGGGCTGGTTGACGATTTGGACCTGGGTGCCGGCGGGCACGCGGTCGAAAATCGACTCGATGTCCCCAGGGAACATGCGAATACAGCCACGGCTGGCACGCATGCCGATACCATCCGGCTGGTTGGTGCCATGGATCAAGTAGCCATCGAATCCAAGGATAATGGCATGGTCTCCCAGCGGATTGTCCGGGCCTGGGGGCACTACACTGGGTGCCTCTTCACCGCGTGCCCTGGCTTCACGCTGCACCGACTCGGGGGGATACCAGGCGGGGTTCTTGATATTCATGGTGGTCTTGGTCACCCCGAGGGGGGTATCGAAGCCCTCGCGACCGATGCCGATAGGATAGGTCTCGACACGTGGTGTCTCGTCGTCATCCACCTCGGGATAGTAATATAGGCGCAGCTCGGCGATGTTGATGACGATGCCAGTGCGCTCTCCGGCGGGCAGGATGAAGCGCCCGGGTATGGTCACCTCGGTACCCTCGCCGGGAATCCAGATGCTCACGTCCGGGTTGGCGCGCACGATCTCCCTGTACCCCAGGTTGTGTCGCCTGGCGATATCGAGCAGGGTATCTTCTCGATCCTCCACCGTTATGCGGTAGGTGTCGCCGATCACATTGCCTTCCTCAGGCAATGGATAGTGGCCGCGGGGCCACTCGTTCTCCTCCTGGGCCTGAGCAACGCCGATGAGCGCGAGCCAGCCTGCCAGCACTCCCACCAGTGTGCGTGTTCGGAGTTGCCACAACGAAGCTTCCCCCGCCGTACCTGAGTGAGGTTTCGACAACGCCATCATCCTCTCCCTTTTCGGCTGGACCCTTATCATCCAGACCGATGTGTGTTGAATCGCCATCCAAGCAGCACCAGTAAGGCGGCCAACAGCCAGGTCGGCCAGCTACCGGTTCGGGTGAACGGCGTGTTTCCCACCATGGGCATCACCTCGCCGCGAAGGCTCGTCGCCTGGAACTGTGGTGCGCGGGCCGTGACGCGGCCCTGAGGATCGACGATGGCGGTCACGCCGTTGCTGGTGGCGCGGATCAGGTACCGGCCGTTCTCCAGGGCGCGAAGGCGGGCCATCTGCAGATGCTGCAGGGGGCCGATGGAACGGCCGAACCAGGTGTCGTTGGAGACCGTCAGCAGTAGCTCAGCATCGCGCGCCTGCTCGGCGACCCGGTCGGCATAGATGATCTCGTAGCAGATGGCGTTGCCGATGGTGGTCCCGGCGGCGTGGATCGGCCCCTGAGCCTCGGGCCCGGGCGTCATGGTTGGCATGGGCAGGTCGAAGAAGGCAATGGTACCGGCGAGCAGACGATCAAGCGGCAAGTATTCGCCGAAGGGCACCAGGCGCGCCTTACGATACTGGCCCTCGGCGTTCCCCAGGCCGATCACGCTGTTGTAGTAGTCGCCTCCGTCGCGCTGCAGAATGCCGGTGAGCAGGGCGGTGTCGGGCGCGAGATTGGACTGCACCCGCTCGAGGATCGGTCGCGCCTCTTGCTCGAACATCGGCAGGGCCGCCTCGGGCCAGACAACCAGGTCGAGGTCGCCGGACTGGGCAAGGGTCAACACCGTGTAGATACTGGCCGCCTCGCGCTGGCCCTCGGGCGTCCATTTGATCGCCTGATCCAGGTTGCCCTGCAGCAAGGCGACCCGCAGCGGCTCGCCGGCCGGGGAGGTCCACTGGGCCGGCAGGGCCAGGGGAGTCAACCAAAGAGCGGCGATGGGCACTATGGCCCACCAGCGTCGGCGCAGAAACTCCACGCCCAGGGTGCCGGTCAGCGCAGTGATCAGCGATAGCAGGTAGACCCCACCGACCGGAGCCCAGGCCGCCAATGGCGAGTCTACCTGGGAGGTGCCCAGCAGCAGCCAGGGAAACCCGGTAAACAGCCAGGTGCGCAGCCATTCGCTCAGCACCCAGACGCCGGCGAAGCTGAGGAAGGCCAGCCGCCGGCCCGTTATGCGACGATAGAACCAGAAGGGCACGGCAAAGAACAGCGCCAGGCCGGCCACGAACAGACCGGTGAGGAAGAGCGCTAGGGGCGCCCCGGTATAGCCATAGTCGTGGATCGCGACGAAGACCCAGGAGGTCCCCGAGCCGAACAGGCCTACCCCATAGCACCAGCCGCGAAGGGCGGCCTGAGAGGGTGTCAGAGCATGGATGCCGACATAGACGAGGGCCACCGCTATCGGGCCCAGCCACCACAGCGCGAAGGGCGCGGCGCTCAGGGTGGTCAGCCCTCCGGCGACCAGGGCCAGCAAACAGCCGAGAGCCGGCGTGACCCGTCCGGCAAGCGTCTTGTGCGGGACTGACAGGTTGTCTGCAACCATGCCGTCACTCAGACAATCTGGAGGAGGGACGCTCACGCAAGGTCGTAATGGCGAAGGCCACTACGCCCAGGAACAGAGCGATATCCGCCAGGTTGAAGGCGGGCCAATGCCATTCACGCCAGTAAACGTCCAGGTAGTCCACCACATACCCTCGTGCCAGGCGGTCGATGCCATTACCCAACGCGCCACCCAGCATCAAGCTGTACCCCAGCGCCTCCAGACGGGGCCTGGGCCGGCACAACAGGATGGTCAGAACGATAGCCACCATCCCCGTCAGGCCCAGGAAAAGATAGCGCTGCCAGCCACCCGCATCGGCGAGGAAGCTGAAGGCTGCCCCCGTGTTCCACCAGTGACCCCAGTTGAAGAATGGGGTCAGCGGGACGGTCTGGCCATACGGCATCAGCGCCTGCACCAGCCACTTGATGACTTGGTCGGCCAGGCCGACCAGGCCCGCCAGGGCCAACCAGTACGGGCCCTGACGCGCCATCGCTATCCGTTTCGTTCTCATGACGTGGCTTCCTGGTAGCGCGGGCTTGCCGAGCCACTCGTGGCGGTGACGGGCGAGAAGCGATAGCCCAGCAGCCGCATGGCGTTCAGGGTCACCAACACGGTGGCGCCGGTATCCGCCATCACCGCGATCCACATGCCGGTAATGCCCAATGCCGTGGTCACCAGGAAGATGGCCTTCAGACCCAGCGCCAGGGCGACGTTGGTCTTGACGTTGCGCAGCGTGGCCCGAGACAGGTCAATCAGCTCGGCGATGCCGGTGACGCGGTTCTTGAGCAGGGCCGCATCCGCCGTTTCCAGTGCCACGTCGGTGCCGCCCCCCATGGCGATGCCGACATCGGCTGCTGCCAGCGCCGGGGCATCGTTGATCCCGTCACCCACCTTCCCTACAGGCCCCCGGCCGGCGGCCTGCCACGCCTGCACGCGCCGGGCCTTGTCCTCGGGCATCAGCTCGCCATACGCCTCGATGCCGAGAGAGCCACCGATGGCAGCGGCGGTACGTGCATTGTCACCGCTGAGCATCACCGCCTGCACGCCCAGGCGTGACAGCGCCGTCAGCCCCTCCTGGGCGTCCTCACGCGGCTCATCGCGTACTGCGATCAGCCCCAGCGGACGCTCGCTCTCGACCAGCAGGGCGAGACTCTTGCCGGCGTGTTCCAACTCGGCGATCCGGGCGCTCAGATCGTCATCGAGTGCAGCCTGCTCTGTCAGTTGCCGGGGGGAGACCAAGCTCAGCTCACGCCCCTCGACCTGACCAGCGACGCCACGTCCCGAAAGGGCTCGGTTGCCGTTCGTCTGGGGGATGGAAAGGCCCAGCTGCTGTGCATGCGAGAAGATGGCGGTGGCGATGGGATGACTGGAGTCACGTTCCAGCGCGGCGGCCAGCCTCAGGATCTCCTGCGCGCCCTGGCCGGTGGCCCAATCCTCCACGTCGGTGACCTTGGGGGTACCGGCGGTGAGGGTGCCGGTCTTGTCCAGCGCCACCGTTCGGAGCTTACCCAGCTGTTCGAGCACCGCGCCGCCCTTGATCAGCAGCCCACGGCGGGCGCCCGCCGAGAGGCCGGCAGCGATCGCCGCGGGGGTCGAGATCACCAGGGCACAAGGACAGGCGATCAACAGCAGGGCCAGGGCGCGATAGACCGATTCCGACCAGGCCATGGTCGAGACCAGCGGCGGCACCACCGCCATCAGCAGGGCGAGCCCCACCACCGCCGGCATGTAGTAGAAAGCGAAGCGATCGATGAAGCGGGCCACCGGTGCCTTGGCGGCCTGGGCCTCCTCCACCAGGCGGATGACCCGGGCGATGGTGTTGTCCTCGGCACCGCGGGTTACCTCCACTTCCAGGGCGGCATCGAGGTTGACCGTGCCGGCGAAGATGTCGTCACCCGGGGCACGCGAGCGGGGCACGGACTCCCCATTGATCGGTGACTCATCCACATCGGACTCGCCGGTCAGGATACGCCCATCGCAGGGGACGCGGTCGCCCGGTCGCACCAGGACTCGCTGCCCGGGCGTAAGCGTGGCGGCCGAGACCTCCCGGATTTCCCCATCCTCCATCAGCCTCGCCGTGGACGGGGTGAGGTCCGCGAGGGCCGAAATGCTGCGTCGCGCCCTTGAGGCGGCCACCCCCTCCAGCAATTCGCCCACGGCGAACAGGAAGACCACCACCGCCGCCTCGGCGGCGGCATCGATGGCCAGGGCGCCCAGGGCGGCGATGCTCATCAGCATCTCGATGGTGAAGGGGTTGCGCATCTTCAGCGCGCCCCAGGCACTCTGTGCGATGGGCACCAGCCCCACCAGGGTGGCGGCGACGAAGGGCCAGTTGCCCAGGGCCGGCCAGGTCAGGCGGAGAACGAAGGCCAGAGTCAGCAGGCCCCCGGTGACGATTACCAGGCGTCCCTTGGCGGTCTGCCACCAAGAGGCTGGGGAGGCATCCGACTTACCTCCCTCATCCTCGCCGGCAAGGCGGTAACCGAGCTCGTTAAGGGTCCGCTCGATCGCCTCATGAGAGGACCTCGTGCTCTGCTGAGGGTGAATCGTCACCGATCCGGTGACCGAGCTGGCCGACACCTCCTCGATGCCCTCCAGGCGGCCCAGCGCAGCTTCGACCTTGCGCTCGCACCCACCACAGTCCATGCCTTCCACCCGTAGCGTCGAGGCTGTGGCCGTGGCTATGGGTGCTGAATTCTTCATGGTGACACTCCTGGCGATGCGTTATCCTTTGCAGTATAAACCTTATAGCAACTATAGATTCAAGCCATACGGGAGGAACATCAGGATGCCGGAGATTAGCCCTGCCATCGGCATCGGCGAGCTGGCACGGCGCGCCGGCTGCAAGCCTGAAACGGTGCGCTACTATGAGCGCATCGGGTTGGTGGGCGATGCGTCGCGCACCGTGGGTGGGCAGCGACGCTACGGCGAGGAGGCTGTCAGGCGGTTGACCTTCATTCGCCATGCCCGGGACTTCGGCTTCTCGGTGGATGCGGTGCGTGAACTGCTGGCCATGTCAGACCAACCCGACATGCCGTGTCAGGAGGTCGACGCCATTGCCAAGCACCACCTGGAGGAGATCGAGGCGCGGCTGCAGCGGCTCTCCGCTCTGCGTGACGAGCTCAGACGGATGGTGAGCCAGTGTGCCGGGGGGAAGGTCGAAAGCTGCCGGATCATTGAAGTGTTGGGCGATCATCAGCTTTGTATCAGCGACCAGGCCCACGGAGGCGCTCACGATCTGGGGTAGGCGCCTGGACGGGTCGGCATGCTAGCCCAGCGAGACATCCAGGAACAGCATGAGTACCAATCCCACCGAGAGCCCCAGCGTCGCCTTGTTCTGGTGGCCGCTTCGGTGGGTCTCGGGAATGATCTCATGGCTGATGACATAGAGCATGGCGCCGGCGGCGAAGGCCAGCCCCCAGGGGAGCAGCACTTGCGACATGCTGACGACTCCCGCTCCCAGCAGGCCACCCAACGGCTCGACCAGCCCGGTGAGGGAGGCAATGGTCCAGGATCGCCAGCGTGAATACCCCTCACCCAGCAATGCCACTGCCACCGCCAGGCCTTCCGGCGCATTCTGCAGGCCGATACCGATAGCAAGGGGAAGTCCCCCTTCGCTTCCCCCTGCTCCGAAGGCCACACCCACCGCCAGACCCTCTGGCAGGTTGTGGATCGTGATGGCGAAGATGAATAACCAGATTCGGCGCAGCGATGCAGCCTCCGGCCCTTCACGCCCCTGTTCGAAATGTTCGTGGGGGAGTCGCTCATTCAGCAGGGCGACCAGTCCGATCCCCATCAGTATCGACGCGCAGGCAATGGCGGCAGGCAAGACGCTACCGCCATAGCGCAGTCCAGAGGCTTCCAGGGAGGGAATGATCAGTGAAAAGAAGGACGCCGCCAGCATGACACCGGCGGCGAATCCGAGTGCCAGGTCGCGAACGGCACGATCGGGCGCCTTGCTGATCAGGACAGGTAGCGCTCCGATGGCGGTCATCGAACCGGCGGCAAGACTACCCAGGAACCCCAGTGTGACCGGAGAGACACCTTCCATAGACCCTTCCCTTCTGGAGGATTGGTACTGCAGGGAATGTTGTGTCACACGACAATAGCCATTACATGGCCACCGATGCGTGTCATACAACAAGCCTGCCTGTCGGCCTATCGATTATCCAAGGCGACCAGACCGGACGTACCGATGGCTTTTTGCAGACGACCACGAGCCTCGAAGAGCACGCTTCGATAATCCTGGGGTGCCGGTGACTCCCCCAGAATGATGCGCTGCCCCTCCTCCAGAGGATCGACAGGTCGGTCACCCACTCTCACTTCGTAGTGCAGGTTGGGACCCGTGGTGAGTCCGGAGGCCCCGACTTCCCCCAGCGTGTCGCCGGCATTGATGACGTCCCCGACCGACAGACCGGAGGCGAAGCGGCTGAGATGCGTATAGCGGCTGAGGGTGCCCATCTCGTGCTCTACCTCCACGACACGACCATAACCTCCACGGCGACCGATGAAGGAGACCCGCCCCGGCGCCGTCGCCATGACCGGGGTGCCGCGAGGCGCGGCAAGGTCGACGCCGTCATGACGACGTACCCCCCCGTATACGGGATGGCGTCGATTGCCGAAGGCGGACGTCAGGCGTGCGCCGACCACCGGGAACCGCTTCGTCTCCACAAGGCTACCGTCCTTGTAGAGCATCACGGTGGCTCTCTGGTCCGCTGGCCATACCATCTCCAGTCGTGCCGACTGGTCAGCCAACCCCATATAGGTCAGACGGGGAGGCCCAACTCGCGTGCCATCCTCTCGGCGATCCTCTTCCCACAGTAACTGCAGGCGCTCCGCGCCCGAAATATCTCGGGCTGTGTCCATGAGTCCGCCTAACAGCACCTCGAGGTCCACGGCGAAACGCGTGGGTATCCCCTCTGCCGCCAAGGCGGCATAGAGTGACGTTTCGACGTCCACTTCACGGCCCAGAGTCAGGGTGTCGAGACGAGGCGGGACAATCCGCGTCGACGGCCGCTCCCCAAGCGTGACGACGTATTGAATACCCGAATCACGCTCGATGGTCACCGACACCGGCTGTCCGGTCGTCAGAGAGGTGAAAGTGAGACGGTCTCCAGGCCGCAAGCGTCTCGGGTCGAACCTCTCCGCCAGCGATTTCGACGCTTGGGTGCGCGTGTCGGAATCCGCGCCAAGCTGCTGCAGCAATGCATTCAGGGTATCCCCTGGTGCCACGGTTAGCTCTTGGGCGACGCGCTCGGGCGGCTGAACAGCCGAGGGTGATGATCCCTCCTGCGGGATAGCTTGTGCCCTGGCCGATGTCGGCTCGCTCGGTGATAGCGAGGCATTGTCTTGCCAATGGGCTTCGGCCAGCAGAGGGCCCAGCCCCATCAACCCTACCAGCATCCAGCGTCGCGTCATGACGCATCGTCCTCGCCAGAGGCCTCGGTCACCTCACGATTGACGGCGTCGACCAGCTCCTGCATGCCGAAGGGGTCCACCAGCTCGCCATTGACGAAAAAGGTCGGCGTCTGGCGGATCTGATTGGCCTTGACGTCAGCCTTGTCCTGGTCGAAGACCGCTTGTACCTCGGGTGAATCAAGTTGTTCCTCTGCTGCAGCTCTATCTAGACCGGCCTGGCTGGCGATATCCAGAATAGCAGCTTCATCGAAGCTGCCATGAGCCGCCCACTGGCTCTGGCGGGCCAGCAACGCCTCCAGCACCGGCTGGAAGACGTCCTGGTGCCTGGCGACTTCCAGCACGCGAATGGCGGTTTCGGACACTTCTCCGTGGAAGGGCGTGTAGCGCACCACCAGCCGCACCTGGTCGGGGTACTCTTCCAGGATGCGCTTGGTCAGCGGGTAGAAGGCACGGCAGGCCTCACAGGCCGGGTCGAAGAACTCCACGATGGTCACCGGTGCTTCTTCCGGCCCCAGAATAGGCGAGTGTGAGCGCACCAGAGAGTTTTCGACCTGAGCTCCATCCTGGTTGGCCGCCTCGGCGCCCATGCCCAACAGCGAGGGTCTCGATACGATCACGATGATGGCGATCAGCATCAACGCACCGGCCAGGATAAAAGTCGCTTTTTTGTACATTTACTTCTCCAATTCAAATGGTTAAGCGAAAAGCACGACGAGAGGACTGCTGAGTGGATCTCAACCGCTGATGGGTGCCCAAGTCGGCGAATAGTGGCGTGTTATCCATGCCCATAAAGATTGGCTCCCTGATGCGCATGATCAATATGCTCGAATTCCAAGCTGGAGTGGCCAATGTCAAAGCGTGCTTTGATATCCGCCTTGATCGCCTCGAGCTGCTGCCAGCCTTCTTCCGTCGTCACCACGTGGCAGTCAAGTGCGGCGGTATTCTCCTGCATTTGCCATAGGTGAACATGATGCACATCCTCAACCCCTTCGACGCTACGCAGGGCATCAATGACTGATTGACCATCGACATCGGGTGGCGAGCTCAGCATCAGTGTCCGGATGGGGCCACCTATCTCCGTAAAGGCAAGATAGAGAATATAGAGTGCAATACTGATCGTAATCGCGGGGTCTACCCAGCGCATGTCGTATAGCAGAATCAGCGAGCCGCCAATGATCACAGCGATGGACGCAAACGCATCAGACAGGTTGTGCAGGAAGAGAGCCCGAATGTTGACGCTATGTTTTTGCATCGACCAGGTGAGCAAGGCCGTTAGCGCATCGACAAGAAGAGCGACAATGCCGATGATGACGACTATCCAGCCCTGAATCTCTGGCGGGTCGATCATGCGCATCACGCCTTCATAAATTAGATAAAACCCAACGAGAATGAGGGTCGTGTAGTTGATCAGCGCTGCGACAATCTCGATTCGCCCATAGCCGAACGTCATCTGAGAGTCTGGCGGCCGTCTCGCGATCTTGCGGGCAGCAAATGCAATGATAAGGGCAGCCATGTCGGAAAGTTATGCAGCGCATCCGCGATCAGCGCGAGGCTTCCCGCCAGGATACCCCCAACGATCTGAGCAACAGTCAATATCCCGTTGGCCCAGATGGCGATGCTCATCCGACGGTCACCAGAGGTGGGGTCAAGATGGGGATGATCGTGATGATGTCCCATGCGTCATCCTAGTGTCACCTGATGACCCAGCAGTATAAAACCTATAGCAACTCAAGATTCAAGCCCGAATTCTAATGAAGACCGAGCCGGGGCTAGGCGTATGGAACTTTGCGTAGTGGGCGCCGTACCAAACACGGTTACCATGTTCCATGCCCCGGAAGGAGCCCATTTTGATACCCAAGCCGCACTCGCACGCCTGGCTGATGAGCCTAGCTTTACTATTGATGGTGACGCCAGCCCTCGCCGAGCCACGACTGCCAGACTTCACGGAGCTGGTCGACAAGGCCGCGCCGGCCGTCGTCAACATCTCGACCTCCCGGGAAGTCGAGATGTCCATGACGTCCTCTCGGCAGTTTGGGGGGCAGGAGATACCGGAGGTCTTCCGTGAGTTCAATGGTGACTGACCGCGACTGAGCAAGATCACTGTTTCCCTACCTGACCATGGTGGAGTGGCTCAATCTCTGCGCTCAGACTTTCCCCAAGGACGTGACGCAGTTGTCCTGCTGTGCCGGGTGAACGGCCAGGACAGGATACTCTATTGAATATCACTACTTGCACAAGTCAGGAAACAGACTTGATCGAGCTTCCAGCCAGGTTTGCTTTTCTACGGATAAGGC
>NZ_FNVC01000039.1:0-22879 GCF_900108215.1 Billgrantia desiderata | reverse complement strand
ACACCCGCCGCATCTACTGCCGCCCCTTCCGGATAGCTATTGGGCTTCGAGTTTCTTGGCCCTCTCGCCCAGGTGGCGACAGCCTCGTATGCGATTTCTGTTCGTCGGGCCGGGAGTTTGCCTCCAACTTCCTTCAGATTCCGTCTCGCGACGGACACCCTTGCTGTTCGGCTAACGGTTCCCGCTATCAGGGTCCGTAGGGGACTTTCACCCCCAAGTCATTCCGAGGCACCACCCTCGGAAACAGCGCCCGTCGGGCGCTGCGCGCCATGCCTGGCGCACCAAAAAAAGAACCGGCCCCCCTGGGGGCCGGTTCGAGGTATTCCAGGGGAAGGCAAGCCTTCCCGAGGATTTACCGAGGCTAACCTTAGCCCAGCAGAGACAGGACGTTCTGCGGGATCTGGTTGGCCTGGGCCAGTACGGAAGTGCCGGCCTGCTGCAGGATCTGCGCGCGGGTCATGTTGGCAACTTCCACCGCGTAGTCGGCATCTTCGATGCGCGAGCGGGCAGCAGCGAGGTTGGTTTCGTTGGTGTTCAGGTTGGTGATGGCGTCTTCGAAGCGGTTCTGCACGGCACCCAGCTCGGAGCGCAGGCTGTCGACCTTGTTCAGAGCGGCATCCAGAGCAGCCATCGGCCCATCAGTAGCCTGGAGACTCTCGCCTTCGACAACACGAATCTGCTCGCCAATAGTGACAGCAGCGGTCGGGTCGTCAGTGCCATCACCATCGGTAATGGTAACGTCAGCGGCAAAGTAATCATCGCCAATCTTCACTGCGTAACGGGTCGTACCGTTATCGTCGTATGACATGAAGTCAGCAGCAGCGACTGTCACTGCCTCACCACCGCGTGTGAAAGTGATATCACCATGATCTACGGCCACAGGCGTGGCCTGTCCATCCTCAAGCGCAGCTGTGCTAAGGTCATCCGTGCCAAGCACAGTCTGGACGCTAAAGCCATCCAGACCCAGAGTGTCACGATTGATGGTCTGGAGGTTGACAGTGATAGTTTCACCGTCATTAGCACCGACCTGAATACGCAGACCTTCGTCAGTGTTCAGTACGTTCACACCGTTGAAATTGGTCTCGGTGGAGATACGATCGATCTCGTCCAGACGCTGATCGATCTCGTCTTGGATGGACTGCAGGTCATTCTGAGAGTTAGTGCCGTTGGATGCCTGAACGCTCAGCTCACGAATACGCTGCAGGTTGTCGTTAATCTGGTTCAGAGCACCTTCAGCGGTCTGGGCGACGGAGATACCATCGTTGGCGTTACGCTGGGCCTGGGCCAGACCGGTGATCTGAGCGGTCATGCGGTTGGCGATGGCCTGACCGGCGGCGTCGTCCTTGGCGCTGTTGATACGCAGGCCGGAGGAGAGGCGCTCCATGGAAGTCTGCAGAGCATTCTGAGACTTGTTCAGGTTGGCCTGGCCAATCATGGAAGTGATGTTGGTATTGATGACTGACATGGGTCATTCCTTCTTTTCGTTGAGGGCTCCATTGGCGGGCCCACTGAACCTTGTTTTCCTGGCCCAGCATCTCGGGCCTACCTCAACGGCGCCGTTGGCCGTTACCCTGATTAACGGCATCTGGGCCTGGGACTTTAGGGCGAGAACGAAAAAATTTTTGAATTCGCGTTGCAGATACTCGGAGAACAGCCAAATTCAGCGCTGGCGCAGTAGTTCGAGGACAATCTCCGGCTGGCGATTGGCCTGGGCCAGGATGGCAATGCCGGCCTGCTGCAATATCTGGGCGCGCACCAGATTGGAGACTTCCTGGGCGTAGTCGGCATCCATGATGCGCGAGCGAGCGGCGCTGAGATTGACCACGGTGCTCTGGATGTTGTCGATCACCGCCTCGAAGCGGTTGTGCAGAGCGCCGAGCTGGCTGCGCTGACGGTCGGTGCGTTTGAGCGCTTCGTCGAGCACGTTCAGGGGTGATTCGGTGGCATCGCCATCCTCATCGGTCAGCACACGAAACCCGTTCAACCCCAACGAGTTCCGATTGACGGCTTGAAGCTCGATGGCGATGGTCTCGCCGTCGTTGGCCCCTACCTGGATGTGCACGCGACCGTTTTCGCCCACGACGGAAACACCGTTGAAGCCAGTCTGCAGCCCGATGCGATCTATCTCATCCAGGCGCTGGTCGATCTCGGCCTGTATCGCGGCGAGATCGGTGGGGCTCAGGGTGCCGTTGCCGGCCTGCACGGTGAGCTCCCGGATACGCTGCAGATTGGTATTCACCTGGCCAAGTGCCGCCTCAGCGGTTTGCACCAGCGAGATGCCGTCATTGGCGTTGCGCGCCGCCTGGTTGAGCCCGCGGATTTGCGCCGTCATGCGGTTGGCGATGGCCTGCCCCGCCGGGTCGTCCTTGGCGCTATTGATACGCAGGCCGGACGAGAGCCGCTGCATGGCACTCTGCATGGCCTGCTGGCTGCCGCGCAGATTGCTCTGCACGATCATCGACAGAATGTTGGTATTGATTACGGCCACTTAAAGCCCTCCTCCAGGCGCTTCCTGTGCACCCGTGGAGAGAATATCGGCCTATAGGAATTAAACTTTAAGAGCCGCGCCCAGACACAAAAAACCGCCCACTATGGGGCGGCTGAATCATGCGTTGGCGGAATCATTTCTGCCCGAGCTGGGCATTCATCATCTCGAACTGCTGGAACAGGTAGTCGCTGGTCTGGTTCATCTGGGCGATCATGCCGTCGAGCTGACCGAACTGAGTGCGATAGCGGGCAATGGTGGCCTCGATACTCTGCTCCATGCGCAGGTAGCGCTCGTTGAGGCTTTCGATGCGACTCTCGGCACCGCTGATGGCGCCGCCCAGGACACCGTTGCTGCCATTCAACTGAGTCACGGTCTCACTGAGTTGGCCGGCCAGGCCGCCGGTGGTGCTGTCACCGGCGAAGAAGGCACTCAGCGCATCCTGATCGTTGACGATAACGCTATCCAGGCGCTGCTCGTCGATCTCCAGGGTGCCGTCGAGCTTCAGCGAGATACCGATATCGCTGAGCATGGAGAAACCGCCCTCTTCGCCCCCCATACCGCCGGCCAGAACGCTGCGCAGGCGCCCTTCGATGCTGCGTACGGCGCTGTCACCCAACAGATCGCCGGCGGTTTCGCTATCGCCGCTGAAGGCGGTCAATTCGCCGATGGTGCCCTTGAGCGCATTGTAGGCCTCGACGAAGCCGGTGATGGCTTCGCGCACCGCGCGGGTGTTCTGTTCCACTTTGACGGTACTGCTACCCTCTTCCGTCAGGCTGAGCGTAACCCCTTGTATCGCTCCCTCCACCTGGTTGGAGGCACTGGTGATGGGAATACCGTTGACGTTCAGTAGTGCGTCCTGCCCTGCCTGGGCAATGGCTCCTGCCCCTTCCGCTCCACTGAAAGCAATACCATCGGCAAAGAAGCCATCACTGAAGGTCAGATCGGTGATGGAAGCCGCCTCGCCGGTCTCGCTGCTCATCAGCGCGAGCCGGTAGCCCTCACCGTCGTTGACGATGGAAGCGGTAACGCCGGCACCCTCATGGGCATTGATGGCATCGCGAATGTCCTCGAGCGTACTGCCTGCAGCAATCTCGATATCGATCGCCTGAGGAGCCTCGCCGGTAGCGTTGCCGAAGTGCAGCGTCAGCGTCTGGTCGCTATCGGTCAGCACCTGGTCGAGATCGACCTCAAGGCGCGCCGAAGCCAGGCTGCCGGCCGAGGCCAGCCGCTCCACTTCGATGGCGTACTGGCCCATGGCGGCATCACGCCCGGCTGCCGCCTCGACGGAATTGCCAGCCACCGACGTGGAGAGGCTCTGATAGAGCGAAGCGTCGTTGAGGGCGTTGGCGGCGGCCTGGAAGCCGGAGAGTGCACCACGAAGTTCGCCATAGGCGGAGATCTTGACCTGCTGGGTCTCGATCTGACGTTCGATGGGCTTGAGCTTACCCCGTTCGGCTTCGTTGAGCTGGTCGAGCAGACCGTTGAGATCGAGCCCGGAACCGATGCCGAGAGAAGAAATGCTGGCCATAAGGGACTGCCTTGTGTCGGTGTATTGACTTCCTGTTATCACAACCTCGGCGGACAGCCGAAAAACTTTAGCCTTCAGAGAAATATTTTCAGTGCGTCGGCCGCATCCTTGCGGCCTCGGCGTCATTACGCTTGGGCAAGTGCCAAGCGACGCTCACTCAGCTTGAAGCCGCTCACAGCCTCAGCCAGGCGATCTGCCTGCTCCTTGAGCTGTTCGGCAGCTACGGTGGATTCCTCTACCAGCGCGGCATTCTGCTGCGTCATGCGGTCGAGCTCAGCCACGGCGACATTGACTTGACCGATCCCGTCGCTCTGTTCGCCAGCAGCCACGCTGATCTCTCCCAGGACCTTGGCGACACGGCTGACGCCAGCGACCAGTTCTTCCATGGTGGTACCTGCCTGCTGAACCAGCTCGGTGCCGTTGGCGACCTTGTGGCTGGAGGCTTCGATCAGCCCACGTATTTCGCGTGAGGCCTCGGCGCTGCGCGTGGCCAGTTGGCGAACCTCGCCGGCCACCACGGCGAAGCCTCTGCCCTGTTCACCGGCCCGGGCCGCTTCGACAGAGGCGTTCAAGGCCAGCAGGTTGGTCTGGAAGGCGATGCCATCCATCACCTTGACGATATTGCCGATACGTTCCGAAGCGGCGGTGATTTCCTGCATGGTGGCAACCACCTGTCCCACCACTTCGCCACCGCGAGTCGCCACGCTGGAAGCAGACTGCGAAAGCTCGCTGGCATGGCGTGCCGAATCCGCCGTGTGCTCCACGGTGCTGGTGATCTGCTCGATGGAGGCCGAACTTTGCTGCAGGCTCGATGCGGCATTTTCGGTGCGCCGGGAGAGGTCCTGGCCGCCACTGGCGATCTCGCCTGCCGCCACGGTAACGGATTCGCTGGCATCACGGATGGTGAGCATCACGCTCTCGATGCGCGAGACGAAGCGATTGAAGGCACCTGCGATCTGCGCTACCTCGTCGCTCCCCCCTTCCGGCAGGCGCTGAGTCAGGTCGCCATCGCCGCTGGCGATGTCCGTCATGGCATCGCGAACCGTCTGCAGGCGCCGAAACATGAGCTTGAGCATCGCTCCCAGCACCAGGGCCGCTCCCAGCACCACCATCACCAAGGTTACCAGTGCATTGCTGAGTACGGCTCGCAGCCCGGCAGTGGCCTCGCGCTCATCCAGCGCCACCACCAGTTGCCAGTCGGTGCCCTTAATGGGCACGCTACGCAGCCATTTGTCGCGCCCGCCCAAGGCCAGACGAACGGGGTGCTCGACGCCAATCGGGCCGGAAAAATAGCCAGCCCCGAATGCTGAGGTCAGCCGCGAGGCCGGCTCGAGTGTCATCTCGGGATCGGGGTGCGCCACCAAGGTGCCATCGGCCGTAACGAGGAAGGCAAAGCTGTTCGGTGTCGGTGCGATCTCCCCCACATTGTTCACGATTTCACCGATGGCGATATCCCCACCGCCAACGGCAACCAGGCGGCCATCGATATAGAAAGGAGTCGCGATAGTTACCACCAGTTCGCCTGAGTCAGCATCTGTGTAGGGTTCAGTAACGACGGTGGCTTCCTCCCCCACTGCCTGCCGATACCAAGCTCTTTCTCGAGGGTCGTAGTCAGCGTCTGGCTCCCACTCATCGGAGAATACAGCTCTGCCACTCCGTGGATAGGCCAGATACGTAGCAATGAAGCCACCCGAGGCCTCGAGCTGCAGTAATGCATCAAGTGGATCATCGCTCTGCGCCACCGAAGCGAGCGCCTCCAGCATGTCTACGCGGGCATCGAGCCACTCGGAGATGGCCAGACCATTGCCCTGAGCCACGGCCGCCAGGTTGCGTGCCACCTGCTGATCGTTATGGTGACGAAGGGTGAAATAGCTGATGGCAGCATTGATTATCAACGCCGTGGCAATCACGGCGGCAGTCGCCAGCAGAAGACGTAGTCGAAGAGAATTGAACATGGTGAACTCTCGGGTCGAATGTCGGGGCTTACGACTCTTCCATGAGTCGGATTGACCCATATCGGCCGTGAGAGATTAGACTTTAGGCGTATTTCACCGCGCGTGGATGATTACCTCGACCCGGCGGTTCTGAGCTCGCCCTTCTACCGTATCGTTATTGCCCAGGGGCCGTGTGTCGGCGAGCCCCACCGCGCGCAGGCGCTGCGAGTCGACACCGGAGCGCTCCAGCTCGTGAACGATGGCGATGGCTCGGGCGCTGGAGAGCACCCAGTTGGAGGGGAACTCGTTGGTCTGAATTGGCCGGCTATCGGTGTGCCCCTCAATGGCCACCTCACCGTCGTGGCGCTGGATCACTTCGACCAGGCGTTGAATCAACGCCTCTCCCTCTTCGGTAAGCTCGGCGGCAGCGGTGGGGAACAGCAGGCGGTCTTCCACGCGCAACTTGATGCCTTCGGCGACCCGGGTCGCCTCGACGCCCTCCAGATCCGGCAGATAGGGCGCATCGCGCAGGTCTTCATCCAACGACTGTTGCAGCAGCTGCGATGCCGCAATGGCGGGCTCATCGATCTGCCGCAAGCCGCTCGGGGGGCGGTCGGTCAGTAGCAGGATGAAATCGCCGCGCGAGTTGGGCAGGACATCGTTGGCCGCGAGCAGGGGCTGCAGCGGTGGTTGTAATGGCGCAAGCGTAGCCGGCGCCTGTTGCTCCAGCAGAGCCAGCGGCGTTGGCGGCGGCATGAATGCGGGTAAAGCGGCAGGTGTCGGTACCGGTAACGCCGGTAACTCGCCCCTACGCGGCAGGCCGGCCACACCCAGCGCCGCCGCAATGGCCGACTGGCTCAGGCTTCCGGCAACGGGCCGAGGCTCGCCCGTTTCGGCCGTTGGCACCAAAGCCTGGGCCAGCTCGCTGGGCAGGGGAATCGCGAACGGCACCCGATCCGCCAACGATGGGCTAGCGTCGGAACGGCCGAAGCTGGAAAGGGTGAAGATCAGTACCATCAAGGCCACCAGCAGCGTCATGATGTCCAGATAGCCGATCATCCAGGCGCTGTCCTGGTCGTGATCGTGATGACTGGGCAAGAGCGATTCGTGGCGCAAGGGACCACGATGATCGCCACTGCTGGCTTGCAGGGAGCTCATCGAAACGGTTTGTCATCCGAGGGAAGATGGCATGCTAGCGTAACGGTCGAAGGCACCGAGTGAAACGGCGAAAAGCGCGACTCGCGGGCGCTTCCTCGGGCTTCAGCTGGTGCTTTCGGGCAATCCGCTGCGTGATGCCAGGTAGCGGCTGGCAAAGAGGTCGGCCGGAACCGCTCGCCCGGTGAGATAGCCCTGGATCAGCTCGACCCCGTGACGCCCGAGAATGTCACGCTGGGACTCGGTTTCGACCCCCACGGCAGCCAGGCACAGCTCCATTTCGCGAGCCAGTCCTGCCACGGCGGCGACGATAGCCGCACTGCCTTTCTGGCCGCTGTCCAGCCGCTGCACGAAACGGCGGTCAATCTTCAACATGTTGATGGGCAGCTCATGCAGGTAACCGAGAGCGGCATAGCCGGTGCCGAAGTCGTTGATGGCGACATCCCCTGCCAGGCGTCGTAGACGTTTGAGTACCACGGCGGCCTGCTGAGGTTTGTCGAGCAGAGTACGCTCGGCTATCTCGAAGCCCAGCAGCCCGGGCTGCAGATTGTGCTGCTTGAGCTTGGTCGCCACTCGCACGGGCAGTTCCGGCTGCCAGAACTGACGGGCGGAGAGGTTGATGCTGATGGGAACCGACGCGCTACCGGCGACATTCCATGCGACCAGTTGGGTGCAGATCTGCTCCAGCATGTATTCATCCAGCTGTGGCAGCAGCCCAGCACGCTCGACCAGCGCCATGATGTCGATCGGCGGCACGCTGCCCAGCAGCGGATGATGCCAGCGCAACAGGGCCTCGGCACCGTACAGCCTGCCGCCCTCTCGCTCGAAGATGGGCTGATAGTGCAGCTGCAAGCCTTCACCCGTGATGAAGGCATCATGCAAGGCCTTTTCGAGCGCCCGCTGACGGTCGTCCTGCAGGTTCATCTCGTTGCGATAAAGGCGATAGCCGTTGCGGCCCTCCTCCTTGGCCCGGTACATCGCCACGTCGGCGTTATGCACCAGGGCTTCCGCGGTGGTCGCATCGTCGGGGTAGAGGCTGATGCCCAGACTGCAGCCAATGCGAAACTCCTGACCCTCGATCACGCAGGGCTCGCCCACGGCCTCCACCAGGCGACGAGCGATACGAGTCACCTCGTCGACCTCTTCGAGATCGGGGAGCAGGATCAGGAACTCGTCGCCGCCCAGACGAGCCAGAGTGTCGTCTTCACGCAGGCGCAGCTGCAGCCGTTCGGACATCATCACCAGCAGCTCATCGCCGAAGGCGTGACCGAGCGCATCGTTGACTTCCTTGAAGTGATCCAGGTCGACGAAAATCACCGCCAGGCGGCTCTGGTTGCGGTGGGCATGCCGAATCGCCAGCTCCAGGCGATCCTCCAGCAGACGACGGTTGGGCAGGCCGGTGAGAGCGTCGTAGTAGGCCAGCTTGCGTATGCGCTCTTCGTTCTCGCGCATGTGGGTGATGTCGCTGAACAGCGCCGCATAGTGGGTCACCGCACCGCTGTCGTCGGTGATCGCCGTGATGGTCAGCATTTCGAGATAGAGCTCGCCACTCTTGCGCCGATTCCATATCTCGCCCCGCCAGTAGCCGCTGCGCTTCAGCGCATCCCACATCTGGCCGTAGAAGGCGGCGTCGTGACGGCCCGATGAGAGTATCTCCGGGGTTCTGCCAATCGCCTCTTCGGCGGTATACCCGGTCATGTGGGTAAAGGCGCGATTGACGAATTCGATCCGGTTGGCGGGATCGGTGATGATGATGCCCTCCAGCGAGGAGTCGATGACCCGCTCCGCCAGCTGCAGGTTCTCCCGCGATTTGGCCAGCGCCTGGTCACGCTGCTCCAACGCCTGACGCAGATCCTGCATATATAGGCACTCGGCACTGGCCAACATATCGCGAAAGCCCAGCAGCCCAACCACCTCATCGCTGTCGTCGAGCACCGCGAGGTGACGCACCCGATGGTTCATCAACAGGTCACGGGCGGCGATCAGGGTGTCGTCCTGATACACCGTCAGCAGCGGCCGGCTGGCTAGCCCATCGATGGGCGTATTACCCGGGTGACGTGCCACGAATCGCACCAGGTCGCGTTCGGTGAGGATGCCCAGCTCGCCGTTCCCGCACTTGACGACCACGGCATCGCATTCGGATAACCGCATCGAACGCGCTGCCTGTGACAACAGCTGCGTACCTTCGAGCACCAGGGCACGCTGACGCATCGCTGCCTGCACCTCGCGCAGGCGAAGGTAGGGCTCGAGCCCCTGGTTCAGGGCGACATCCGTCTGCGACAGGATGCCGACCGGCGCTCCGGCATCGTCGACCACCAGGAAGTGGCGACGCCGCTCGGCGTTGAAGCGCAGCGCCGCCTCGCTCATCGGCGTGGAGCAGTGCAGGCTCGCTACCGGCCGACTCATCACCTCCGAGACCGGCTGACGTACAGCATCGGGGTCGGCGAAATTGACGGCCAGCGCATCGTGTTCGGTCCAGATGCCCAGCGGCTGTCCGGCCTTTATCACGATGATGGAGCTGCATTGGCGAGCCGCCATCCGCTCGGCCGCCATCCACAGCGGTGTCTCGGGCTCGCAGGTGAGAAGCCCGGTCTGCATGATGCGTTCGATGGGTAGCTCTTGGCTCATGTCGCCTCACTGCTGGCTGCTGCTCGATGCATCGGCTACGACGTCCTGTGCCCAACCAAGAGCATCCGCCTGTCACCTGCATGTTCTGGAGTGGCGCAGTCTAAATGTAGCCAACTGTTACCGCATTTTATCCGCTTAGCTTAACTTTGCATCAACGAATAACGAAAACCGCCAACGCTGCGACAACACACCACCATGAAAAATTGGCAAGATGCCCTAAAGGCGGCTTCTCTTCGGCCGATATAGCCTGTGGGAGAGGCTGTCCACGAACGGCCTTGGGGGAGATGCTGGATGCCAGCATCAGCAGGACGTATACAAAAGGAAAACAGTCAATGTCTTCGCCACTGACCGACGCCACCAACGCTTTGAGCACATCAGCACTGCACGACCTGACGCCACGTCAGCGCAAGGAGAACGTTCTGGCCTCGTTGCCCAGCGCCGGCTCCATGCTGGCCCAGGCCGAAAGCCACGGGATGTCGCCCAGCCAGGCCGACCTGGTAGAGCCGATCCAGCGTATCAACGAAGTGTTGCGCCAGTACGGCGTGGAATTCGAGCTCAACGACACGACACGCGTCATCACGCGCATCGTGGACCGCGAGTCAGGAGACGTGCTGCGCCAGATCCCGGCGGAAGAGGTGCTCGCCATTGCCGAGCGCCTGGACGAACTGAAGGGTAGTCTGATCAGTCTGCAAGCCTGATCGGTTACACCTGCATGTTCATAACGTCACGGTAGGCGGAAACCAGACGGTTACGAACCTGTAGCCCCATCTGGAAAGCCACGCTGGCCTTCTGCATGTCGACCATGACGTCGTTGAGTTCGACATTGGGATCGCCGGCCTGGAACGCCATGGATTTGGCCGCGGAAGCCTGCTGCAGGCGGTTGATACGCTGAATGGAAGCTTGCAGCTCACCGGCGAAACCGCCCTGCCCCACCTGAGTGGAAACCTGCTGCCCCTTGGCGACCGGCCCGCCGGCCTGGGCCGCCATGGCCTGCATCTGTGCCAGCGCCGACTGGATGGCAGGTGAACTCATGTTCCGCACCCCTCGTCTCGTGTTAGGAAAATCTGTACAAATGCCTGCGCGAGCGAATCGCTACGTTACGCGGTGCTCGAAATCCTCACATATACCCCATATGCTCCGGTTCCTGCGCTCCGTGCGCCTTGCGCTTCATCCCGCTCGTCAATTTGTCCAGCATTTCCTTGGTTGGCGGGCTCATTGCGAGCCCACTGGAATGTAGAGCAAGACTATCAGGTTGCCGCGTTCGCCAAACGACCAATTGGAAGGTAAAAAAGGGGCTTTTCCCGCCTTTGGAGTGGATGGGGGCTCGCATAATAGCGTTCATCACAGTTGCGCCCCTTGCGGGCAGCCAGAACGCGGTGAACGGATGCAGTCGATGCCATCTTCCAGCTACACACTCTACGCAGCCCAGTGCGCGGCCTATGCCGTCACCTTGGGCGTGGCTCATGAAGTTGCCCCGTGCTTGCTCATGCGGGGGCACGCATGAGCAACGGCGCAACGACGCAGGAGCGTCAGGACTCTTCAGCCAGCGGCTCCGCGGCGGTGGTCGAACGGCTCCAGCAACAGCTGCGCGGCAATCCCTTGATCGCCATTCTGATCGGTGGCGCTGCGATGGTCGCCATCGTGGTCGCCCTGCTGATGTGGGCGCGTACGCCTGAGTACCGTGTTCTCTACAGCAACCTCACCGAGGCCGACGGCGGGCGCATCATCAGCGAGCTGGAGAACCGCGGCGTCCCGTACCGCTTCAGCGAGGGCGGCACGGCGCTATTGGTGCCGGGCGACAGCGTGCACAGCCTGCGCCTGCAGCTGGCCGAACAGGGCCTGCCCCGCGGCGGCAACGTCGGCTTCGAGCTGATGGACAACCAGGCCTTCGGCGTCAGCCAGTTCACCGAGCAGGTCAATTTCCAGCGCGGCCTGGAGGGCGAGCTATCGCGCTCCATCGAATCGCTGGGGCCGGTATCCCGCGCCCGCGTGCACCTGGCCATGGCGCGTTCCTCGGTCTTCGTGCGCGACCGCGAGCCCGCCAAGGCCTCGATCATCGTTACCCTGGAGCCTGGCCGGGTGATGGGCGACGGCCAGGTCAGCGCCATCATTCATATGGTATCCAGCAGCGTTCCCGACCTGGCCGCGGAAAACGTCACCGTGGTCGACCACAGCGGCCGCCTGCTTTCTCAGACCAGCACCCAGGGTCGGGGCCTCGACGCCACCCAGCTCGACTACATTGCCGAGGTGGAGCGCTCCTTCCAGCAGCGTATCGAAAACATCCTGGCGCCGATCCTCGGCCGCGAGAACATCAGCGCCCAGGTCGCTGCCCAGATCGATTTCTCCCGCCGCGAAGAGACCTCCGAGCGCTTCGGCCCCAACCAGCCGCCCAACGAGGCCGCGATTCGCAGCCGCCAGTCGAGCCTTTCCTACAACGGCGGCGACGGTCTGGCGCTGGGTATCCCCGGCGCGCTGAGCAACACGCCGCCAGGCGTGGCGCCCTCGCCCATCGAGCTACCCACCGACGAAGACGGTGAACTTACCGAAGAGGCCCAGCAAAGCCTGCAGGCGCTGAACAACCTGCGCCAGGACGACGTGGTCAACTTCGAGGTCGATCGCAACATCCAGCACATTCAGCATCGTCAGGGCGAGGTGACCCGCCTTACCGCCGCCGTAGTGGTGGACTACCGCGAAGAGCGCAACGAAGACGGCGAATGGCAGCGCGTGCCGTTGAGCGAGGCCCAGATCGCCCAGATCGAACGTCTGGTGCGCCAGGCCATCGGCTTCTCCCCGGCACGCGGCGACGAAATCGAAGTGGTCAACAGCCCGTTCAGCCGCGACGTGACGGAAGCCGAAGAGTTCGAGTGGTGGCAATCGCCCGAGATTCATTCGCTGGCTCTGACCATCGGACGCTATCTGCTGGTGGCATTGGGAATACTTCTCGGCTACCTGCTGGTCCTGCGCCCGCTGATCAAGCGCCATACCGAGCAGCCCGTGCTGGCTAGCGCTCCGGGCACAGGTCTGCAGGTGCGCGTGGGTGACGACGGCGAGCCGGCCGAGGGTGAACTGCAGGCCGCCGGAGACGATGACGAGCTGCGGCCGTACCAGAAGCCCAAGCGCAAGCGCCGCTCGTCGGCCTACGAAGACCATCTGGCCGAGCTGCGTGAGCTCGCCCAGGAAGATCCCCGCATGATCGCCATGATCGTACGCAGTTGGATGAGCAAGCATGAGTAGTGCCAAAGCGATGAACGGCGTTCGCCGCAGCGCCATCCTGATGCTGGCCCTCGACGAGGACAGCGCGGCCGAGGTGTTCAAGTTCCTCTCGCCCAAGGAAATCCAGCAGTTGAGCATGGAGATGGCCGACATGGGCCAGGTCTCTCACGAGGACATGCAGCAGGTGATGCTGGAGTTCCATCGCGAGACCGAGGAGTTCATCGCCCTCAACCTCAACTCCAGCGATCACATTCGCTCAGTGCTGACCAAGGCGCTGGGCAGCGAGCGCGCCACCAGCATCATCGAGGATATCTTGGAGTCTTCCGGATCCAGCAGCGGCATCGATTCGCTGAACCTGATGGAAGCCTCGATGGTGGCCGAGCTGATCCGCGACGAACATCCGCAGATCATCGCTACCATCCTGGTACATCTGGAGCGTCATCAGGCGGCCGATATCCTCGAGCTGTTCGACGACAAGCTACGCAACGACGTGGTGCTGCGTATCGCCACCTTCAGCGGCGTGCAACCGGCTGCCCTGCAGGAACTCACCGAGGTGCTCTCGGGCATGCTCGACGGCCAGAACCTCAAGCGCAGCAAGATGGGCGGCGTGAGAACGGCAGCCGAGATCCTCAACCTGATGAACTCCTCTCTCGAGGAAACCGCCATCGAGACGGTTCGCGCCCACAGCGAAGATCTGGCGCAGAAGATCATCGACGAGATGTTCCTGTTCGAGAATCTGATGGACCTCGACGACCGCAGCATCCAACTGGTGCTCAAGGAGATCGACACCAACTCGCTGGTGGTGGCGCTCAAGGGCGCCCCCGAAGGGCTCATGGAGAAGTTCCTGCGCAACATGTCGCGCCGTGCCGCCGACCTCATGCGCGAGGACATGGAGGCCCGCGGGCCGATTCGCGTCTCGCAGGTGGAAGCCGAGCAGAAGGCCATTCTCCAGGTGGTACGCCGCCTGGCCGACTCCGGCGAGATCGTGCTGAGTGGCGGAGACGACACCTATGTCTGAGCGGGCGACCGGCGCGGAACGCCACGCCTCCTGGCGGCGCTGGCAAATGGACGAACTGCAAGCCGAGCAGCCCGAAGAAAACGCCCGCCAGGCGCTGGATCCGGCCGTGGAAGCCCGGCGCCGCGAGGCCTTTCAGCGCCAGGCGGAGTTGAAGGCGCTGCGCGAGAAAGTGATGCAGGAAGCCCGCGAGGAGGGCTATCGCGCCGGCTTCGAGGAAGGCCGCCAGGCGGGGCATGCCCAAGGCCTGGATGAGGGGCGCCTGGAGGCGCAGAAAGAACTCGAGCAGCAGGTGCGTGACACCGTGGCACCGCTGAAACCGTTGGCCGAGCAGTTCTCCAACGCTCTCGAGCAGCTCGATGACGAGATTGCCAACGACCTTGTGGAGTTGGCCCTGGCCACCGGGCATCAGCTCGCCGGCGAGGCGCTCAAGGCACGCCCGCGCCAGGTGCTGGAACTGATCGGTGCGCTGCTGCATACGGAGCCGCCGCTGGTGGGCCAGCAGCGGCTCTGGCTGCATCCCCTCGACCACAAGCTGGTCGAGGAGCACTTGGGCGTCGAGCTGGCTGCGGCCGGCTGGAAACTGCAGCCCGATACCCAGCTCACCCGCGGCGGCTGTCGCGTCACCAGTGCCAACGGCGAGTTGGATGCCACCTGGGAGACACGCTGGCAGGCGGTGAAATCCCAGGTCAGACGTCGGCGCTCCCCCACCAGCGACACCGACGGCGACCGAGAAGAGTAGAGGCAACGCGATGAGCGAAGCGGCAACGACCACCAATGCGCATCAAGCACGCTGGCAGCAGACGCTGCGGCATGTGCGCGCACGCGTGGAAACGGTGCCCGGCTATCGCACCAGCGGCCGGGTGCTGCGTGCTACCGGCATGGTGATCGAAGCCGTCGGTCTGCGCGTGGCCCTGGGCAATGCCTGCCGTATAGAGCTGCTCTCACCCGGTGGCAGCGAGCCGCCCCGTTTCGCCGAAGCCGAAGTGGTGGGCTTCAATGGCGAGCGTCTGCTGCTGATGCCGCTCACGGAAATTGCCGGCCTGATGCCCGGTGCCCGGGTCTTCCCGCTGGGCGATGGCCCGGACCATGCGGCACGTCGCTTCCCATTGGGAGAATCCCTACTCGGCCGGGTGGTCGACGGTAACGGCGAACCTCTGGACGGCCTCGGTCCGCTCGATGACGCCCCCCGTGCTCCACTGTCCACACCCCCGCTCAACCCTCTGAAGCGCGCTCCTATCGATGAGCAGATCGACGTCGGCATTCGTGCCATCAATGCCCTGCTCAGCGTCGGCCGTGGCCAGCGCATGGGTCTGTTCGCCGGCTCCGGCGTGGGCAAGTCGGTGCTGTTAGGCATGATGGCACGTTATACCGACGCCGAGGTCATCGTGGTAGGCCTGATCGGCGAGCGGGGCCGCGAGGTCCAGGACTTCATCGACAACATTCTCGGTCCCGAGGGGCGACGGCGTGCCGTGGTGGTGGCGGCGCCGGCCGACACCTCGCCGCTGCAACGTCTGCAGGGCGCCGCCTATGCCACTCGTCTGGCAGAGGGTTTTCGTGATGCGGGCAAGAACGTCCTGCTGATCATGGATTCGCTGACCCGCTACGCCATGGCTCAGCGGGAAATCGCGCTGGCCATCGGCGAGCCGCCGGCCACCAAGGGCTATCCGCCCTCGGTATTCGCCAAGCTACCCAGCCTGGTGGAGCGTGCCGGCAATGCCGAGCGCGGCCGCGGCTCGATCACAGCCTTCTATACCGTACTGACCGAGGGCGACGATCAGCAGGACCCGATTGCCGACTCGGCACGGGCCATCCTCGACGGTCATATCGTGCTGTCACGCACCCTGGCGGAAGCCGGTCACTACCCGGCCATCGACATCGAGGCCTCGATCAGCCGCGTGATGACACACATCATCGACGATCAGCAACTGAGCATGACCCAGGCGTTCAAGCGGCTGTTCTCGCGCTATCAGCGCAATCGCGATCTGATCAGCGTCGGCGCCTACAGCCCCGGGCACGATCCTCAGTTGGACGAGGCCGTACAGCGTTACCCGCAGCTGGAGCACTTTCTCCAGCAGGGCATGAATGAGAACGCCTCCATCGAGGCTTCCAAACAGGTTCTGGCCGAAACACTAGGAGTCAGACAATGAGTGCATCGTCACAACTCGCCATGCTGAGCGATCTGGCTCGCGACGCTCGCGACCAGGCGGGACAGCTGCTGGCGGGCGAGCGTCAAAGTGAACGTCAGGTCAGCGCTCAGTTGGAGTCGCTCAATCGTTACCGGCTCGAGTATGCCGAGCGCCTGCAACAGGCCATGCGTGAAGGCATCGATCCGGCCAGCATGCACAATTATCAGCAGTTTCTGGCGTCCCTGGATGCCGCACTCCAGCGCGCCAGACAGGCGTTGGACGCCCAGCAACAGCGCGTTCAGCAGAGCCAGCAGCATTGGCAGCAGGAACAGAAGCGGCTTTCCGCCTTCGATACCCTGGTATCGCGGCGCGACGCCGAACGGCAGCGCCAGGAGGCACGCCGCGACCAACGTATCAGTGACGAAATGGCAGCCGGACGGCTACTACGCCAGCGTACCGATCTCTCTTCCTGAGACGGTAAGGAGAACACCATGAATATCCAGATGATCCTATCCGCTCTGCCGAATCAGCTCTCCGGCAAGCAGGAAGCCGGTGTCGCCCCGGGACAGTTTGCCCTGGCATTGAACCAGGCAAGCAGCAGTGACCGCTTTGGCGACGGCACTCTCCCCCTTCAGCTGTCTGGTTCCGCCCATTCCTTGCCGCAAACCATGGCCGCCCATCAGGCTCTGCTGCAGGCGATGAACGGCACCATCGAACAGCAGCTCGGAGAGAACGGCCCCACGGATGCTGACGCCAACGCCCAGCTCGAAGACATCATGGCACGGCTTGCCCTGATCGACGGCAGTTTCGTCCAGGAGCAGGACGCTGCCGGCATGCCGGCTCCGATGCCACAGGCCGCTACCAACCCGATGGTCGGCGGTGATGCCAACGCTGCCGATCAAGCCGAACGACAAGCCGCCGCCTTCGGCGCTGCAGCCATGCCGGCCCCGAGCAGCGCGGGTGAAATGAGAATGGCAAACGGCGATACCACCCTGCTCGCCACTGCCGGTCCTGGCACAGCCGGACAAGACCAAGCCGCTCGATCTGCAGCGCTGGCCCAGGCTGCCACCGCCGCCGACCGTGGCATCGTCACCAGTGCTGCCGCCGAAGCCCCGGCACGCTCTGCCAGCCCGGCATCGGAATTCTCCACCGCCTTCGCCAGAACGGCACAGGCTGGTAGCGAAATTCGCGCCATGGCACCGGAAGCGCCGCGGGCCGGCTTCGTGCCGGAAGCCGCCACCATGACACAGCCCGGTAGCGCTCCGGCAGGGCAGGCCCAGGCTGCTGCGCAACCCGCACTGCCCACCCAGGCCACTCTCACCGCCCCGCTGCAGAGCCCCAACTGGCCCGCCCAGTTGGGTCAGCAACTGGTGCAGTTTGCCCGCAGTGGCGGCGAGCAGCAGGTCGAGATGCGCCTGAACCCGGCCGAGCTCGGCCCGCTCTCCGTGACACTCAAGATGACCGAGCAGGGCGCCCAGGCGCAGTTCCTGGCCTCACATGCACAGGTTCGTCAGGTGCTGGAGCAGGCCATTCCGCAACTGCGTGAAGCGCTGGCCGAACAAGGCATTACCCTGGGCGAAACCTCGGTGGGCGAGCAGCGCCACCATGATGCCCAGGCTTTCGCCAATCAGAATGGCCGCCAGGGTCAGGGCGGTTCAGCTTCAGGCGAGGCAGAGGCCGCTCTGGCCGCAGCCGACGAAGCCGCATCGACTTCGACCGCCACCCTGTCGCTGGATGGCCGGGTGAACCTCTACGCCTGAGACAAAAAGCCAAGATAAGCCCTTTCGCGCGGCCTGTTCCTGTCATCGCAGGCCGCGCAGCTTGGCATAATCATCCCAACAGCTGGACAACATACGAAAGGCAAGGCAATGGCAAAATCGACGGGTGGCTCCTCCAAGCTCCTGTGGCTGATGGTGCTGCTGGTACTGCTCTCCATGGCAGCAGCGGGAGCGGCCATCTACATGGTCATGAGCGAGCGTGACGCAAGCGAAGGTGGCAACGCTCAGACGCAGCAGCTACAGCGACAGACACCGATCTTCGTCAAGATCGACCCCTTCACAGTCAATCTCGCCGACGACAATTTCGGCTCGCGGCTGCTCTATACCGGCATCTCGCTGAAGGTCGGCAACAACGAGACTCGCGAGATTCTCACTGAGCACATGCCGCAGGTTCGCAGCCGTCTGCTGATGCTGTTCTCCGGCAAGCAGGCCAGCGAGCTGACCACACCGGAAGGCAAGCGCCGCCTAGGCGAAGAAGTGATAGCCGTGCTATCCGACCCGCTGTCCCAGCCTCAGCCGCCCCTGGAAATTCGGGACGTGCTGTTCACCGAGTTCATCGTGCAATAATCGGGTGCCCTGCCACCATGTCCCAAGACGATCTGCTGTCACAGGATGAGATCGACGCCCTGCTCAAGGGCGTCAGCGGCGACGACGAACCCGTTGCACGAAACGACGGCGAGGCGCGCGTACGTCCTTACGACCCGGCGACCCAGCACCGCGTGATCCGCGAGCGCCTGCAGGCGCTGGATATCATCAACGAGCGCTTCGCGCGGCACTTCCGCATGGGGCTGTTCAACCTGCTGCGGCGCAGCGCCGACATCACCGTCGATTCGGTGCGTTACCTGAGCTACAGCGAGTTTTCGCGCAACGTACCGGTGCCGACCAACATCAACATCATCGGCATGAAACCGCTGCGCGGCTCGGCATTGATCGTGTTCCCGCCGAACCTGGTGTTCATGGTGGTCGACAACCTGTTCGGCGGCGACGGACGCTTCCTGACCAAGTCGGAAGGTCGCGAGTTCACCAATACCGAGCAGCGCATCATTCAGCGCCTGCTGAATCTGGCCATCGACGCCTATGAGGAGTCGTGGAAGTCGGTCTATCCGCTCCAGATCAGCTATCTGCGCTCCGAGATGCAGTCGAAGTTCGCCAACATCACCAACTCGCCCAACGAGATCGTGGTGAATACGAACTTCAACATCGAGGTGGGCAATCTCACCAGCAGCTTCCAGATCTGCATCCCCTACTCGATGGTCGAACCGTTGCGCGATCTGCTGGCAAACCCGCTCAGCGACGGCCACCACGACAAGGACGGCTCCTGGAGCAAGCGCATGGCCGGCGAGCTTCGCCGTTCAGAAGTGGAACTGATTGCCAATTTTGCCGATATCCCTACCCGCATCGCCCATGTCATGGCGCTCAAGGTAGGCGACGTGCTTCCGCTGGAACTCCCCGAGACCGTGACCGCCAGCGTCGACGGAGTGCCGGTGATGGAGTGCGACTACGGCAGCCAGCACGAACAGCGCGCGCTGCGTGTCATCCGCATCATCGACCATGGTGCACAGAACCCGGTGTCGAAGGACGCCTTCATCAAGGGCGCAGCGCCTCAAGCCAAGGAATCCAAGCATGACTGATCCCAAGAAACCCGATCAGAACGTTTCCGACGACGACTGGGCCTCCGCCATGTCCGAACAGCAGGATAACGAGCCGGCCGCCGACGACGACCCCTGGGCCGAGGCCATGGCCGAACAGGCCGCGGCAGAACAAGGCGCTGGCAGCGGTGACGACGACGACCCCTGGGCGGAAGCCCTGGCCGAGCAGGAAGCGTTCGAGGCGTCCGCCGACGAGCCCGCAGCCGCTGTTGCCCCCACGCCTGCCCCGCAGTCCGCAGGGGAACGGGTGTTCCGCCCGCTCGACAGGGGCAAGGAAGGCGGAGCGCCGCGTGACCTCGAGATGATCATGGACATCCCGGTCAAGCTGACCGTGGAACTGGGCCGTACCAAGCTGACCATCAAGCAGTTGCTCGAGCTGGCCCAAGGCTCCGTCGTCGAGCTAGACGGTCTCGCCGGCGAGCCAATGGATATCCTGATCAACGGCTACCTCATTGCCCAAGGCGAGGTGGTAGTGGTCGACGACAAGTACGGCATCCGCATCACCGAGATCATCACCCCCTCCGAGCGGGTGCAAAAACTCAACCGATGAGCAACACTCCTTCGACCGTATCCCCGGCCGGCGTCGAATCGCTGGCCGTGGGTGGCGATGCCCTGGTAGGCATGGCCACCCTCGGCAAGACGGCTGCGGCCCTGGCGCTGGTCATCGCCATCATCCTGATCTGCACTGCTTTGCTGAAACGCTGGAACCCCCAACAGCGGGCGGCAGGCGGACATCTGCGGGTGGTGGGCAGTGCTGCCGTTGGCGCTCGCGAGCGAGTGGTCATTGTCGAGATCGAAGACACCTGGCTAGTGCTCGGGGTCGGAGGCGGCCAGGTCAACAAGCTGCACGAGCGGCAGGCACCTGCACGCCCCGCGGGTGAGAAGACCGGCACACAGACCGAGGACGAGCGCTTCGCCGTTCGCTTTGCCCGCGCTTTGAAGCACAACGCCGGCCTGGGTGGCTCCAGGCGGGGAGAATCATGATTCGTCCGTCTCTCTCTCGGTCCTTGCCACTACCCTCGTCTGTGCGCTCGCTGATCCTGTTTGCCGTCCTTTTGCTTGCCCTTCTGCCTCTGGGCGCCCATGCCCAGCAGATTCCAGGCATCATCAGCCAGCCCCTGGACAACGGCGGCCAGCAATGGTCGATTCAGCTGCAAACGCTGCTGCTGCTCACCTCGCTGGCCTTCCTACCGGCGGCGCTGCTGATGATGACCAGCTTCACCCGTATCATCATCGTGCTCAGCCTGCTGCGTACTGCCATGGGTACTCAGGCCACCCCGCCCAATCAGGTACTGCTGGGTCTTGCCCTGTTTCTCACCTTCTTCGTCATGTCACCGGTGATAGGGCTGGTGTACGAGACCGCCTGGGTGCCGCTCAGCGCCGATGAGATCGATTTCGAAGAGTTCCTGCTGCTGGCCCAGGAGCCGTTCCGCGAATTCATGCTGGCCCAGACTCGCGAACCGGACCTGGCGCTCTTTGCGCGCCTGGCCGAAGTCGGTCCCATGCAGGGACCGGAGGACGTACCGCTGCGTATTCTGGTGCCGGCCTTCGTCACCAGTGAGCTGAAGACAGCGTTTCAGATCGGCTTCACCATCTTCATCCCATTTCTGATCATCGACCTGGTGGTTGCCAGCACCCTGATGTCACTGGGCATGATGATGGTGCCGCCGGCCACCATCTCGCTGCCGTTCAAGCTGATGCTGTTCGTGCTGGTGGACGGCTGGCAGCTGATCGTCGGATCGCTGGCGGAGAGCTTCTTCATATGAACGCCATCAAGAGAGGCCGGGCGCCCCGCGCCGGCAAGGAGTCACGATGACGCCGGAAATGGTCATGGGCATCGCCTACCAGGGAATGCGCGTCACGCTGTTCCTGGCCGGCCCGCTGTTGATCACCGCCCTGCTCACGGGTCTTATCGTGAGTCTGTTTCAGGCTGCCACCCAAATCAACGAGATGACCCTCTCGTTCATTCCCAAGATTCTCGGCGTGTTCACCGTACTGGTGCTGGCCGGCCCCTGGCTGCTGAAGCTGATCGTGGACTTCACTCGCAACCTCTTCACCAGCATACCCAGCATGCTGATGTGAGTCGCCCATGGTCGAGGTGACCTTCGATCAACTGCACGCCTGGCTAGTGCTCTTTCTCTGGCCCTTCGTGCGTATCCTGGCATTTTTCCAGGCCGCCCCGCTGTGGGGACACTCCAGCGTACCCAACCAGGCCAAGATCGGGCTGGCATTCCTCATCACGCTGGTGATCGCCCCGGTACTGCCTCCCATGCCCGACGTGCCCCTCGTCTCCTGGGCTGGTTTCGGCATTTTGGTGGAACAGATGCTGATCGGTATCGCCATCGGCCTGGTGATGCATGTGGTCTTCGCCGTGGTCCAAGCCGCCGGCGAATTCATCGGCCTGCAGATGGGCCTGGCCTTTGCCTCGTTCTTCGACACAGGCAGCGGTACCAATACCATGATCCTGTCGCGAATCTTCTTTATGGTCACCCTGCTGATGTTCTTGGCCCTGGGCGGCCATCTGATGGTACTGGAAGCTCTGGTGTCGAGCTTTTATGGCCTACCTATCGGCATCGGCGCATTCAATCCCGCGGCCTTCGAGATGATGGTGCGTTACGGCGGTACCATCTTTGTAGCGGGCATGTCGCTGGCGTTGCCGCTGGTGGGTTCGCTGCTGATCATCAACCTGGCCATGGGCATTCTGAACCGCTCCGCGCCGCAGTTAACGGTATTCAACATCGGCTTCCCCACTTCGCTGACCGTGGGTCTCGTACTGTTAATGGTACTGATGACAGACATGTCGCGCTTCCTGCAGCGCCTGTTCAGCAACGGCATTCAGTTCATCTATTCGCTGATCGAGGCCTTAGCGCCACTGACCTGAACGGCTCTCTCCCGACTGCTGACTCCACTAGCCAGTCTAGCTATAAACGCAAAGCATGAACGATCGGGTAGGGGCCGGGGTCACCCCCGGCGCCCTCCCACACCACCGTACGTACCGTTCGGTATACGGCGGTTCATGAAGAGTTATTGTCAAATCCTGTGTATGGCAGGTCAGGCGGCAGTCCTGTCTGACTGATCGGTCAAGGGTTCGCCGTCCTTGAACTGGACGTTGTTCACGACCAGCTCCAGCTTGTTGAACCCCTTGATCCGCTTCCAGCGCTTCTGGGCGCTCTGAAGCAGCTTGAAGACCATCGCCAGGGTCGTCGCTCTGGAGCCGCAGTTCCGGCTGCGCTTGCTCCGCAGGCGGACCGTGGCGAAGGTCGATTCGATCGGGTTGGTGGTGCGGATATGCACCCAGTGTTCTGCCGGGTAGTCATAGAACGCCAGCAGCTCCTCCCGATCCTTGGCCAGGCACTCCATGG